>JAVZUI010000003.1:0-89248 GCA_038879095.1 Pyrobaculum sp. | reverse complement strand
CGATCACTTTATTTTAACTGATGGGTTTAAAAACAAGTGGGGGGAGTTCTCCAAAACTTTTGACGAACAGCCTGGAGTAATACCTATATAATACACAGAGGCCAGCTGGAGGCGGGCGGGGGGGGGGGTCGCCGGCTTGTCCCCCGCTGGCTGCGCGTTGGTCGACGCCGTGGTTTAAGGCCGCACCCCGCCGAGGTTAACTTCGGTTGCAGTGGACGTGTTGTAGCGACAGCTAGGCGAATTTTGGAAACGCCTCATTGACCAGCCTTATGGCCTGTGAAAACTTTGCGTCTGGGCTGTGGACTTTTGCGCTGTTTAGGCCTGTGTTTAACATGTGGTTGGCTATTGCGTATGCCTGTGCGACGTCCTCCACGTCGGCATCGTGCCTCCCTCTCAACGCGGTTTCTACAGCTTTCCTCACCTCTGTGTACGAGCCTGCCGTGGCTATGTCGCAGTTTAGCACTTTTGCCGCATATATTTCGTAAAAACGCCTAAATGAGTCTGCGAGATTTTGCAATTTTACAGATTCTATGAAGCTGTAAAGGCTCTCAGCCACTACTATCGGCGTGGTACGCCGGCTTTGTGGAAGGCTTGACGCCAATGCGTCAACGAGGCGTGGCCTAGGCATATCTAATTCGACAAGGCGTGTAATAGCCTTAAATAGGATTGAATAGGGATCTTGTTGCTTGGCAAACATGTTGAGTATCTCCAAGAGCGACATCTTAGCCCTTGACCCATAGAGGGACTACGAAGCTACCTCTTTCAACACGTCGTTTTTATGTCGTAAGAAGTTTTCTAATGCAAACCGTAATCTTAGCCCAAGTACTTCCAAGGCGACGCTAGTAACGTAGCAAAGGTCGTCTGGAGGGTTGCATTCGATTAGTGCTCCTACGTCTAGGTAGGATACCATTCAGAATCGAGCTCTTCAAGGTGTTTAATGAGTTTCTGCTTTACAGCCTGTATTACGTCGCGTGTTTTTTCCACTAGGTCTTCTCTTTGGCGTTGTACTGCGACGTGGAGGAGGTATTCGCATGCCACGGCGTCTGGCAGATATGCGGGCCTGAGGTCGGGATATCTTAGGAGCAGTTTGTAGACTATTAACAGGTCTAGAAGTGCGTCTGTTGCCGTCTCTCTGCTTTTTAGAAATTCGAGTCGCTCAAACAGCGTCGCCACGTACTCGTCAAGCGACTCCACGTTGGCGGCGAAGATTTTCTCTACATTTGACTGTAGCTCTGCGGCAATGTCTGACTTCTCTAAGAACTCACCTATGCGCCGCTTTACCTCCTCCACCTCCTCTGCGCCGGACTCTAATAGGTGTTGCAACAGCTCCATTTTCAGTCTGTCTAGCCCGTATACGTCCTCCCCCTCGTACGTCAGGCTCGCAAGTAGCCCCCAGGCGGCTGGGTACTGCCTCCACTTTATCTCCTCGCCGAACGCCGCCGCTCTGACCTCTGGGAGGTTGTAGACGTGTTCCAATAATTTGTCCAGCGGGGCGTCTGCCCACTCTGCTACCACAGATCTTACCACGTCCTCAAGCGTCGGGGAGAGGGGGTCCGCGCCTCTGACGGCTCTGTATGTCACCGTAACGACGAGGTCTCTCACCTCCACTCTTTTCTCCACGTCGCCGCGCGCCTCCAGCCAGTCTAACACGTCTAGCAACTCTTTGCTGAAGGGCCCGTACAGCCACAGCCTCCACCGGCAGAGGGGCCTGCGCCCCCTCCGCGTGAGCTCTCTGTCCACTAGGTATACCAACTTCACCAACTTGGTCTTGTGCAACGGCTGGCCAGCAACTTCAAGGATGCGTAAAACTACGTTTCTTAACAGTTTCATAGTGATGTGCGCCTTTAAACTTTATATCCTTGACATAGCGTACTTATCTTGTCGCCGGGGGCTCAGCTAGGGCTAAGTGTCTTCACTTTTCTGTTCCTGCCGAAGTCATCACGTAGATTTTTTAAGTTGGGTTTATAGCCTTGTGTGCTTTTGGTAATTGTCAAGTCTGACGACAAGGAGGTGGCGAAGAGGGTGGGGAGGATGTTAGACGCCTTGGAGTTGCTTCCCGGGGTCTACTTGTCGTGGTCGCCGCGGGATAAGGCGGCGAGGGCCATCGGCGCTGTGAAGAGCCAGGTGGTGCGGAGGTGGGAGGAGGAGGGCGCCGGGCCTACGCTTGAGGCGGCGGTTTTGGAGCTCACCGAGGCGCAGTTCAACGAGCTGAGGCCGCTGGCGCGGGCTATCGTCGCCGCGGCGGCTGAGGCCATGTACGAAGAGATGGGCCGGCTCCTCGAGAGGATGAGGTCTGGAAAGCAGGGCCGCGACTTGTCCGGCTGGTACCGCGACTTAGCAAAACGATACCAGCGGCTGGTAGACGCCTCCATTGCCCTAGACGTCGAGCCCACCGCGTTGGCGAGGCTGAGGGAGAGGTGGAAGGAGGTGTCCCTAGAGGCTGGGCGGCTTTTTAGACGTTAATTTTTTCAGGGCGAGCGCCGCCGCGGCGGCGACTGCGAGGTAAAGCGCGGCCGTGGGGAGCGGCTCGACGCTCCACCTTACCTCCACCTTTAGGGGGCCGCTGACCTCCACCACGGCGTCCTCCCCCCGCATGAAGACGCCGTTGATAAACCTAAGCTCTGAGCTTATCTTAAGCACGGCCCCGGGCGGTAGCCACCTGCTGTAGTTTTGTGCCGGGGTTCCGTTTATCAACACGGGGTAGGGGCTCGCCACCTCTACTAAGTACATCGGCTTAAAGAGGTCCGGCTGGATGGAGAGCGACAGGGGGCTGGTTACTTTTAGGGTGTAGTTCTGCCCCGCGTATAGGAGCATAGTCCGGTTGGGCAACTCGTAGGCGGGGGGCACCTCTACGGCTATCTGCGCCCCCTCGTCTACCCATCCCTCGTATCTCGTCGACTCGGCCCGGGCGGCTCCGGCGGTTATTTTCACGGGCACTGGCGACTCGACGCGGACTAAGTACTGGAGGGTGAAGTTGTCCACGTCTACGCGGCTAGGCCCCAAGACGCCTATTGTGAGGTTTCGGCCTCGGTAGACGGCCCTTACGCCGGGGGCGATGAGCTGAACCGCTGGAACCTGCACCTCGACCACCGCGCCGCGCTCCACCCAGCCGCGCCACGACGTGGTGCGATAGGTCAGCCTCCCCACCGTCACATACGCCGGGTATTTGCTACGTACGGCGACGTCGTAGTAGACGGCGAAGTTCTCAACGCCGACTTCGCCCACCACAGGCCTGTCTACTACAAACGTGAGGTTTTGGCCTCTGTACATCAGCTTAGTGCCGTTGTTTAAGACGTACTCTCTTAAAATCACGACCTTGAATGTAGATCCTCTGTCCACCCACGCGTCTACTGCCGAAAGCGGCTTGGGGAAGGTGATGCGAACTCTGTACTGTAGGTCGAAGTTGACTTGGAGTACGTACGGCCTGTCGACGGCCACTGTGATGTTTGTGCCGCGGTACACTAGGCGGGTGTTATTTCCAAAATCGACGGCTCTCGGAATTGTTACGCTTAGCAAAGTGCCGTTTAGTAGCCACTCTTCGAAGCGGGCGGCGCGTACTGCCTCCCCTCTGCGTGTAATGTTGACCGGGTACGAAGAGAACACGACTACTCTGTGGTAGACGTCGTAGGCTGGGTATATGTCGTATTTTTCAAATCTTCCGGTGGGCCTTATCGAAATCCTCGTCTGGTTGCTAAACTTGCCGTTGACGTAGAGGCCGCGTAGCACGTACATCGTGTCTCCCCGATGTAGCTTCACAGGTGGCTGGATTGACAGAGACGACGTGGCAAAACCAAAGTACCTCTCCCCCGACGCTGGGTTGGAGTAGTTGATGAAGGGTAGAGCTATCCGCGGCAACGCGACCCTCCCCAAGTATGCCGACCCCGTCTTAAACGGCCCCGTGCCTACCGATATGAAGCCCGCCTCTGTGACAGCGCTCGTTAGGTTCAAGACAGACTCGGTAGTTGAGTAGGTGGCCCAGTACAAGTTGGAAAACGGTGTCCACAAGTCGCCGCTCTTATAGAAGACGGCGAGGTCTGCGTCGAGCTCTAGAAAAGTGGTGTAGGCGTCATTCCCATAGCCGCCGAAAACTAGATCTGCGCTTAAGGGTGTCCCCCTCCTCGTGATATTGTAGGGCATCGCCGCTATGTATGCCTCCACGACAGGCTTTTCTGTATACAACACCACTCTGTCGTAACACTCGTACTTCTTGGGAAACTCTACGCCGAGGGAGTAGCAGAACTCCACCGTCAGCGGGTTTACCCTAGTCACATTGATGAGCAGGTAGCCGGCAAGTGGAAGAGAATACGGCTTTAAGCTGTAGAAGCTAGCGTAAAATGTGTCGTTAGCTTTCCCTCTGAGTACATAGCCATCTGTACCCCTCGCCGTCGAGTTTGCTAATTTAGAGTAGCGAGCTGTGTTATTCCAGACGTTGTCCCAGATGCCGTACTTCTTCTCTGACGTCTCTAGGCCTACCACGTTCTGTAGCCAGTAGTAGTGAAACTGGCCGTCTGATAGCCTGGCCACCAGCACCACGTTAAGCTGTAGGCTGGCGCCCCAATTCGGGACGCCGAATTTCTTCTCAGCATCTGGGTTGTAGGCCTTTATTTTTCTTATGTTAAAGTAGGCTAATGCGGCGCTGGTCCTTAGGGGGCCTAGGCTTACTACGCCAGAAGGCAATCCACGCTCATATCTCGCCGACAGCGTTGCATTGACTGGGCATTTAGTTATTACTAGGTAGTATAATTGGCCGGGCGGTAGGTACATGGCGTAGAAAGACCCTGGCGGCGATCTGTCGGCTATGACTGCGTCTGCGTTGCTTCCGTTGCTCCACTTTTTATACTCTGCCGTGGTAAATACGTATATGTCATAAGTCTGGTTCGATCTGTTGAAAAGTATGTAGTACCCGTCTGTTACGTTCTGCCAATAGGTCCAACAGCCGTGGTGGGGAGGCACTGCATAGGTGGCGGCCACGTAAGAAAAAATCAGCAAAACCACCACGGTCTTGTTCATATCTCACAAGTTTCTCTTATTTAAAAATTGTTGCGAGTTGGGCAGTTGCGCTTACGCTGTGTGCTGACCTCATCGGTAGCTTACACTTATATAGTTGAGTTATACCTGCACCATGCGCGTCTTGGTCTACGCCTTGAGCGCGGTGGCGGTGGTGTTGGGCTTGTTATACCTCGTAAGCACCTTGTCTAACCCCTCCACCGACCAGGTGGTCTTTGTGCGGGACCTCGCCGGCTCGTTGGCGGCCGTGGTGGTTGGCGTGGTGGCGCCCGTGCTGATGCGGAGGTTTTCTACTCAACAGGGGTGATGGAGGCCCCCTCCACAAAGGCGATGACGTCTTTTTGCGTCGCCCTTTTGACTAGGTATTTCAGCACCTTGTCTCCGGCGTAGGGCGTCTCCACCGCAAGGGCCCTCAGCCTAGCCCCAGGCTGGATGGGCGGGGGGCACCCCACTTTTTCCCAGCCCCAGACGGTGGCCATCGCCAGCACCTCCTTCTCCCCAATCGGCCACCCCGAGGCGGCGGCATATGCGTGGAGGAACTTCATCTCCGCCCAGGGGTCCGGCTCGTTCATGAAGACGTTGTCTGTGCCGAGTAGCGGCTTTAGGGGTAGCAGAAGGGGGACTGGCGCAACCTTCCCCACGAAGTACGCGTTGGCCCTGGGGTTCACCACCACAGTCTTCGTGCGTGGGATCGCGGCGGCCTCCTCCTCGGTGACGTGGACTAGGTGTACCAAGACGTCTGCGTCCAGCTCCTTAAGGGCGAGCTCCAAGTCGCCGGCGTCGTGGCAGTCCTTTGTCTCGGAGACGTGTGTGGAGACGAGGCGGCTCCTCCTCCTTAGCTCTCTTAGGTACTGGGGGTCGTGGTCCACCGGCGACGCCACTTGTACGTTGGGGTAGTCGGGGAAGCCGCCGTGTGCCTCTTGGAAGACCACAGCGTCGATCCCCGCCTTTTTAAACTCCTCCTCTACGTCCCTTGCGGCGTACTCCGCGTAGACCAACGCGCAGCCCGTGCCGTAGCTCCGCATCCTCCGCGCCACGGCCCTCACCACGGCCGTGTGCTTACCCCTCCTCACCAAGTTCTTGACCACGTGGTACTTCACCCCGTGGGGCCACCCCACCAAGTCGTCGATGTACATGTCGTCTCGGTCTAACATAACGGCGTCGAGGACGTGGACGTGTCCGTTTATGAACTGCGGCATGAGCACCACGTTGCCCAAGTCCACCACGTTGCCCCCCGTGTACCTCCCCACCCCCTCCACCACGCCTGCGTCGTCCACCTCCACCACGGCGTCTTGCAACACCTCCAGCTCCCCGGCGAGGACGAACCTAGCCCTAAGCCGCATACGCCCCCCGCGTTACGACTTTACATAGCTCTATAGCCTCTTCCCGCCCTCTTTTGGGACGCGCCGCGGCCGCCTTTGCCGGAGTAAATACGTAACAGTAGGTAGGCAGAAGGCTCGCGCCCAGCCGCCAGTCTGTGGATGTGGGGGGCTCCACGCGGGGGTTGAGCGCCGCCGCGGGCCCCGGCACTTTGTGGGCCAAGTATCCAGATGAGGCTAGGCTCGCCGAGGCCGCCTTCACGGCAGGTCGGCTAACCACGTCCCCTACCGCCTGGGCGTCAGCCGCCTCCTTCATCTTCACGCCTCCCCATCTTCAACTCTGCGTATAACTCGCCGGGCTTGACGCGGAGTCTTACCAACTGCACCGCCTTGTTAAATTCCTCTGTTGCGTGGTGTATGCTGTTTACCGCCTTGTCGGCGACGGCCTTACTCTCCGAAGCCTCTCGGCTTTTTTCAAGCCTCCCTCCCTCTTTCTGCCTTCTGGTGTTGCTGAGTTTCACAAGGGCGACTACGCCGTTAATTAAAAATCTTTGGGACGCCGTGTAAATTACATTTGAGTTGCTTGTTGAGAGTTTTTTACTAACTAAAAGGGGTTTTGTCGAGCTGTTTTTACAGAATTATTTTTCTCCTCGCAGGTTTTTCCACACATGGCTGAGGAGATTTTCGACGCGTTGTCCCACCCAGTGAGAAGGAGGGCGATCAAGCTGCTGGCGCGTCGGCCTATGACCTTCAGCGAGCTGATGGACGAGCTAGGCGTGGACAGCCCGACGCTGGCATTTCATCTAAAGAAGCTGGGCGGCCTCGTGGAGAAGAACGAGAGGGGGTTTTACGACTTGACTGAGCTGGGTAGGAAGGCGCTGAGGGTGTTGGAGGAGGTCGAGGGGGCGGCCCTTCCGGCGCCGCCTGAGGAGAGGCGCGTCGAGGACATATTGATCAGCGACAGGCTCTCGTTTAAGATCGACAGGGCCTTGTTAGAGTTTGCGAAGAAGAGGGGGGCGAAGATTAGGATTAGAGACGTGGCCATCGTCGAGGTCGCCGACGACGTCGACCCGGACCTTCTGTACGACGTGGTGGAGTCCATTGCAGACGTGGGAGTGGTGAAGGTGTCGGATAGGCTTAGGCCGTACGTGGAGCCTAAGACGAGAGACGTGCTGTCTGTGGGCGGCGGGGGCCTCCTGGCCTCTGCGCTGAGGCTTGGGGCAGAGGCTTTGTCGTACCTGGCGCCGCTCAGGCTGAGAACTAAGAAGAAAATGCAGGAGGTCTACCGCGGCGAGTTTAAACACGGAGGCACCCTCCTCGTGGAGGTGGCGGGGGGAAAGGTGAGGCTCTCCAGGGGGCCAAACTACGTGGTGGCTAAGTGCGAGGACCCCGGCGAATTCGAAATCGGCGACGGGAAGATATCCGTCGGGGCCTGCGAAGTGGAGGCCACCGCAGACGGCCTCTCGACGCTGGAGTTAGACGTCTCGGGAGGCTACGTCCAGGTAAAAAACTCAGCCTCTCAGTTCAAGGCGAGCCTCTCAGGCGGGGCGGTGGACGCAGACCTGGAGCTTGAGGGTGGCAGGGCGGAGGTGGGCGTATCCGGCGGAGTTTTTGCAGGCGTGTTGAAATACAAGCCTTTTGAAGGAGCCGCCGAGCTTCGGATAAACGTGACCGGCGGCGTGGCCGAGGCGGCACTACGCCTCCCACCCGGCGTGGGGCTGGAGCCCGCGGTAAACGCGGCGGCGGGCATTGTGAAAACGCCTCCACCCAAGGCAGGGGAGAGAGGGGTGGTCAAAGCCGCCGTAGAGGCGGCCGGCGGAGTCGTGCAGATAACGGTGAAGGAGAACACAGCCTGACAGCACTCCGCAACCCCCACTTTTTTACAATTTTAGCGCCTGGCCCCCGGCGCAGTCCCAGCCCGTTGCCACCTGCGCCTCTTCCGCCCAGCTGAGGCGCCGAGTAGCTGGCAGGCGGCGGCCTCTTCATAAGGCCGCTCCTCGTAGCCGCGATGTACGCGTAGAGGTTTGTCATGGATATCCGGCGAAGCCGTGGTACTTCCCACGCGGGAGGTCGGCATGCCGAGTCGTATTGGATAGGGATCAGCCGCCTAGGCCGAGTCGCTTGGGGTATACGAGGCGGAGCACCTGCTGGTAAAGTTTTTAATGTGTTTTGTAGGTTTGAGTATGAGGCTAAGCGGCTTTTTTGTCTTCGCGGTGTCTATAGCCGTGGTGTCCGCGGCGGCTTGGGCCAGTCCATTTATTAGCCAGAGCGCAGTCATGACAGCCGTGTGGGCGGGGACATTGTTGCCCTACGTGATTGCGCTTACCCGCTGGGACTCCAGCTCGGCGGCGGCGATCCCCGGGCTAATCGTCATGGTACTCAGCCGCTTTGATCCACGGTTCATCTTCTACTACATCGCAGTTGGGGTAGCGGCGCTTGAGGTTAAGAAGCCGCTTGGGCTGGTGGCATACCTACTTGCCTTGTTTTCTCTTCAAAACGTCATGTACGACTGGCTTTTTAATCCAGTCGCAGCCGTCGCGGCTGTGGCGCTGGCGTCGTACGCCTCTGTGTTCAACACGAGGCTGGACAGAGGCGCGGCCATGGTCTTGCCTATAATTGCCGCCGAGACCATTCACCTCACGGGGCTATACGCATTGACGTATATCTACGCCGCGTTGGGGGCCTCTTTCTTCATGGCCGCGAGGAGGTGGTTCGCCAAGGCGGCGGCTCTTGCACTTATTGTGTTAGGAGTAGTTGCGCCATGGTTTTACGTAGATGTCTTTATTCTAGCGTCTCTTCCGGGGCATTGGAAAATTAGCTCAACGTTACCTCCTGTGTTGGCTTATCTGATAAAAGCCGCCGCGGCTTTAGCCCTTATGCTCGACGCTGATGGGGACAGGCGGAGGCTTGCGGCCGCGGTCTTGGCCTCTGTGGGGTTGTTTTTCGTGCCGACGCCTGCTGGGTACTTTGGCTATTCTGAGCGGCCTGGGTTGGAATACTTGTGGTTCGCCGCCGCGGCCGCGGCGTATTGCCACGGAGGGCGGAAAGCTTTTTAATCCCATTTACAAATATTTAGAGTGATTGTTTGTGATAATTTAGGCAGGAGGTACGGCGACTTCTGGGCGTTGAGGGGGGTCACCTTCGAGGTGGGGCGAGGCGTAGTGCTGGGTGTGTTAGGCCCCAACGGCGCTGGGAAGACCACAATGGTTAGGATCCTCACCACCGAGCTCATGCCCTCAGAGGGGAGCGCCGCGGTCGGAGGCTTCGACGTCGTTAAGGATGCCGACAAGGTGAGGCGTATCATAGCCGCCGTGCCCCAGGAGAGCAGGCCCATCGACTTCTTAACCCCCTACGAGTTTGTCTACAGTTACCTCCTCTTGAGGGGTCTCTCCATGAGGGAGGCGAGGAGGAGGGCGGAGGAGGCGTTGAAGGAGTTCGGCCTTTGGGAATTTCGGAATAGGGAGGTGGACACCCTCTCGGGGGGGTATAAGAGGAGGGTGCTGGTGGCGGCCGTCTTCGCCGCCGATGCCGACGTGGTGTTTTTAGACGAGCCCACCACAGGCCTAGACGTGTACTCCCGCAGGGTGGTGTGGAACGCCGTGTCTGAAATGAGGCGTAGGGGCACGACGGTAGTGTTGACTACACACTACGTGGAGGAGGCCGCGGCGCTGAGCGACTTGGTGCTAGTGCTCAACAAGGGCAGGGTGGTGGACCTGGCGCCTCCTGACAAGCTGGTGGAGAAAGTGCCAGGACGCTACGCCGTGGAGGTATACGGCGTCGACGGCTCGCTTGTGGGCAGCAGGGCGTCTTTAGAAATCGGCGAGAGGCGGCTTTACTACGTAGACGACCCCACGGCGGCGGCTCAGCTGGCCTACAGGGGGGTAAAGGTGTTGGTGAGGCCCAAGTCGCTGGAGGACTACGTCTTGTTAAACATCGGCCTCATAGAAGAAGAGGGCGGGGGTTATGAAGACGATTAGAGACGCCCTTGTAATTGCGTGGATAAACGGCTGGATCGCGGCCACGAGGGGCTGGGTGTGGGTGTTGGCAAGCTCGGCTAGCCCCATCTCCTTCCTAGTCCTCCTGGGGCTCTACGGAGGCGTGGAGGGGCTTAAGTGGGGCCTCGTGGGGGGCCTCGTGTGGACCATAGCCTCCAACGGCATTTCGCTCATCGGCGACGCCACGTACTACCGCCTCGGCATAAAGTACCAGTCTATGCTCACGGCGGCGCCCGTCTCCCCGGCCGGGTACGCCCTGGGCCTGGCCCTCAGCGCCTTTGTCTTCGCCTTGCCCACCCTCGCCGTCTACCTAGCCGCCATGGCGCTTCTGGGGGTCCCCTTCCTCAGCCCCCTGGTTTTATACGCCTTGGTCGCCCTCTGGCTTGCCTCTGCGGGGTTGGGCTTCACGCTGTCCGGGCTGATTAGGCATATGCGCTACGCATGGGCCCTCCCTCAGATACTCTCCGCCGTGTTTACCGTGGGGAGCCCCGTCTACTACCCAGCCACCATGTTGCCCAGCCCATACCTAGGCGTCTTGTTGCCCACGGGTGCGGCTGGCATTATTATACATCACGAGGCCGGACTGCACCACTACTCCGCCGACCTCTTGGTCGCCGCGGCGGCGGCCCTGGCGTTGCAAAGTGTGGCTGGGCTGTACTTCCTCTTTAAAGTGGCTAGGTGGAGGCAGCCCTAGATGTAGACCGGCGGCACTCCCCCCGCCTCGGCCACCACCTCAATCTCGACGCCGATGTAGACAGACTTCAGCACCACCTTGGCGTAGGGAGGATTTAGCATGTTTCTAATTTTTTCCAGGAGGTCAGCGGCGAGCTCCTCGTGGTAGATCTCCCTACCCCGGTAGCTGTCCACTAGTTTTTTAAACTCCTCTATGGCGATGACGGAGTCCCGGGGGATGTACTCCAGCGTCACTTCAAAGACGTCCACGGTCTTGCTTATGGGACACACCGCCTCTCCCCTGGTTCTCAGCCTCACAAGCCTGGGGTACTTTCCCAGCTTTATCATGGGAGGCGGAGTTTACATTTATTTAACGGTTGTTGAGCAGTGGGCTGCGTAGTGGAGAAGTGGCGCCAGGACCCCTACTACGGGTACGTGGCTGTGGTGAAGACGAGGGGCGAAGCCGTGGGGGACTTCTCGGGCTGGATAAAAGGCGCCTTCCGTGACTCCGTGGAGCTCCCCCCGGGGGTGTACAGGCTGGCAGACGGCGAGGATTGCGTAGTGGAGCCCTTTAAATACCCCTGGCACTTCTCCTCCCCCTACATGGCCGCCGACTGGGGCGGCGTGGCGGAGTTGCGCATATACGCGCCGGAGGAGCCCGAGTTGTCCAAAGGCGATGTTTATAAGCTGGCCGAAGTGGGCCCCTACTCTATATACCTAGGCGTATCGCCTGGGGCTAAGTACGAGGTGAGGTGTTGCGGCAAGAGGACGAGGGGCGTGGCCGCCGCCTCGGCGGGGGCGCCGCCTGCAGTCGCCATGTACGAGGTGCTCCCAGACAGGGCGGCCGACAGGCTTGGTTGCAGAGATTTGAGGATGGACTTCTGCGGCGGGACGTTGAGAGACGTGGCTAGCCTCGCCTCGTGGGCCTCGGCCTTTGCCGACTTCTTGTACCTCCACCCAATCTACCCGGCCATGTCTTACCACAGATACGACGTGGTTGACCACTTCCAGGTGGATGAGCGGCTTGGGGGGTGGCAGGCTTTTTACGCCTTGAGGGAGAGGCTTAGCCAGTTGAAAATGGGGCTTGTACTAGACGTCGTGCTGTACCACGTGGGGCTTAGGAGCCCCATGTTTCCAGAAGGGCCTTTCCAGCTGAGAGACCCGGCGGCGTCGCGCCTTGCGAAGGCCTTGGCAGACGCCTATCCGAGGAGGCGCCTTCGGGAGCTGTTCCGCGGAGAACCGCCGTACGACACCTTTCTCAAAGTCTGGCTCATGCCTAGGATAGACTACGCAAGGCCCGAGGCTGTGGAGTACGCAAAGAGGGTGGTGGAGTTCTGGGCGGCGAGGGCAGAGGGCCTTAGGCTAGACGTCTCACACGGCATACCGCCTGGGGTGTGGAAAGAGGCTCTGTCTCCGGCGTCTGGCCGATACGTATTTGGAGAGCACGTGGGGAACCCAGCCCCCTTCTTCTCAGTTATTAGGGGCTTCACGGCGTATTTACTATACGGAGCCTTTCTCAAATGGGGAGAGGGGCCGGAACAGGTGGCCAAGGCTATAAACGCGTACATCGCGCTAACGCCACCCGCCTCCCTTGCCTATATGAACACGTTTTTAGAAAACCACGACGTGGACAGGGCGGCCACGTTGCTCAAATCTGACGGCGCCCTTGCGGGCGCCTACGCCGCGTTGTTCGCGCTCCCCGGCGTGCCCTCCATATACGCAGGCGGCGAATGTGGGGAAGAGGGACAAGCCTCAGACCACACCAACAGGACGCCGTTTACGCCATGTAGGCATCCGCTTGTGGAGTGGTTAAAAAGACTTTACAATATAAGGCGTATGTGGAGGCTTGGCAGAGGCCCCGCCTACGCAGAGGCTAGGCGTGGGGTTTTAAAAATTAGGGGGTGGGGCGTCGAGGCCGAGGTAAGGAACGGGAGGGCTGTTTTTAGTAATACTTCTGAAACGATTGATCTAATTTTTTAAAAGTAGGCCTATTAACATGGATCTGGGCTTTACGGGCGTCACTGCCATCTACGGGAGGCCGGGGGTGGGGAAGACTAGCCTCGCCATGCGTATAGCACATGAGCGTTTAAATAGGGGGGAGAGGGTGTTATGGGTCTCTCTCTACGAGGATAAGGAGACTTTTATTAAAAACGCCACGGCGCTTGGATATGATTTGTCAAAAATTAACTTCTGGGATATGATATTTGTAAAGACAGATGTTATGATTAATCAAGTAGTGTCCGCGGTAAGTCAAGAAAACTACGACCTGGTAGTCGCCGACTCTCTTTCTTCTCTGTTAGAGGGTTCCAAGAGCAGGGAGTATTTAATAAACGCGGTGTATCGCGTCTTCAAGCCGTCGAAGACAGATTTTCTAGCCATCGCCGAGGAGGAGTCCGTCACCCCCCTCGACTACGTGTCTGATAATTTGCTACGTCTAGAAATGAAAATTACAAACGGCGTGACGGAGAGGAGGATGTACGTGGTGAAGTCTAGGGGAAAGAAGGCGGGGTACTACCTAGAGTTTGACATTATTGAGGGCCAGGGCGTGGTGTTTATCGACGAGCTCCCCCGTCCCGCGCCTAGGCCCAGCTGGGAGGCTTGGGCCGAGTCTCTCTCCAGGGCGTTTGGGCCAATCAGGGGTGGGAGTATATACATGCTTCTCGGCAAGGTGCTAACGCCGCTGCTGGCGCGGGCGGCCGCCGAGCTGTCGCAACAACGCCTAAAGGTGTTGTACAGAGCGCTGTCTAGGGACGCCTCTGTGGTGTCTAAGCTAGTGGAAAGATACGGCGGGAGGGCGGAGGTCCAGCAGGCCAGCCCGAGGCCTCAGAGCCACTTCGCCCACGTCAAGTCCCTCTACGAGGCGTTGACCAACTCCAGCGCCGACGTGGTGATTTCAGACGGTGTGGACGTGGAGTTCCTCCTATACGGCCGCAAGGCCTTTGAAATAAACTTTTTCGAAATTAGAGAATTGAAAAGCTTAGGAGTGGCGTTGTTTTTAGGATGCGAGAGGAGCTGGGGCCTCCGCCACTTGGCGGACTACGTGGCTGTTTTGAAAGGAGCAGAGGCAGTGGTCTACGCCCCGCACGGCAGAGAGGTCTGCAAAGTTGAGGATAATAGGATACACTGTTAATGGCTTGTGTTAGGGTCGAGGGCAGGGCCTACGTCGAGGGGGGTTTTCACAGGGTTAGGCTAGGGCGCCAGGGCTGTAAGACGGTGCAGTTTTCCAACGACTACCTCATACTCCCGGGGATGGTGGACGTGCACGTCCATTTTAGAGACTGGGGCCTCGCCTATAAGGAGACTCTACAAGGCGGGGCAAAGTCGGCGCTGGCGGGGGGCGTGGTGGCGGTGGGAGACATGCCTAACACTAAGCCACACATTAGAACCGCCGAGCTCTACCGCAAGAGGCTTGAGGAGGGGTCGAGGCTCCCCGTCGTATACCGGCTACACATGGGCGTCCCCGCCGACTTGTCTGAGCTCGACGCGGCTAGGCCCCGGAGCGTCAAGATATACCCAGAGGACGTGGCGGAGTTCGGCTGGGGCCACGTGGAGAGGCTGTTGGAGAAGTGCGCCTCGCTTGGGTGCACGGCCGTCTTCCACTGCGAGGACCCCGGCCTTTTCCGCGACGGCGAGAGGCCGCCGGAGGCCGAGTGGGCTTGTGTACAGAAGGTGTGGGCGGCGGCCATGCGGACCGGCGCCAAGGTCCACCTCACCCACGTCACCCTTCCCCAGACGGTGGAGTTCTCCAGAGGGTGGGCCACGGTGGACGTAACGCCGCACCACCTCCTCCTAGACGTTGAGAACTGCAAAGAGGCGGGCCTCTGCCTCGTCAACCCCCGGCTGAGGACGCCCGAGACGAGGAAGAGGCTGTTGGCCCTCTTCGCGGGGGGTTTTGTGGACATCTACGCCACAGACCACGCGCCGCACACCATCGAGGAGAAAAAGTGGCGGAGCCCCCCGCCGGGCATATGTAGCCTAGACGTGGCCCTCGGGCTTCTGCTCGCCTTTTGGAAAAGGGGGGTCTTGTCAATAGACGACGTGGTTAGGCTCTACTCCCAGCGGCCGGCCAAATTCCTCGGCGTCGACGTAGACGTGGGCAGGGGGTTTTTCACCGTGGTTAAGCTGGAGGAATACGTCGTGAGGGGGGAGGACTTTGCAGGCACTTGTAAACACACGCCTCTGGAGGGGTTTAAGGCCTTTGGCAGAGTGGTCGCCACGGCGGTGGGGGGAAAAATCTTCTTGGGGGGCGAGGAGTATGAGCTATAGCTCCGTCTTCTCCGAAAGTCTGAACAAGGTGTTTAACACCACTTCGTTGGCGCCTTCGTAAATCTCGGTGGCCTTCGCGTCTCTGTACAACATCTCCACCTTAGAGTCGGTGGAGTAGCCGAAGCCGCCCATTATCTGCATGGCCGTCCTAGAGGCGTCCACCGCAAGCCTCGAGCCGAGGTATTTAGAGATCTGGGCGTAGAGGGGGAAGCGCGGGTCCCCCCTGTCTTTAAAATATGCCGCTGTGTATACCACGTTTCTAACAGCCTCGATCTGCGCCCTAAGCGAGGCGACGTAGTGTTGGACCACCTGGAAGTTTATGACGGCGTTGCCGAAGGCCACGCGCCGTTTTGCGTACTCCACGGCCTCTTTCAAGGCGCCCTCCGCTATCCCGAGCCCGATGGCGCCTACGCAAGTCCTGCCGTTGTTTAAGTCGTCTAGTATGACTTTATAAGCGCCGTTTAGGCCCCCCACGACGGCCTCGTCGCCTACTTCGCAGTCTTTAAACTTCACCTCAGCCGTGCCGGTGCCCCTGACCCCCATCACATATACCGGCGTGGTCTCTACGCACTTGCCCCTCTCCACTAGGAAGAGGGTAATTGTCTTATGCTTCTCCTCAGGCGGGCCGGTCCTGGCGGCCACTAGAAAGGCGTCGGCGTACATGCCTGAGGTTATCCACAGCTTGGTGCCGTTTATGACCCACGACCCCCCGGCCCTCTCGGCCTTAGTCTCAATGGAAAAGGCGTCGGAGCCGCAGCAAGGCTCAGAGAGCGCAAAGGCTATTATCTTCTCTCCCTTCACCGCTGGGGGGAGCCACTTCTCTCTCAAGGCGGGCTCTGCGTAGTGGATTAAGTCGTAAACAATCATAGAGCCTTGTACCTCCGCAATCGTGGCCAGAGCCGGGCTCGCCTTTGCCAACTCCTCTGCCACTAAAACCTGGGTTCTAAAATCGAGCCCAGGCCCTCCGTACTCAGGCGGGGCGTGTGGAGCCAGTAGCCCCAGTTCGCCCATTTCTCTCAGCAACTCGCGGGGGTACCACCCCTGGTCTATCCTCCGGGCGTTCGGCTCCACGCGTTTTTCTACAAAATCTCTCACAGTTTTTCTAACGAGGAGGTGGACCTCTTCTAATTGTGGAAACATGTCTAATACTTGGAGTATATATAAGTGCATATAATGCACAAAAACAGCTTTTAACCACGGCCCGGTTTTGGACGTGCACTGCCCGCCTGCGGTGGTCATAGGCGGCCGCCGCGTCGAGTTGACAAATTGTCTCCCCAAGGCCAGGGAGGACTGGAGCCCCGAGCTCGCCTCGCTACTCGCCGAGGTGAACGGGCTTCGGCTAGACGAGGAGGCGCTTAGAGTAGTTAAGTTTGTGAGAGGCTTCTGGCTCGAAAATGGGGCGTGCCCCCCGGCGTCTATAATTGAGGAGGAGTTGGGGGTGGACAGGGGGAGGCTTATGCAGACGTTTCGCAACTACGACGTCTTGTGCGTCTTAGCCGGCGCGGAGCCTCCCAGCGGCTGTCTTTCCAAAGTGCTGTCCCAAGTCTAGTCCAAGGCCCTGTACACCAGCTCAGCCACACCCACGACGGATGCCTCTTTGCCAATTCTCGCAAATACTCTCTTCAGCTGGGCTTTACACGTGGCGCAGGGCCTAACCGCCGTCTTGATGACCCCAAGTAAGTGGCCGTATGCCCTCTTCCAGTAGGCCACGGCTAGCTCAAGCTTGTCCGGCGCTATGAGCCCCCCGCCCCCTAGGCAACAGAGCGACTCTTTTGGGTTTTTCCAATCTAGGTAGTCGCCCACCACGGCTCTTAGCAAGAGCCTAGGCTCTTCTATAAGGCCCGCCCCCCTGGAGTAGTTACACGGGTCCATGTAGGCCACGGGCCTCGCCACTTCTATTCTCCTAAGTCTTAGCTCTCCTCTTAAATACGCCTCGGCTAGTATTTCGTGTATGTGGTAGACGGGGACGTCTACTCTAGGCGCCACTAGGCGGGTGAAGACGTGCCACCCGTGTCCACATTCGCCAAAGATAACCACACTTGGCCTCACCTCTTTAATCACCTCTATGTATTTAGCGGCGATCTTAGTCATGGCCTCGGTGGATAGGTAGTAGCCGTAATTCGCCGTGTCTGCCAATTCGGCGCTGACCACGACGTCTAGGCCTAGTTTCCACAGAGAGTATACGTACCCCCTCAACGCCTCGTCGAATTCAAATAAGTCTGAGGAAGATGGGAATAACAAAGCCGGCGTCTTCGGCCCCTCCTCCTGTCCGCTGGCCACGTTTATAAACACGCCGTTGTTGTGTAGGTAGACGGCGGGGGACTGCCCCTTTTCTTTCTCAATCCTCCTAACGGCGGCGCGGAGGACTTGTTGTATCACCCTCGGCGTGAGCCCAATGTTGTTGCCCCACTTTTCAAAGTTGTCCACAACCTTCGCCACGTACGGAACCGGCTTCCCCATGCGCCACAGCCTGTCTCTGACTTGTCTCGTCGCCTCAGCCACGTCTAGGCCGAGGGGGCAGAAGTAGGCGCATCTCTTACACATAGAACAGTGGGCAAACAAGTCTAGGAGGTGGTCGGAGGGGGCTCTTTGTCTTAAAGCCGCGAGGCGCCCCATGGGCGAGTATTTCAAGTCCCCGGTGGCTAAATACGTTGGACAAGCCTCTACGCAGTTTCCGCATCGTACACAACTCTTCGAGGCGTAGTACGCATAGTCCACGGGTATAGATATACCTGTTTTTAATAATGTGAAAAGTGCAAATTTTACATAGTGAAAGTTTTTACCAACTGAGGACATGGCCGCGTGGTATACTTATTCCTCCTCATACTCGCCGCGTCCACCGCGTTTGCAGCAGCCCAGGCGCTTGTGGCCGTTTTAAAGTCTCCCACCTCTACGGCGCCACAAGAGGTGTGGAGATTTCTCACCTTTGGCTCAATCCAAGACTTAAAGATCAGGGCCTTGTCCTGGGTTTTCCACGTCGCGCTGACCGCCTCACTGACAGGCCACTTATTTATATTCGTCCCACCCCCTGCCCAACTTGCGGCGGTGGGGACGGCCGTGGGGCTAGTGGCAGGAACGGCGGCAACGCTCTTAGCTAGGTATAGGCTGAGGGGATCTGTCGAGCGGGCGTTGGCCCTCGCCCTGTCTACCGTCTTGGTATGGAGCGGCGTGGCCATGGGGGCGTCGGGGCGCAGAGACGTTTATATAAGCTGGGCCTTCTCCCCGCCTCCGCTCTCAGGCCCTTACGAGGCGTTGTTCTACCTGCACTTCGCCTCGGCCTGCCTCCTGGCGGCGTTGGTGCCGTTTACTCTGATGTCGCACGTCGCCGTGCCAGTGGGCTACGTGGCCTCTAGGCTAAGATGGAGAAGAATAGATAGGTGGCGTAGGAGGCGACGTATGCAAGCGCCAGGTTCACAGCCACGCTGAGGGCTAGAAGCCTCAGCCCTAGGGTTTTTTTAAGCGTGGCCAAGGTGGCCACGCAGGCGGAGTAAAACGCCGTGAATACTAGAAACGCCATGACGGAGGGTAGGGGTAGCCGCGAAAGCGCGGCTAGGCCGCCCATCGCCTCCAACAGGCCGAGCACCACCTCTTTAAACACCCACCCGGCGGCCAGCGGCGCCACGACCTCCCAGGGTAGCCCCATGGGCGAGAACAACGGCTCCAGCGCCCTCCCCGCCTGCGCCATGTAGGACTGGGAGACGTCTTCCACATATCCGCCGGGGCCGAACGCCGTCAGTGGCCACAGCAACAACAAGGCGGGGATCAATATGGGCGCCACCTTTCTGAAAAACTCTAATATCTCCACCGCCACTTTTTTAAAGAAGATGCCCACGTCGGGCACCATCAGCGGCGTCGGCGGCGTCTTCCCAAAGGAGGACCTCTCAATGCCGAGGACCTTTCTATAAACCGCCGAGGCCACTAAGGCGAACACCAGCCCCGCGATGTACGGCAAGAGGATGGCCGCCGGTATGAGGTACGGCGTCTTGGCCAAAGCGGCGGTGGCCACGGCGGCGAAAATGGCAAGCCTAGCCACGCAGGGCATGTAGGGGACTAAAAGCGCCGTGAGCACTCTGTTTCCCCTCCCCCACAAGACGCCTGCCGACGCCGCCGCAGGCACGTTGCAAGAGGCGCCCACGAGAAGACACACCACCCCCCTTGGGGGGACCCCGGCGGAGGCTAGTAGCCCCTCCACTCGGCGCGACAAGTAGCCTATCAACCCGCTGTCTTCGTAAAACACCACCAACACCAAGGCCACTGAGACGTACAGCATTATGGTGGCTATGGTCATCAAAGACCCCCACAGCGCGTTTGCCAGAAACGACCCCGCGGGGCCGCCGACTTGGGACAAGATCCAAGTCTTGATGTATGCGTCCACCGCCTCAAGTAGTGCGGAGAGGGAGAAGGGGAGCTGCCCCAGGGGGGTTACGCCCTCGATTACGGCCATGAGGAGTAGCGACGTAAATAGGCCGATCCCCACCAGGAGGGACAGGGCGAGGGCCGGTCTTGAAAAGACGTAGCTCTTAGCCGCGGCGTAGAGCGGCGGTGCCTCCAGCTTGGTAGTTGAAATTTTTAAATGGGGTATGCCAGACGCCATCAACTTAGTTAATTTCTCCAGCCCTAGGCGCCTAGTCGCAGAGGCGTACACCACCGGCACGCCGAGGAGTTTTTCCAGCTCCTCTTCAGAATAGGCGGGCCGCCACAGGTCTACCATGTTTATAACTAGGGCAACAGGCTTGTGCCTGCTGGCGTACTCCGCCAACAACAGCGACTCCTGCAATGCGTGTGGGGCCGCCACAACTATGACGCCGTCGTACTGCCCCTCGGCGATTTCTTTGACTGTAATTTTCTCGTCGTCGTCTTGGGGGCTTTGGGGGTTTAACACGCCGGGGAGGTCGACGACTTCTATCTTGTCGCCTACTTTCTTGACGTAGCCGCGGTGTATTTCAACAGTGGTGCCAGGGTAGTTGGCAGTCTTGACGTATACCCCGGTGAGTGCGTAAAACAGCGAGGACTTGCCCACGTTGGGCGGCCCCACAAGCGCGTATCGCTTGACCACGTGGAGTTAACGATGTTAATATATAAATTTTTAAAGACTAATTTTGATAATTAACAAGAAATGGATTCGAAAACTATTTTGTACTTAGGCAAGAGGATGGTCGAAAACTGTGGGACGATAGATACATTTGTCTTTTATTGAACATAATGTTTAAAAGTATATCTATTTTTCTATTACATGAGCCAGATGAAGAAGGACAGGGTGAACATCGCGGTGGCGAAGGACATAGCTGAGCAACTGGCCTCCACAGCCGAGGAGCTGGGAATGACCCAGTTTGCGTTGGCCAACCAAATCCTAGGCATCGGCCTTGAGTTAATACGCCAGGGCTACAGCGTCACTCAGATCAGGGACATAGCCCTCTTTTACAAAGTAATGACGGAGCTAGAGACTGTGCCGATTCCCGGCAGGTTGCTGGACAGGATGGTCGTGGAAATGTTTAAAGAGAGTAAAGACGCCGTGTTGAAGTCTTGGTGCGAGGCGGGGAGGATGCTGGCCAGTTACATAAAGGCTGTGTTCGGCTCTTTAGAACAGGCGGCGCAGCTCACCCCCTATCTCACCAGGGTGGTGCCGGCTAAGAGGTTTGAGGTTAAGGCAGAGGGCGGCGACTTTACTCTCGACGCCATCGGCGTGGGGTACAGCATAGAGAACGTGGAGGCCACCGCCAGGGCTGTGGTGTGTCTACTAGAGGAGATGGGCTACGAGGTAAAGGACATAATAACCGCGCCTGGGATACTGAGAGTACAAGCCTCTAAAAGGTGAGCGAGGTAGTTCTACTAGGCGTAGAGAAAAAACTCGGCTCTTTTCGTCTCGGCCCCGTAGACCTCAAAATCGGCAGAGGAGAGAGAGTGGCGGTTGTCGGCCCGTCGGGGGCGGGCAAGTCCACCCTCCTCAGAATTTTGGCGGGCTTCTTGACGCCGGACCGCGGGAGAGTTTTGATCGACGGCGTGGACGTCACCCATAAGAAGCCCTGGGAGCGGGGGGTCGGGGTGGTTTTTCAAAGCCCCGCCCTGTTCCCCTCTCTCACCGTGTTAGAAAACGTGGCGGAGCCCCTGATGGCGCGTGGGGTCGGCAAGAGAGAGGCCGAGGAGAGGGCGAGGGAGGTCTTGGCCAGGCTGGGCCTGGGCGGCTTGGAGGAGAGGTACCCGGCGGAGCTCAGCAGAGGGCAGCAGCAGAGGGTGGCTCTTGCAAGAGCCTTGGTGGTGGAGCCGTCTGTCCTGCTCTTAGACGAGCCGTTGACTGCCCTCGACGCGCCGCTTAGGGGCGAGGTGTTGCCCTACATCTACGAGGCGGCTAGGGGGCGGACGGTGGTGTACGTCACCCACGACTTCGAAGAGGCGGCTTACATAGCTGAGAAGGTGGCCGTGGTGATGGGGGGCAAGGTGGCGGCGTATGGAGGGGTGGTGGAAGTCTTCGAAGACCCACCAACCGTGGAGGTGGCCAGGTTTTTGGGCTACTACAACTCCGTCGAGGCGGAGTGCGGCGACTTGTTTTTTAGGCCTTGGGACGTGGAGGAGGGGGGCCCCCTCGAGGGGGAGGTGGTGGCGTACTGGTACGCTGGGGGCCGATACGAGGCTGTTGTGAGGCACGGCGGGAGGACTCTGAGGCTTAGGCTTACAAGCCCCCCGGGGCCGAGGGTGAGGTTTAGAGTGGTGAAGGGGAAGTGTTTTAAAAAGAGTATGGCCTAGTCTTCACCGCCCTTGAGGCGGCCATTATTAAAATAACTACGGTTGCCAACACCGCCGAGTAGAAGTGGCCGGCCTCTATAAAGTCGGGAGCCCGCGACGTCAGTAACTTCGCCGCCTGTGCCGACAGGGTGGTGGCGCCGCCGGCCGTTAGGATAAACGCCAGCGTTGTCTCCGAGAGGGAGGATGCTAGGGAGAGGAGCCACGCCTGTACCACAGAGGGCCCCAAGGCTTCTGTCATTATCCTGGCGACGCATTTTCCAGGGGTTAGGTAGAGTGAGCACGCCTCTCTTACGTCGAGTCTGATTTTCTCAAATGCTGGTTTTAACAGCGAGTAGGTGAAGGGAGTTATCACCAAGGCGTGGGCCGCGGCTAGCGCAAGCAGAGTCCCGTATAGCGGCTGTGCGAGGTAGAAGTAGCCGATGGCGTAGAGACTTTTTGACATGGCCATAGAAACTACGTATACCAACGCGGAGGCCTTGCCGCCAGCCAGGTCCGCGGCTAGGAAGGCCAGCACAGCCGCAATTGACGCGGCGGAGGACACAACGGCTACGACAAAGCTGTTTAACAAATAGGGCGCCAGCTCGGCGACTCCTCTGGGGGCGGTTAGGGGTTGCAAGATGTAGACGACCAAGACTGTGTAGTACGCAACGGCGGCATGCGAGGCGGCGGTGACATGCCATCCTATGCCAGGCGGCCGGGGGGTGGGCGCAGAGGGCGGCGGCGTGGGTAGTTTTAACAACGGGACTGCCAAGAGGATAGACGTCAACAGAATTAAGACAACTACAGTGGATAGTAGCTGAGTCGAGGCGAAGGACGTGGCGTATATGTAGGCGAGTAGCTCCAGCGTTGGGTAGCGGCCGCCGAGGAGTAGGGGCGTGGTGAAGCTTAAGAAGCTGAACACAAAAACTGTGTAGAAGGCGTATAGAAGCGACGGCCTCAGCTCCCAAATCATTATCCTCAGCCTCGTCGCCCTCCTCCTGGCGTATATCTCCAATGCGTCTAACAAGTCGGCGGGTATGGAGCGTAGGTTTGATTCTACTAACAAGGCGACGTAGGGGGCGTAATACGCCGTGTGGGCTATTACAATGCCCAGTGGGCCGTACATCACGTCTCCGTGTAACCTCACGAGGGCATCCACTGTGGAGAGGGCCGGGGCGAAGAAGGGGATTACCACAATCGGCTTAACCCAGGGCGTTTTTAAAAAGGCGGGGCCTAGCAAGACGCCTACGGCCAAGGAAAGCGCCGCCGAGGCCGCGGCTTGCGCAAGCGAGTAGGCCAAGACCCAGAAGACGTAGGGGTCAGGCGCCGGGGGCGCCCAGTATCTAGTTAATAAAATTAAATAGGGCAGGGCGTAGGCGAGGAGGAAAAAGGCGGGTATTAGCCAGAGGCTATTTCTCTTTGCCACCTCAGCCTCCACTCGTCCGCCTTTGAGCCCAGGGCGGGGTTGTACACCACGACGGACTGGGGCCGCGGCAGGCCTTTGTTGTTTTCCACCACTGCGTCTGGCCTCACTGGGAGCATGTAGTTGTATGGGTCTACCAAGTCCTGCCCCTCTTTACTTAGGGCAAATTTTACAAACTCCACGGCCAAGTCTCTGTTCTTGGCGTTTTTAAGGACGGCCAAGCCTTCTCGGTAGAGGAACGCGCTGTATGTGGCGGCCTTCATGTCAGGCGTCCCGGGGTCTATGGCGTGGCTGTACCACGACAGGGCTATCAGCGCCTCGCCTCTCTTAAGCGCGTTGTGGAGCGAGGTGAAGCCGCTGGGGTAGCCTATCTTCGCAATTTGTCCAGATAGTTGTTTTAAATAGGCCCAGCCCGCCTCTTCCCCTTTTATAGACATTATCCACGACAACACGGCCAGCCCCGTGCCTGACTGGACGGGGTTGGGATATGTAACAAGCCCCTTGTACTGCGGCTTTAACAAGTCGTCAAGAGTCTGCGGCGGGGGGACGCCCAGCCTCGACAACGCTGTGGCGTTATAGACGATGCCGATGTAAGACTTGTCCAGGGGGTAGACGCAGCCCTTGGGGTCCCAGAACTCCTCCTGGGGCACCCCGTCGATTTTTAGCCCGGGGCAGTACAACACGTCTTTGTCTATTAAGACGGTGTAGTAAAACTCGGGGATCCCAATGGCCACGTCCCAGGGCGGGTTATCCCTATTCCTGACAAGCTCGTTTACCATCTCCACGGCGCCGCCCAGCGCCACAAACGTGGCGTTGACGCCGTATTTTTCGCTAAACTTCTTAGCCAGGGCCTGGCCCAAGTCGCTTATCCCGGCGGGTCCCACTATCACAAGCCTCTTGGAAGACGTCTGTTGAGTGGCTTGGATTGCTAAAAAAGCCGCCAACACCGCCGCGATTATTATAATAACCGCCAATAAAGTCCTTATGGCCATGGCAGAAAAGTGTTGTAACTTTATAAACATTGAAAGAGTGGGAGCCGTGATGAGACGGCCGTGACTAGAGCTATGACGAAGTGTTTCTAAGCTGAAGTAAGAACTTGACGACATCCTCGCGGGATAGTTCCACGTATTTTATTTTCCCCACCTTCCCGCCTCTCCCCGCCTTGCCCCACTTGACCTCCACGCCGAGGCCCAGCTCGGGCACAACGACGTCTATTTCTCTGCTATTTCTCCAATACCCCACTTTGTAAGCCCTCGCGAGGTGCATGGCCACTACTGCCTCTAGCAACACCTCGGGCCCGGGCGGCTGGGCTCCTACCCACTGTGCAAAGGCGCGGTACATGGCGGGGTCTAGTAGGTGGATTTTCCGCTCTTTTCTGTAGTCCTCCTGGAGGGTGAAGGGGTCAACCCAGTACACTTGTTTTAACACAAATAAGTTCTCTAGTAGGGAGAGGTAGGAGAAGACGGTCTTGTGGGTGGGGAACTCCGACTCCTTGGCCAAGGCGTTTAGTGATACGGGGGAGGGCGCCTTGGCGATGATTGCTCTGAGCAGCCTCTTTGCGTACGCCTCGCTTCGGCCCAGCCTCGCCAAGTCGAAGCTTAGCGAGGAGACGAAGAGGTGGTCTGCGCTTAGGTCCGGCGCACCCCTAGTGAGGCAGCTCACCACAGAGGGCGGCATGCCGCCGCATCTCAAGTAGAGGTCGAGGAGCTCCTCCAGACGCGTCTTCCACGCCTCGTAGTCCTCGCCGGCCCCCGCCACTTCTATAAATTTTCTAAAAGAGAGGGGGTACAACACGTAGTCTCTTCCGCCGCCTCTTCTCCCTGGGAACGTCTCCACCTCCCTCTTGGCGAACATGCTCACAGACCCCGTGGCGATGATCACGTCGTTTTTAAAAACTCCCAGGTCGACGAAGTGTTTCAAAGCCCTAAACCACTCCCTGGGGTAAGTCACCTCGTCTAACACAACAACTGCAGACTCTACCCGCCAGTTTTTCTTAAGCCGCGCCACCTCCTGCAAAACCTCGGCCAGCTCTCTGTAGTCGCTCAACATGTCGCAACTGTAGTAAAAAATAGAACGGGGGTCCCGCCCCTCCTCTAGCAACCGCTTGATAAAAAGCTTAAGCGCGGTAGTCTTTCCCACCTGCCTTGGCCCGTAGACGAAGTGCAGAGAGTAGGGCCGCACCTCTATCTGGTAGACCAGGTCTGGGACCCACCTCACCTCCTGCCCAGCCCACTTGGCCAAGTGGGGGTCCTCCTCCGGCCTCCCCCTCCACCAGGGGTTAAAAACATCCACTTCTCCAAATTTCCAACAAGTTTAAAAAGAATTGTTCCTCAGACTCCCAACAGGTTTAAAAATTAGAACGTCTCTACGAAGTCGCTGGGCTTGGGTATCTCCTCCTTCAGGCCCTTCTTCTTCCTCAGCTGCTTCACCAAGTCTTGTAACATGGACTCCGGCACGGGGGCCCACCTTGAGAACTGCATAGACCAGAAGATCTTGCCAGCAGCCGCCGCGCGGAGCTCGTCGCTTATCGTAAACGACTCCAAGACGGGCAGCTCAGCCTTCATAAAGGCCATGTACTCCTGTTGCGTCATGTCTAAGATCTTGCCCCTGTGTTTGTTAAGCACAGACGAGACGGCGCCTATGTAGTCCGGCGCCACCTTGATGTCAAGCCTCATCAAGGGCTCCAGTACGGTAGGCCTCGCCGACAAAATCGCCGCAAATATGGCGTTTTTAGTAGCCGGCATTATCTGCGCAGGCCCGCGGTGGGCAGGGTCTTCGTGGACGACCGCGTCCACGAGCACCACCTTGACGCCTCTCAACGGCTCCTGCGCAAGAGGCCCCGCCTCGGTGGCCCACCTAAAGCCCTGGACGATGTAGTCCCTAATCTCTCTTAGGTACTGGATGCCCGAGGTCTTGTCCACAATTATGTTGAAGTAGCGGTCGTCGATGGCCCATACGCCTCTCGCCTCGTCGGCGTCCCACCCAGCCTTGTCCCGCAGAATCTTAGCCCTCTCCCTCGGGTCCTGGTCCTCGGTGATCTCCCTCAACGCGATCAGCTCCACCGTGGTCTCGTCGAGAGGCTCCACGTAGAAGTACAGGCGGTTGTGCTTGTTAGGCGACTTGCCCTCCCACACCTGCGACCTCTCCCTCACAGTCTCTCTAAACCTAATCAACGGCGGAGACACAGTGAACTCCGTCTTCGTCCTCTCCTTGAGCAGCCACGTGGCTATCTCTAAGTGAAGCGTCCCCACGCCGGAGAGGAGGATCTGCCCAGTCTCTTGGTCGATCTTGAGGTCGAGGGTCGGGTCCTCTATGACCAAGTCCTTCAAGGCCTCCACCAGCCTCGCCAGCTCGGCGGGGTTCTTAGGCTCAATGGCGACGGTCACCACAGGCTCGGAGATATAGCGCATCTTCTCGAAGGGAGGTATGTCGGCGTAGTTCGGCACCACCAACGTGTCGCCCGCCCTCGCCTCGTCCACGCCCATCAACGCCACTATGTTACCCGCCGGCATGTAGGGGACGATGATCCTAGAGGGACCCATGTAGATGTACGTCTGCAACACCTTCTTCTTCAACTTCCTCCCAATGATGTAAATCTCGTCCCCCTCCCTAATGGTGCCCGAGAACACGCGGCCGGTGGCGATGAGGCCGGCGTGGGGGTCCTTGTTCACCTTACTCACTGCGATTACAGTAGGCCCGTTGGGGTCCGCCTCGAGTAGGGCCTTGCCCACCTCGCTGTTCAAATCGCCGCGCCACAGCCTGGGGATTCTGTACTTCTGAGCCACGTTGGGAGGCGGCACGTGTTCAATAATCATCGACAGAATGGTCTTATACAGGGGGAACTCCTCCGCCAGCTTATCCACGTAGCCCTTCTCGTAGGCGTCTACGATGTTGCTAAACTTAATCCCAGCCTTCTGAGCCATGGGGATGGTGATGCCCCACTTGTGAAGCGCCGAGCCCATGGCCATCTGCCCCTTCCCCGGGTCGATCTTCCACTTGTCTTTAAACTCCGGCGGGGCGAACATGTCAATAAGCGCGTTGAAGTCCTTTACAATGTTTAAAATCCTCTGCTGGATCTCCTGCGGCGACAGTCGGAGCTCTTTAATAAGGCGGTCGATCTTGTTGATGAAGAGGACCGGCCTGACGTACTCCTCCAAGGCCTGCCTCACAACAGTCTCCGTCTGAGTCATCACCCCCTCCACCGCGTCCACCACCACGAGGCCCCCGTCCATAACCCTCAGCGACCTCGTCACGTGGCCCGTGAAGTCCACGTGGCCCGGCGTGTCTACGAAGTTGATCAAATACGGCTTCCCCCCATACTCGAAGTACAGAGAGATGTTCGCCGCCTTGACAGTCATCTGCCTCAGCTGCTCAATCGGGACGTAGTCCATGGCAAGGGCCTTCCCCGCCACCTTAGGCGACAGAAGCCCCGCGCCCATCAGCAGAGAGTCCGACGTAGTGGTCTTCCCGTGGTCCACATGCGCCAGCGTGCCGGCGTTTCGGATCTGCGCCGGGTTCTTCGCAATGGCCAAGATCTCGTCCAGTTGCTTCTCCACTATCCTAACTGCTGAAGACATGCGCCTAGGGAACTATATATTTATAAACTTTTAGTACCGGCGTCTGCTACTCGTAGCGGAGGGCCTCCACAGGCCTAAGCCTATACAGCCTGACAAGCGACGGCAGAAGCGACAACGCGGTAAGTAACACCACAAAAGCCGCCGAAGCCGCCATCTTCGGCCCCAGCTCCGCTCCGGGCATATAGACTGAGGCAGAGGCCAGCGCCGCGCTCACGGCTGAGGCGATGTGGTCGTAGGGCGCCGCCACGTCTGTGGACGGCGGGCCCAACACGTAGTAGGGGATGCCCCCGTCAGCCTCTTCTCCAGCTTGATGGTCCAAACCACGTCGTTTAGCGGCACGTGGCCGGGGCCCTTCTATCATGACCTGTACGCCGGCCTTGACCGCGCGCTTAGCCAGCCTGGCGGCCACCACCAGCTCCCCCAGGTGAAACTCGTCGTGGGCGTCCGCAGTGGCCCCCGGCCGCAGGGCATCGCCGATGGAGATCACGGCGTCGTACTGGGCGAACAGCTCCAGGAGGTAATCTCAGTGCGTGAGGTAGGGGTTCTCCGCGTCGTTGTGAAACATCCAGCCGATGATCATGTCACCGCCGTGGGACACCACCGGTGTCACCATGTCGCTTTTTAACACCCTGACGGCGGCCTCCTTGGTGACTGCGGCGTGGATAGTCATGAAGGCCACGCCGTCTTTCAACTGCCTCTCCACTGTGTTAAACAAGTCGTCCACCGAGAAGTAGGCCCCTCCACCCCTCTCGGAGAAGGACTCCACAAAGGCCTGGTACACCGACACGGTGCCCACTGGCAACTTAGATCTCGAGATGATTGCCCGCCTGATGTAGTCCAAGTCGCCGCCTATGCTCAGATCCATGAGCGTGTCCCCCCACCTGTTCGCCACGTCCACCTTGCGGAGCTTGGTGTCTATGTCCACCACCTCCGTGGAGGTGCCCAGGTTGACGTTGATCTTGGTGGACATCCCCCTCCCCACCGCCACCACCTTCTCCGACGGCCTCGCCGCGTTTCTAATGTATACCACCTGCCCCCTTGCGATTCTGTCCCTAACCTTCTCCGGGGAGACGCCCTCCGCCTCTGCTATCAGCCTAATTTCGTCGTCGACGCGGCCCTCCCTGGCCCTCCTGATAATTGTCTTATCCATGCGGCATAACTGATTTATCTATTTAAGTATTGAGGGCCTCAAGCCTTATATATAGGCTTAATTACATACATGGACGGCGTAGAGCTGGAGTACAGGGCACTCCTCGGCAGAATATACGCCGAGAAGCTGGTCTCAGACCTCGGCGAATTTGTAATTGTGTTTGACAACACGCCCAGCTGCATCGCCATGGCCTCGGTAGTGGCTGCGCTCAGCTGGGCAAGGGGGGCGAGGGCCAGGGCCCTGTCCTCCACAGAGCTAAGCGAAGAGGTGGACAGCGCCCTCCTCATCATGAGCCCACACGTCGAGGGGCTCGGGGCGAGGGCGGTCTCCGTTTTGAAGAAGGTGAAGAAGTTCGCCGCCCTTCACACCCCCGTATTCTACGCACTAGACGAGGCGGAGGGGGCTGAGGAGGCGTTGAGAGGCAAAGAGGTCCGCTTCGCCGTGAGAGAAAGCCCCGGCGAAATAAACTTCTACAAAGTACACGTAGAAGGTGGGCAGGCACTCGCGGAGCTATACGACGTGTACAAACTGGCCCCCCACGAGGCGGCAATAGTCAGGCGCTACGAGGCTCAGAAAGGCTAGACAGCCCTAGCCTCTACGACCCAGCCTCTGTCCACCACCTCCACAGCCCCGTCGTCTCTCCTCACCCCGATCCTGTCCTTAGACACGTAAAGGACCACCCCCACCACCTTTCTGATATCCGACTCGGCCAGCTGGTTGCAAGACGCTACCACAAGCACGGCCCTCCTCCCCACAAGCGCCTCCAGCTCAGCGGCCACGCCAAGGCCCACCGGCGGATATATATTGGTTATTAACAGATATGTTGAGAACAGCAGTTATAAGAAGCGGCGCACGGCAACACATGCGGGTGGCGGTCATCATGGGGTCTATAAACGACTGGGAGGTAATGAAAGAGGCGGTAGAGGTCTTAGAACAGCTAGGCATCCCCTACGAGGCCAGAGTAGTAAGCGCTCACCGAACCCCCGACTTCATGTACCAATTCGCCAAAGAGGCCGTGGAGAAGTTCGACGTAATAATCGCAGGGGCAGGCGGCGCCGCCCACCTGCCGGGGATGACGGCATCGCTAACCCCACTGCCCGTAATAGGCGTCCCAATACCTACGAGACACCTAGGCGGACTAGACTCCCTCCTCTCCATAGTCCAAATGCCGAGAGGCACCCCCGTGGCCACCGTCGCCATAGGAAACGCCGCCAACGCCGCCTACCTCGCGGCGAGGATACTAGGCGTCAAGCACCCAGAGGTGAGAGAAAAAGTGAAAAAACACATGGAGACGATGAGAGACGAGGTGTTAAAAACCTCGTTTATTAAGTCAAGCCCTTAGCGGCCGAGGTAGTAATCCGCCAGCCCCAATACGTCTAACGCCTCTAGAAGCGGCCCCAAATGCTCCTCTGTGCTTCTTTTTTCAAACCGCACAAAGATGGCAGATACGTATTTTTTCATTAAGTCTGGCCTTTCATTAAGCTTTAACAAAGTATTTACAACCCTAGTCTTTAACTCCGGCGGCAGATCCCGTCTAATCAACACCACATGCGAGGGGTTAGGCCCCGCGATTGCAAGAGAGCCGTCTCTCAGCTGGAGGACTCTGCTGTTGTTCATAGCCTCCCAGTACAAGTCGGCAACTACGTCGCCTGCCATTACAGTGACGTCTACACTCCCCTTTTTCAAAGCCTCCCAACATTGGGCGTAGCCCCCGCCGAAGACTACCTCTCCAAAGAACTGCTGGGGCAGATCCCTTGGAGTCCTCACCCCCTCGGCTTTTACATAGCCTTTTTCGACAAGTAGCTTCATAGGCATTATGAAGCCCGAGGTAGAAGTCTCAGAGGGGAAGCAGGCCTTTTTCCCCCTCAGCTCGTCCAGCGTCGTATACGGCGAGTCGCGGAGCACGATGAAGTAGCTGTAGTAGTAAGGCGCCACCGCCTCGTTGCCGTCTATAATCACAGAGCGGTACTCAGCCAAGACCATTTCTACATCTGCGTTTTTGATGGCTAACGAGGCGGCCAGCGTCCCTACGCCTAGCGCCACGTGTGCATGTTCAAACTTCAACGCCTCAATCAACGCGGCCGTGCTTAGCGGGTAGTACAGTTCCACGTCTACCCCAAGCTCCTCTTCTAGGAATTTCTCCAACTCCTGAGCCTCGGCGGCGCTAACCCTCGCGCTTACCCCGGGGTTTACTACAATTACTAACCTGTCTACCTCAGCCTGTGGGTTAAAGAACACAACGGCAATTCCTATTATTAACGCCACGGCGACTATAGCCGCAATTACGACCTTGGCCGAGGCCATGGCAAAGTCCTCGTCCTCTCTTTATAAGCATTAACATTGTTAATACTTCGAAGTAGAAGTAGGTTTTACGGCATTAAATCGGCGATGCTATGCAGAAGGTTTTTAGAAGTAGTTTCTTCTTCTACTTAGAAACTTTAACACTGTTAATGCTTATATATCCAAAATCATATGTAATACGTGCTGTCGATGAAGTCTGTATACTTTTCATACAACGGAGGCCCGTCCCTCCTCTCTGGTATTGACTTTACACTCGGTAGAAATGACCATGTAGCTGTGCTTGGGAAAAGCGGCGTGGGAAAGACTACGTTTTTGAAAATAATAGCCGGGCTGTTGAAACCGCTGAGGGGAGAGGTGGTGAACAACTTCTCGAAAGTCTCGTACATTCCTCAAAACTTGGGCCTTGTAGAGACTGCAACTGCGTTGGAAAACGTCATGTACGCCTCGCTTGACTCCCTCGGCTTGTTTTTAGGCGTGTGGAAACGGCAACGGCGAGAAGAGGCGTTAAAGTGCCTCTCCGCGGTGGGAATTTCGCACCTGGCCGACGCCAAGGTGTCCAGCCTGAGCGGGGGCGAGAGACAGCGCGTGGCAATTGCAAGAGCGTTGATGCAGAAGGCAGATTTAATACTTGCAGACGAGCCAGTGGCAAACTTAGACTTAGACACGGCGTCTTCAGTACTTAAGACTCTGACCAGCTTGTCAGACGTGGCTGTGGTGGCTGTGATGCACGACGTGGATTTAGCAATGGAGTACTTCCAAAGGGGGTATAAGCTGGAGGGCGGGAGGCTGATACAGCTGTGGTGACGTGATAATCCCGCTACTCATCTCTACAGCCATTGCCCTGGGCTTTTTACTAGGCGTCTTTCAAGCAGATTATCACAAGGCTTTTCAAAACCTCATATTGTTTTGGAGAGAGATTTCTCTAGACGCGGAGGCGGTATCGGTGGGCCTCTACGCGTTGTATGAAACTGTGTTGATCTCAGTCTTTGCCACTGCCACTGCCGTCTTAATATCAGTGCCCCTCGCCGCCGTGGCGGCTGGCTTCTGGCACAAGGCCCTCGCCGTGGCCGTCCGCACAGCGGCGACCTTCATGCGGGCCGTGCCGGCGTTGCTCTGGGCTGTGCTCACCGTCGTGATGTTCGGCCCAGGCGTCGTGGCAGGGGCAGTGGCCCTTGTCGTATACAGCGTCGGCTATTTGACTAAGCTATTCTATGAGACTTTTGAAAACGTAGACCGCGGCTTTGTAGACGCCATGAGGGCAATCGGCGCCAGAGGGCTGAAGCTGGCACATTTAGTATACCTCCAACAACGCCGCCAGTTTATAACAAACATAATATTCATCCTAGAGTACAACATTAGGACAGCCACTATAATCGGGTTCGTAGGCGCAGGCGGGGTCGGGTACTACATCGCGCAGTACATAAACCTGCTCCAATACGGCGCTGCGGCCACTATTGTGTTAACCACATTCCTATTCGTGTTGATACTAGAAGGGACGTCGTACTTCCTACGACGGAGGTTTTAGCAATTAAGTAGCCTCTTAAAAACGTCCCCTCACTTGTCCCTTGAGTAAAGTTTTAAATTTAAGTGAACTGTTACGCTCATGCGCCTTATGGTGTTGGGCGGTGGGCAACTGGCCTTAATGATGTGTTGGGAGGCGCAGAGGTTGCCAACAGCCCTGTCTGTGTACGACCCAGACCCACACGCCCCAGCCAAGACCTGCGCGTCTTCCGCGGGGGATCCGTACGAGGAGGTGGAGAAGAGCGACGCAGTGACTTACGAATTTGAAAACGTAGACATCTCAGTGGCTGAGTACGCCGAGAGGAGAGGCAAGCTCCGCCCAGCCCTGCCCTACCTCAAGGTGAAGAAGGGCAGAATAGAGGAGAGGCAGTTCTTCCAGTCGCTGGGCATACCCACTATTCCGTGGACCGTGGCTAAAGACGGCGCACAAGCGTTGCAAATCGCCGAGAAGATGGGTAGGGCCGTGGTGAAGGTGCCGGCTGGCGGCTACGATGGGAAGGGGCAGTATTACTACCCCTGGGAGGCTGAGGCGATTAGGGGGCTGGAGGGTCCGCTCTTGGTGGAGGAGTACGTCGACATAAAAAGGGAGTTCTCCCTCGTCGCGGCTAGGGGCGAAGACGGCGACGTCGTCTTCTACCCGCCTGCTGAGAACTTCTATGTCGACGGCATCTTGGTGTGGAACTACGCCCCCGCCCACGCGCCGCCGGAGGCCTACGAATACGTCTACAAGGTGTTGGAGAGGTGGAATTACGTGGGGGTCCTCGCCGTGGAGTTCTTCGAGGCGAGAGACGGCAGGATCTTGGCCAACGAGATCGCGCCCAGGGTCCACAACACCGGGCACTGGACCCTAGAGACAGACGCCAGCCAGTTTGAGAACCACTTGAGGGCAGTTGCCGGCTTGCCGATCCGCAAGCCCAGCGCCGTGAAGCCAACGGCCATGGTGAACATATTAGGAAGGGGCTTCGAGGAGCTTCCCCTCGCCGAGCTGGAGAGGCTGGGCAAGGTCTACTGGTACCGCAAGAGGGAGGCCCGGCCTAGGAGGAAGATGGGCCACGTCAACATAGTGGCAGAGGACGTAAACAAAGCAAAAGAGGTCGCCCAGAGGGCGTTACAATTGATATACGGGAGAGACTTCCCCCGCCTCGTAATGAGAAGCCGGCACAAGACTCCTTCAAGCGTTGCCGCCGCACCGTACATAAGGATTTAAACGAGGGGGCTTAATACGACGTGATTGTAGTCAACAGGCCCCTCACCGAGCTTGACAAACTTGTCTTAGAGTTTGTTGACTGCATATCAGTGTTTAAATACGTCATCGTCTCCGGGTACGTAGCGATACTGTTCGGCAGGCCCAGGACCACAGACGACATCGACGTGATTGTGGGAGAGGCAGACGGCTTGAAGGTGTACCAGAGGTGCGTGGAGTGCGGCTACGAGCTTCTTACGTCTAGGGAGGCTGTTGCTGAGGAGTACGCCGTGGCGTCGATAAGGTTCTTCAAGCCGCCGCGGTTGTTGCCTTGAGCTAAAGCCGCCGCGTTCATACCCACAGCGCTACGCCTTAGAAAACAGAATACCTGTCAAAGTGGGCGACAGAATTGTGTACGTGTCGCCGATAGAGCTACAAATTGCATATAAGCTAAAGCTGGAAGGCGACAAAGACGTAGAAGACGCCCACTTCTTATACAAAGCGCTTAAGAGTTATATAAAAGAGGAGGAGTTAGAGACATGGCTGAGGACATTTGGGGTATCGATGAAGAGCGGAGAAGAAACAGAAGGGCAAACCTAGCCGCCGTGGAGAAGTACGCAGAGTTGGCGGCGTCCAACGACGAGAGGTACTGGCAGAGCTACGTGGAGTTTATAAACATGGCGTACCAGACGATTTGGGCCGCCTTGGAGGACTCCAAAATCCGGTCAATATATTTAGAATTGTTAAAGAAAAGGAGAACAAGAGATTAGTTTTCAGTCACGGCTCTACAGTCAAAACGCCCACCATGACCAAGCCTCTATGCGGCCTACAATAAAATTCATATCTGCCTGGCTCTAGAGCAATTTCGACAGGTGAGCTCTCCCAAGTGCCGCCTTGCCCTATGAACGGGGAGTCGACGCGCAGAGCTGGTATTACTAAGTTATGACTCACGCTCCCCACGTTGTACATGTCCGGAAGTTAATAATTTTACTTTTTGTGGCTTCACGAGGCGGGGAAACTCGTTTAAAAATTGTAAAGTCCCTACGCCAGATGCCTAAGAACGCACATCAGCTCGCCCAAGAGTTAAAGCTAGATTATAAAACTGTGAGGTACCACCTAGCGGTATTAGAAAAACACTACATGGTAGAAAAAGCGGGGACGGGTTACGGCGCGGTATATTTCATATCAAAAAGTTTCAGAAAAGCATTGGCACTATGTAACACGTCTAAGTTGCCAGCTAGGGAGTTAAAGGCACAAACTGATTTACTAATAACAACGTTTGCAAAGTAGAATTTATTTTTAATTCTAGAAGAAAGTATTAACAATGTTAATGCTTTAAAATATAGTTCGTGGTGAGGACGTGGCGTGGAAGATACATGGGAAGACAAAGCTGTGGAGCCTTGCTAGCTTAGGCTTGGCAGTGGGCTTCGGCCTTTTGTACAACCCGCCCTCTGCCACTTCGGTATCTCTGCTTCCGCTGGTCTTTGGGCTTATTGCTGGTATAACAGTGTTTATAGGGGCTTATGCGCTGTATTTCCTGCGGGGTAGGCTAAGCAACACCTCACTTGGCATTTTACAAGCTGTAGCAGGAGGCGTGTTGGCGTACTTAGCCCTAGAGACAGGCCACGCGGCGGCTGAATATGTAGAGGAGTTGGCGAGGTGGGAAACAATAGGAGATTTTGTCGTAGCGTCGATAGTTACTACGCTGGCTTTTGTACTTACGTTTCTAGTCCTTACCCGTGTTGAAAAGGCCGCTATACGTAGCGGCTTTGAACAGTCCACGGCCACGGCTTTCATCGTCGCCGCCGCACTGGGCGTACACAACGTGGGGGAGGGCTTTGCAATTGCGGCGAGCTTGCTCGCGGGGGCGCTGGCCTCTGCTGTGTTGTTCACAGTGGGCTTCGCCGTGCACAACGCCACGGAGGGCTTCGCAATAGTGGGACCGCTACTGGCCGGCAGGAAGAACCCCCCGCTTCTGTCGTTATTTTGGCTCTCGCTACTTGCGGGGTTGCCGACAGTGGCTGGGGCTGGGGTCTACTACCTCGGGGTTACTCACGGCCTTGTGCTGGCAGTGTTAAACTCGGTGGCTAACGCATCCATTGTCTACGCCATGTTGCACGTGAATTTAAACGCCTTGTCGAAGCTGGGAGGCGTCATGAGCCCGAAGTTTTGGCTTTCCCTAACCCTCGGCGTGGCGCTGGCGTTTACCACAGAGAGCGTAGTCATGCTATCTGGATTCGAGGCTCAATAGTAGAAATAGATAGAAATAGAATTAGATTTTTTAATTATTGTGTAATTTATTCACTGCATTTCTTTCACCAAAATATTCATTAAAAACATAATTTTTCCAGCTCATGATTACAAACACCCCTATTAGCGTCTATACGTTTCTTCTAGTTACTACAATTCCGTTTATTGTTGTGTATCTGTACATACTTATCGCCTCAGCTAAAAGAAAAAGGAGCCCTCCTACCGTGGCGGAGGCATTGTGGTTGCTCTCAGTGGCGGCTTTGTGGCTGGCTGTAAATGTGGCCAGTTTCAGCTGGATTCCCGGCGACGTGGGCAAAAGCCATGGAGAGGTGAACGCCACGTTGTACGTCACGGCTTATATGTGGGGTTTTCAGCTCTCGTCTGCGGAGGTGAAGAGCGGGTACGTTACGTTTGTCGCCACGTCTAGAGACACTATGCACAGCATGGGGATATACGACGAAAATGGGAGGCTCCTCGCCACTGTTATGTTAATGCCAGGTCATAAAGAGGTAGTTACTTTATATCTGCCGCCGGGCGTGTATACGCTACGTTGCCTTGAGTACTGCGGCGATGGGCACGCCTTTATGATGGCCAGGCTGTATGTGAGGCCATGAGCGGGCTGTTGCAGTACATAGAGGCCCTCTCTAAAATCCCTCGCCGGATGTTCTTCGCCTCTGTGATTTGGCTGTTTGTAGGCGCCTTCTTCGGCCCCTACATGGTGCTGGCCCAGCTCACGCGGAGCGAAAGCCCCGCCGAGTATTACATAGCCATGTCGCTACACGGTCTCATCACCACATTCCCCGGCCTCTTCCAGTTCACCGCCTCTCTGTCTCTCCTAAGGGCAGGTTTTTGCAACGGCAGGAGGACAGACACGTGGCTTGAAAAGCTACTCTTCATTTTCCTAAATCTAGGCGGCTTGCTGGCGCTTTCCGCAGTGGTCATGGGGGTTAGGACTAGCTACACTTTGATGTTCCCCTTGCCCGCGGCTGGGCTGGGCTTAATGTGGGGCCGCCCCGAGCTGACTCTTTTTGTAATAGGCGTTATTATGCTGGTGGCGGCCATAGCCTTGGTCTACCCAGCCTCTCTCGCCCGCCTCTTGTTCTTCGGCAGGTCTGTCCCCGACCTTGTGTTAGAAAAGTCGCTGGGGAACCTCAGCCCGAGGGGCATGATGGGCATGGTCCCCGCGGTCTTTATACTGCCCACCGTGGGCGCGCCCGTTCTGCTTGCCGCGGCGTCTGCGGCGTTGTTCCTACTGGGACTTCCCGCCATCGTCCAGCTGTTAGAGCCTGTGAACTTTAACTACGCCTTTTGGCTGTTCGCCCACACTTTGATGGAGGTGATGGGCGTTATGGCCCTCGGAACTGCCTACTGGGTCATTTCTAGATGCACCGAGAGCAGAGAGGCTGTTTTATACAGCGACACCTTGGGGCGCGTTGCTATATTGATCTACACAATAGCCGCCCCCTTTGCCTTCGGCCACCACTTGTACACCATGTCTTCCACCCAGCCCTTTGGCCTAAGCGTAGTTTCTCAAATTGCCAGCTGGCTGGTGGGATTCGGCGCCGCGTTTTCTGTCTTCAACATAGCGGCAACGTTGGCAAAGTACAAGGCTAAGATCTCTCCGCCGCTGTTAGCCGCCTACCTCGGCTTTACCTTGTACATAGCAGACGGGTTCTTGGCCATGCTCCTCGCCACCATAGGCCTATCTTTTGTAATGCACGGAACGTATTTCGCCACGGCACACCTCATGGCCATATTACTCGCAGTCTTCCTCATGTGGCTGGGGGACTTCTACAGGCACCAGTCTCTACTCCTGCCCAGCAAGATAGGCGACAGAGCCGCTTATGTGCACATCGCCACGACTTTTGTCGCCGCCGTCGGGTTACTCTACGCGTTTTCCTGGCTTGGGAGCCAAAGCGTAATCCGACGCACTTACCCAATGGCGCCGTTTGCCCCCACAGATGGGCTTTTGATAATCGCCGCCTTCGGCCTTCTCCTCGCCTTCTCACAAATATACTTTTTAGTCCAAATCATTAGAACTGTTTTTAAAAGAAAGTAATTTTTCACAAAAATATTTTTAAATATAAAACGACGTCGTATACATGGTAAAAGTAAGGGTGAAGTACGTCACTTCGGCCTTGAGGGAGCACCACGACAAGATTCTAGAGGCGCTACAGCTGTTAGACAAGGTCTTGTCCTCGCCCTCGCCGGACCCCGAGGACGTAATTAAGCTCATCCGCTTCGCCCAGAGCTTCGTCGACGCGTGTCACCACGGCGTGGAGGAGTACGTCTTGTTCCAAGGGGCGAACAGGGCGGGCTTCCCCTTCGCAGGGGGGCCTATTTATGTAATGGTCTCTGAACACGGCGTCGGCAGATATCTGGCCAGGGTGATGGAGGAGTTGTACAAGGCGTGGAGGGCCGGCGACCAGAGGGCGTTGGCGGAGCTTGTGGACTACGCCAAGTTGTACATAGACCACCTGGCGCAGCACATCGACAAAGAGAACAACGTCCTCTTCCCCATGCTCGAGTCCGCCGTGGCGGAGGTGTCCGCCAGCCGAAGCGTGGAGGACATCGAGAAAGAACACGAACACGACAAGTGGGTGGCCACGCTCGACGAGTTGAAAAAGAAGTATGGACTTTAGCGCCCTGCTGTTCGTCCCCATGTTTTACAAACACGCGTGGACGGCGGTAAACTCGCGGAGGGGGAGGTACCCGCGAGGCCTCTGGGCCAAGGCAGTTGCGCTTTACGAAGCCGCCTTCTACGTCTGGGCCCTCGCCCGCGGCGGCCCCCTGTGGCCTTTGGTGCTCTTCATGGCCGCCGTCCACTTCCTGGGAGTCCCTCTGTACTTCGCCGGGGTCTTGGGCAGGTACTCCCAGTACGGGGTGTACTACTCGTTTTTCGAAGTTTTTGAACTGGCAGTCTTGGCGGCCCTCTTCTTTTTATACGCGTAAAGTTCATAAATATTATTTTTTCTTTATTTATGGAATCTATAGAGCCGCTTCTTACTCTTAGGGGGTTTCCAAAGCCTTGGAGGTACCCCTCTAAATACGTCGCCGCCAGGCGCAGGTCGGCGGTTTCCGAGGCGCTTTTGGCAATAAAGATGTTGCAAAGCGGCTACTTTAGAAACGCCGCCGCCATGGCCTTCCTAGCCTTCAGGTCCGTCGTGGCGGCCAGGGCGGGCAAGATTAGAGACGAGCTGAACTCCGTGTACTCGGAGACTAGGCGCATCGGCCCCGACGTGGTGCGCATGGGCGACATATTGGTGGCCTACGTCCCCGTCTCGGCCATCAGAGACCTCGCAGAGAGGGTTGGGCTTGGCAAACACGTCCTCACCGCCCTGGCCCTCTACCAGTTCAGCTTCAACGGATTCGACCCAGAGGCCGTGTTAAGCCTCTACTCGCGGAAAGAAGACGTCATCAGCGACGTATGCACCATCGTAAAGCTCGTCCTGGAGGAGACTCAAGACGTGGAGCTCATGGCGGAGTACGAGGCCTACTGTGAAAAACAAGAGCTCCGGAGTGCGCTAGGCGGAAGGGCCTAACCGCAAGGCCCACGCCGCTTAGGCACCGCGCCGCATCCTCCACCACGTCTCTGTACGTCAAGAACACCAAGACCCCCTTCTTCGCGTAGTAGCCGTCGAAAAGACGCCTACACGCCGAGGCCCTCGCCTCCACGTCTTGGGTAAGGAAGCCCGCCCTCCTGGAGAACTCGGCGCTGTACCTCAGAAAAGAGTCGTAGGTAGGCTCTTTCAAAAACCTCTCCACCAGCTCCCTGCCCTCAGACGCCAAGAAGCCGGCCAGCCTCCTCAGCATAGACGACGTATCCTCGCGCCCGTACTCGTGCACAAGGGCCATCAAGCCGGCGGGGTGCGGCACTCTGTCCACGAGGCCTACCCCAGGCGCCCCCGGCCTCACCCTCACCTCGATGCCGCCGCCGTGGAACTGGGCGGCCACGTCCCCAAGCCCCGTGCCCATCGCCACCTCGACGACGTGGGCCGCCTGGGCCGCTTGAAGCAGGGGCCTCCCCGCCGCGGCCGCCGCCATCATGGCTGTGCCGAGCGCCACCGCACCGCTGACGCCGTATCCCTGCCCCGGCTCGGCGGGAGATGAAAAGGCAACCTCGGCCCGCACCCCCAGCCTCGCCAACACTGCGTCGACGTGGGGTAGCCTCCTCCCGCGGCCAAGCCTCACCTTTACGCCGGGCCACAGGAGAACCCCCGCGCCGACTGAGCCCGTCTTCAGCTCGTCTGGGTCGTACGCCGGTGCCCACATGCTGGAGACGTGGAGGGGGACGTAGGCGACTAGGGACATGTCCCCTCCGCCGCCTTCACCAGCCTCCACAGAGTCTCGTTGACGGGGGCCGCCGCGCCCAGCGCCTTGCCGTACTTCGCCACGGCGCCGTTGATATAGTCCACCTCGGTGCGCCTACACTCTAAAAGGTCTTGCAACATGGAGGAGCGGTTGTCCCTCGTGGCCGCCGCCACTCTGAACAGCTCCTCCACTGGGTCCGCCGGAAGCGCCACCCCCCTCAGCGTAGCCACCTCGGCCGCCTCCCTCGCCGCCGAGGCCGCCAGCTCGGCGGCGTGCCTATTCTCCAGCACCACGCCGTTTTTAGCCCTAAGCAACGCAGTGACGGGGTTTATGCCAGCGTTTACGGCCAGCTTCAGCCACCTGTAGGGCTCCACGTCTTTGACAATCCTCACGTTGGCGCCTCCCCTCCTCAGCGCATCGCCCACCTCCCCAGCCTCCTCGGGCAGGATCACCTCGCCCACCCCCGCCACCTCCACCACGCTGCCCCTCCTCCACACGCCGTAGGTCAGCACCGCGCCGGCCCCAACGCCGAGTCTCTCTTTCACCAGCTCCAGGCCCCCGACCCCGTTTTGAAACACCACCGGAAAGCCCCTGACCTTGGGCAACGCCCCCTCGGTGTCGTAGGCCTTCACGGCCACCAAGGCGTACTTCACCTCGGGCGGGAGCGCCTCCACCAGCCTGACCCTAACCACGTGCTCGCCGCCCCACCTCAAGGTCCTCCCCCCGCCACCGCCTCTCACCACGGCGTACGGCACGTGCCCCGCCGAGTTTAGAAAATATGCGAGGAGAGTCCCCACCGCCCCAAGGCCCACAATTCCAAACACAGGTGGAAGAACTTACACTTATAAAACCTCCCCGCGGCTACGCAGGCCTCGGCGGCTCGATGTCTAGGCCGTATTTCCTAAGCCTGTTCCAAATCTCCTTCACGTCCTCCTCAGGCCCGTACACCACGAAGCCCTCGCCGACAGCCTCGGCGAGGTAGGGCCTTCACCTGACGCCTTTTTTAAGACAAAACGTCGGGACGCCGTCGTCCGCTATGTGCACGCAGAAGTCGGGCTCCTCCACCACCACTCTGCCGAAAATCGCCTCGCTGGTCTACCTGCTCTGAGCCACGAGGAATAGGAGCACGTCGCCGCCGAGCTCAATTCCGCACCTGCCCCCGCGGCACCTCGCCCGCACCCCCCTGCCCTTTTTAAATACATTAAACATGTGGCGGTACACCGCCGGGTGTTCGCCGAGGAACACCATGGTGACCTCCACCCTCTTCCCCCGCGCCGGCTTTACGTACACCTTGACCCGGCCGTTGTCCAAAACCTTTTCTCCATATATGTCCTCCGCCAGCGGCTCAATCGACGTTATGAACTTGGCGGCCTCGGCGCCCAGGAGGACCAGCCTGCAGTCGCCCCCCTCTTTACATATCAGAGTTGAGTCCGCCCCGTACTCTTCTTTTAGCAACTTCTTAAAAGCCTCCAGGCCCCTCTTGTCGCCCTCGAACTCCAGGGCCATGTCAAGCCCGGCCCTCGGCCATGTCGTAGAGCCTCTCCGCGATGCGCCTCAGCGCCCTCCTCAACACAGCGCCGTTGTCGTAGCTCTTTAACAAAGCCTCAAGCTTCTCCCTTGGCCAGCCCCGCATCTCCTCCGCCAGCTTGACCATGTTGGGCACAGCCCTCACCACGTTGTCTACGATGGTGATCGAGGCGGCCCTCGCCGTGCGGGACAGGGGGTTGAGGTCCACGGCTATTACCACCTTGCCCATCTTCCTCAGCGCCTCGGTCCTGTCGCCGTCTTCCAGGGGGACGAACACCACGTCCGCCACGTATATCCCCCGGCACGAGACCCTCCTCCTCTCGCTGAAGAGCTCGGGAATTGTGCAAGAGGCGTCGTCGCCGACGCCCAGAACCTCCCGCGCCCCGTGCCTCCTTAACACCTCTGCGATCAGCACCTCCCTCTCCCTCGTCCGGTAGAAGAGGTTGACCTCCAACGCCGCCCCCACGGCCTCCGCCAGCTTCACCACCCCCTCCGGAGCCAGAGCCGCCACGTTGCCGTTTACAGATATGACGGGCCGCCTCGCCAGAAGCATCGCCGCCACAGCTGCCCGCTCCGCCTCCCAAGCCTCCTCCGTGGTCACCTCGCCGATGAGGTAGTCGAAGCACTCCCCCCTCCCCTGGGCAATGAGGCCCTGGGGGGCCACGTAGCCCTCCCTAAACCCCTCCACAAGCCTCTCCCTAATCAAAAGGGACTCCCTCCTCGGGTGGTTAGGAGGGACAAACTCCATACCCACGTATATAATTCCATTTTAAAACCTTCGACGCCTAGAGCGTAGGCGGACACGCCGCCGACAGCTGCGAAGGCGCCCCGGCTGACGTAAACGCGGAGGTCGCCGACGGAAATATTTAAAAATATACACAGCATAAGCGGCACGGCAGTTCTAAAATTATAAATGATGTCCACATACTGAAAACAAGTAAGAAGTTGCTGTTTCTTAATTATTTTTCATTTAGAAAACATTTATTAATGGAAAGACAAGGCCAAGCATGGACGGGTCGGTGCCGGCGTGGCTCTACGCGGGGTTCTTCGCCGGCGTGATAGCTAACGCTGTGGGCGAGCCTGCGTACGCCATTTTGTTCGTCATCCCTCTGATGCTCGCTCTCGGCCTGCCGCCGCCGGTGGTGACTCTCGCATTTACCATAGCTACGGCAGTGGCGGGGGCTCTAAACCTCATATATCAAAAGGTATACGGACAGGGCCCCATCCTACATGTTGAACATCTCAGGGGGTTCCCGGCTCTTTTGGGGGTGGCGGCTGGCGTTGTTGTGTGGATATTTTTAAACTGGACTGTCTTAAAGTGGTTAGTATCTACGGCGCTATTCGCCACTGGAGTGAAGGTGTTGGGTGTAATCCGCGGCGCGTCGCCGAGGACGCGCGCCGTGAGGCAGGTCGTGAATTTTGCGGTAGGCCTTTTCGACGCCATGTTGGGTACATCTACGGCATTCGCCTTAACGAGAGCTTTTTTCGGAGAGATAGAGGCGCTGGCGCCAGTATTAAGGACTGCCGAAGCGGCCGCATCTATTGCTTTAAAACACGCCATATTCGTCGGCGGGGCCGTTGCGGGCGTTGGCGTATTTTTGGGGCAACGCCTAATCCACTGCGGGCACTCCAAGCGGCTTCACTACGTAGTGGGAGTCGTAATCATCTCGACTGCGCTATATACATCCTTACCGCCTAACGTCCCGCGTAGGTTAATACGCCGCCAATCCTCTCAGCCTCTTGACTAGGTTCAAGACCGCCTCCCTGTGCAGCTCGAACTCCTCTCTGTCCATGAAGTTGTGGTAGAAGTTGGCGTGTAGGCCCTCCGCCATTCTGAACCAGACGACTATCTCTTTTTCGCGCGCCTCCTTAAACAGCCTATTTATCAATAGGTCGTAGTCTCTGTGGCTGTGGTGGGGAACGCCTCTCTTCTCGGCGATCGCGTTGAGCAAGGCGGCGGCGCCCCAGTACTCTCCCCCGCCTGTAGGAGGTCGCCCCTGGAGTAGAGCTCCTCAGCCTCCGCCAGGGGCTTCTCGTGGAGTTTTAAATACGCCTCTACGCTTTCGCGCAGGTCTAAACGAGGCGCCAATACATCCAGCAGAAACATCTCCACATCTTTATCGCCTGCCAGCCTCCTTAAGATCTCTGCGATATGCGGCGACAAGGCCACGCCCACACGTATCGACACGTCTAAAGTTTATAAGCTTGGGAGGCAGAGCGCGGCACGCTTTAGCCGACGCAGTGGGGCGGAGCGAGCGGCCGGCACGACGTAGGCCTTAGTCCTCTCCGAGCCGACGCGTCTAGAGGAGAACTCTCCAAGCCAGTTGCGCTACGCCTGTGGCGATCAACACGGCGCCCCACAGGGCGTCGTAGTTTATCCACCACCTTTTTAAGTGGGCCAGCGCCTTCGAGAACGCCGCTGCTGAGGCGGACATGGCCGCCAGGGTGGCGTATATGTGGGCTAACAGTATCGCGAGGGGGCTGGCGCCGCATAGGTAGGCCAGAGGCAGGCCGGCTCCGTGCGCCGCGCCGGCCAATGCGCTGAAGGCGAGGACGTCTCTCGCCCCGCTCCAAGGCCTTAGCCAATTAAAGTGTTTAAAAAACGCCGCGAGGCCTATCGCCACCATGATTAGGGCCAACGCCATAGAGGCCGCCGCAGAGGCCTCCCGCAGGAGGGCCAGGGCGCCCACGGCCGTCGCCAACACCGCAATTGAGTGGCCTGTCCAGGCGGCTACGATGGCGGAGGCGGCCCTCGCCCTAGACTTAGTGTAGAGATACGTATACACGCCGAAGAGCCAGCCCTTCCCGGGGTCAAGCCCGTGGAAAAGCCCAAGCAAAACGGAGAGAAAAAGGGTGTCCATTTATGGGAAGCAGAAGCTGTCTGTGGAGCTGTCCCCTCCCCTCAGCCTAACCTGGTGTGCCCTCGCCTCTCCGAAGTCTACCAAGAACTCTTTTTCCACAGTCATGCCGCCCTCGGGCGACACGTTTATCTTTGCCATCCAGCCCCTCAGACCTGGGTAGAACTGGTTGTCCCAAGAGCTGTACAGGCTGTTTGTGGTGTATACCCGCCTCCCGTCTCTACTCACGCTGATCATTTGAGGGGCTCCGCTCAGCTCAGCCCCCGTGGGGTGGGGCGCCCTGTGGTATATCCCGCCCAGCTTGACGACGCCGGCAAGCCTCGGCCTAAACGGGTCTGTGATGTCGTACTGCCTCAGCTCCCCGATGCCCCAAAGCGACACGTATAGGAACCTGTCGTCTAGCGAAATGTCGATGTCGGTGACCAGGGGCGGCACCATCTTCAAGTCTCTCAACGGCGGCGGGAGGGGGCCCTCCGAGGGCTGGGCGTCTATGTCGATCACCTTCTCCGCCCGCCATCTGCCGTCTTCGAAGAACCAAAGCCACACAGAGCTAGACAAGTCTTTGGTGTTCAGCACCACGTTTACATAGCCCATCAGCTTCGTAGGGTCGTGCAGAGGCCTCACCTCCAAGACCATCCTCTCCTCCGGCCCCAGGTCGACGGCGTATAGGTGCCGCCTCTTGGCCATGTCCCAGACGTGTAGCCTATTTCCGTACCTACCCTCTTTCAAACAACCGGGGTTAAAGCCGTCTTCAAAACACTCAGGCGTGGCCCACTCGCTGGTTATCATGTAGCCGCTGGGGAGGTTCCACCAAAAGTCGTAGGCCAGGTACTGAGGACCCCTATCCACCTCCCACCTGCCCAAGACTTTAAAATCGTCGTGGTCGAGGACTAATACCCCTCCGGGCCCCCCTCTGCCGTCTGGGCCTCCCAGCGCAGATATGTAAATGGCGTCGGGGCCGCAGTGGACAGTGTGATACTTAGTGTAGCCAGACCTGGCGGGCCCCTCCTCTATTACCTTCACCAGAGAAGGCCTCCTGGGGTCCGGCTTAGTGTCCACCACGTATATCCTAGAAGTGCGCAGGGTTGGGACGATCAGATACCTCCTCTCTAAAAACGGCCTGGCGTTTGGGCAGAAGGCGGAGGAACAGGCGTTCCAGCCGAAGTGGTGAAGCTCGTCGCCGACATGAGGCATCTCCAGTTTGTATATAATCTTGCCGTAGGTGGGGGACTTGGGATCCACGTCCACCACGGCGAGGAAGTCTGGTCTCTCTATCCCAGTTCCAACATACAACGCAGCCACGTAGGCCAGATCCTCAGGAGGGGCCTTCATCGCGTCTCTAGGCGTCGGGTAGAGAGTGGGGTCCGGCACAAATTTAGCCATGCTTTAAGATAAATATGTATAGTTATAATTTTTCATGTATTTTTAACATCAAGCTAATCGGCTTAAATATTGGCGGCAAATCTCTACGAAGATGTTCTACGGCAGACCGCTAAGCGCCCAGCCCGGCGTATGGCCGATTTTGCGCCACCAGCTGGTCCGGGTTTTGCCGCTTCGCCGGAGACCCCGTAACGCAGGGGCTACGCCGTCTCGGTGCAGAGTCTTCATGTGGCTTCTTAGACACGGGGCGGTGGCCGTCGAGCCTTATGAGCTGGGCCTTTTGCCGCTGGGAGTGTGGGAGCCGTCTGCCGATAAGTTTATTAAGTAATACGTGTAATACGTCGTGGAGGTCGTGAGCTTCCGCGTGAGCCGCGAGCTGAAGAAAAAGATGGAGGAGCTGAGCCACGTAAATTGGAGCGAGGTGGTGAGGCGGGCCATTGCCGAGGAGATAGCGAGGCAAGAGGCCCTGCGTATAGACCGAGAGCGCGCTCTCCACGCGTTGCTGGAGCTCTACTCGCTCCGCCAAGAGGCCAGGGGCTGGGACTCCCTGGCTGAGATAAAGAGATGGCGAAGACGGCCGTAGTAGACGCCTCAGTGGCGGTGAAGTGATTCGTCGTAGAGGAGTACTCAGACGCGTCGCTGGAGCTTTTGAAAAGACACGTGGCGGGCTCCCTAACCCTAGCCGCGCCGGCCCTCATACACTACGAAGTGCTAAACGCCTTGAGGTATTCCCGCGTATTCGACGCCGAGAAGTTGACAAGAGCCGCGAAGATACTCGACGACCTGCAACTAGCCCTATTCTCTATGGCGGGGGAGCTGACCACGCTCACTGCAAAGACGGCGTACGAGCTAGACCTCACGATATACGACGCCGCCTACGTCGCCTTGTCGAAACACCTCGGCGTCCGCCTGGTCACCGCCGACGAGGAGATCGCCTCGAAATACCAAGACGCAGTGAACATATCAAAAGCCAAGGCCGTCTTGTAAGGCCGCGCGCCTCTCAACGCCACGGCGTAGCCCCCGACGCGACCCGGATCCGCAGGTGCCGTAACGAGGCGCCGCCGCGAGGGGCAGGCTGACGGCTCTACGCGGCTGAGGCGGTCAAGTTTTTTAAAACGTGGCTCTCCTCTCCTATGTCAGAGAAAAAGTCTGTGCGCCACTTCCTCGAGTCTAAGGGGAGGAGGAGGCTTGCCATGATCACGGCCTACGACTACCCCACGGCGAGGCTTGTGGACGAGGCCGGCGTAGACGGCATATTGGTGGGGGACTCTCTGGGCATGGTGGTGCTAGGATACGAGAACACTCTCAGGGTCACCCTCACTGACATGCTGGTACACGTCGCCGCGGTGGCCAGGGCCAAGCCGAGGGCCTTGGTGGTGGCGGACATGCCCTTCATGACCTACGAGACTGGTCCCAGAGACGCCTTGAGGGCCGCGGCCAAGCTGATAAGGGCAGGCGCCGAGGCCGTCAAGCCTGAGGGCGGGGCGGAGATCGCCCACATCGTGGAGAGGCTCACCAAGGCCGGGGTCCCCGTCATGGGCCACATAGGCCTAAACCCCCAGAGGGTGCTGACCCTCGGCGGCTTCCGCATGGCCGGGAGGACCGAGGAGGGGAGAAAGAAGGTGTTGGAAGACGCCAAAGCCCTACAAGAGGCCGGGGCCTTCGCGGTGGTGGTCGAGTTCGTCCCCGCGTCTCTCGCCAAGGAGGTGACCGAGTCGCTGAGGATACCCACCATCTGCATCGGCGCCGGGCCTCACTGCGACGGGCAGATACTCGTCCTCCACGACGTAATTGGGCTTTCGGAGAGGCCGCCAAGCTTCGCCAAGAGGTACGCAGACGCCGCCTCTCTCATAAGAGAGGCCGTGGCCACGTACGCAAGAGAGGTCAGAGAAGGCTCCTTCCCCGCGCCCCCCTACTACAGAGAATAGATTTTAATCCGGTTTTTCGACGCCTCATGCGCCTCCTGCTCGTCTCCGACGTACACGACGCAGTCTCCAACGTCAAGAGGCTGGGCAGAGACTTCGACGCAGTTATAGCAGCCGGCGACTTCACCTACAAGGCGACGCTGGAGGCGGCCGTAGAGGCGCTCACGGCGCTGGCTGAGATAGGCCCCGTCTACTTCGTCCCCGGGAACACCGACCCGCCGGAGCTGGCCCGCTTCCGCACAGACGGCGTCTACCCCCTACACGGCTCCACGGCGCCGCTGGGCCCCTTCACAGTGGGCGGGGTGGGAGGAAGCCTCCCCACCCCCTTCAAAGACCTGTTTAAAATCAGCGAGGAGGCGATAGAGGCCTTGCTTAAGTCGCTGACCCCGCCTCCCCACATCTTGGTGACGCACAACCCGCCCCGGGGCCGCCTAGACAGAGTGGGAGGCGTCAAGCCGGTTGGAAGCGTCGCGGTGAGGAGGTACATTAAGGAGAGGCAGCCCCTCCTCTCAGTACACGGACACATACACGAAGACAGGGGGATAAGCCTCCTGGGGGAAACCGTGTTGGTCAACCCGGGGCCGCTGAAAGACGGCTACTACGCAGTGGCTGAAATAGACCGCGTCGTCAAGGTGGAGCTAAGGTCTCTATAGGCCGCAGAAGGCGAGACACTTGTCGAGCAGAAGCGGCGGGCTCCGCCGTAGGCCTGGCGATAAATGTTTTATTTTCCAACTATTTCGTACTTATGGGAGTTGCAGAGGAGCTTCGGGGGAGGGCTAGGCCGATTTGGGAGAGGATAGTGGCGCACCCCTTCGTCGTGGAGGTCTACAGGGGGGACCTCCCCATGGAGAAGTTTAGGTACTACCTACTACAAGACTACTACTACCTAATCCACTTCACAAAGGCGCTGGCGCTGGCCGCCGCAAAGGCGCCGGACGTCTCCTCCATGAAGCTCGCCCTATCCCTCGCCTACGGGACCGCAACGGGGGAGATGGCCAACTACGAGGCCCTGCTTAGAGAAGTTGGACTCTCCATCGAGGCGGCCGCGGCGGCGGAGCCAAACGACGTAAACAAGGCCTACATGGACTTCTTAACTGCGACCTGCGCCCTCGGAGGCTTCTACCACTGCATGGCCGCCGTCCTCCCCTGCTTCTGGACATACGCAGAAATTGCAGAGAGGCACAGAGAGGCTCTCAGGGGGAACAAGGTGGAGGTCTACGTCAAGTGGGCATCCACCTACCTGTCAAAGGAGTACAGAGACCTCGTAGACTCTCTAAAAGCCCTCCTCAACTCCCGCGGAGTAGGCGCAGACGAGCTGTGGCCCTACTTCAAACGGGCCTCCGAGTACGAGTGGAAGTTCTGGCAGGCGGCCTACGAGGCGCAGGCCTAAAGCCGCCGGCAAGGAAACATAAAAAAGTTGGGAGGAGTTGCGTATGTGGAGCTCTTCTACGTAGAGGCCACTGTGTGGAACCCCAGAGGTGTGGGTAGAAGGAAGAGGGTTACGCTGTTAGTTGATAGGGGGGCGACGTACACCGTCCTCCCGGCGGCTCTGCTGGCAGAGCTAGGGGTAGCGCCAACGCGGAAGGTAAGGCTGAGGTTGGCTGACAACAAGGTGGTAGAGAGAGAATTAGGGGGTGGGGATCGAGGTGGAGGGCCTCAGCGCCTCCGCCACGCCGGTGGTTTTCGGAGACGAGGGCGTGTACCTACTGGGGTCTGTGACGATGGAGCAGATGGGATTGACCCCAGACCCCGTGCAAAAAAGGCTGAGGCCCACAGAGGCTTTGCTCATGTGACGCGTGGGGTCCGGCGTCGGTTCGCAGTTAACCCAAGACGCCGCGATCCGCGCCGGGGCGTACGCCACTTAGCAGTCCGTCCTAGAAGCTACTTGGCGCGTATTTACCGCGCCCTGCAATCTCATATCTTTTCTCAAAATTCAAGATTTTGGAAGTGAAGACGCGAGTGTCGAAGAAGTTCGCTATCTACATCCCCAGGTCTATCGCAAATGCGGTGGGGCTCAGGGAATGGCAGGAGGTTAGGCTGAGGGTGGAGGTGTGAAGGATAGTGCTCGTCCTCGTCCCGGACCCCTTCGACTTGGCGCTGGAGGGGCCCTACTTCGGAGAGACGACCGTAGAGGAGTTTGAGAAAGAGAGCGAGCGGTGGCAGAAGGAAAACTTTGATTGACGCCTTTCCTCGTTTGCACTAGTCGCGGCAACTTGGTGCTGTGCTGGGTTTGTCGGGATAGGCGGCGTCTTGGCAAAAGTTTTTATCTAGGCTATCAAATAGCTACTATGGCGTTTAACAAGGAGGCGTTTTTAAAGGCGTTGAGGGAGGACGAGGAGTTTAGGTACGCGGTGCTCGGCCTTTTGGGCATCGACAAGATTTTACAGAGCATCGACGAGAATACGAAGGCTATAAAGTCGCTCCAAGAGCAGGTCAAGACGTTACAAAAGCAGGTAAGGACGCTACAAGTGCAGGTTAGTAAACACGCAAAGATTCTTGAGAGGCATACGAAGGCGATTGTGGAGCTGACTTCTAAGATCAACGCCTTGGGCACTAGGTGGGGCGTCGTCTCCGAGGAGGCCTTCAGAGAGTCCATAAAGTACCTAGTGGAGGACTTGCTAAGGGCGTATAAAGTCAGCAGGTGGACCTACTTCGATAAAGACGGCGCGGTGTACGGACACCCCAGCTACGTAGAGGTAGACGTCTTGGTTAGAGACAACGAACACGTGCTCGTGGAGTTTAAGTCATATGCAGATAAGCCGGACGTGGCCGAGCTCTACAGGATAGGCAAGCTCTATGAAAAAGTCAGCGGCGTAAAGCCCCGGCTACTAATAGTGGCGTCGGCCATTCGCAAGAGGGCGAAGGAGCTTGCCGACCAGCTGGAAGTAGAGTGCAGAGGCGCCGTACTCGACTATTAGTCCTTACGTATCTTTGGCAAGTTGAGGAGCGGCCATAGGTGGGGCGCGTGCGGACCACCAAAATATGCGTAGAATGGCCTACTCAGCCCAACCAGACACGTGCGACTTAAAGATATTGACCCGGTGAAAAGCTTAAGCTTGGGCTGTTCAAGTCCTTCGCAAATACTGCAATTATACTGGCCCTATCCATGACCATTACTCTTGTAGCGTCGATTCCCACGGCGTACGCCGTGGCCAGATTAGGGGTGAGCGCCAACTTCCTAACGCTCTTTGTGGTCCTAGTGGGGCTGTCTAGGTCCATCCCACCCGCCGTATTCATGCCTGCCACCTACGAGGTGCTGTATAGGTACGGCCTTGTGGACAGCTATCTGGGCATATCCCTCGCCTATCAGATTTACACGGTGCCGTTGGCGTTGTGGCTACTCACGGCCTTCTCCATGGAACTAGACCCAGATCTAGAGCGCGCCGCACGCGTGGGTGGAGCGGGTCCCGTAGCAAGATTCCTCCGCATCTACCTGCCGGCGGTTGCCCCAGGCGTCGTGGCTGTGGCGTTGTTATCTGCGGCGGAGCTGTACGGAGAGTACCTTTACGCCAGCGTGCTTCTATCAGAGGAGCATCAGACCGTGGCCCTGCTGGTCGGCCGACTGCAGGTCTCTGAGTTCAGGTCAGAACGGAACGTAATAGGCGCCGCCTCCGTGGTGACGACGATTCCTATGGTAGCCGTCGTGTTCTTCGCGGCCAGGTCGCGGAAGTACTTGGCGTTGGGCACAGGGGGCAGAAAAGGGGCGGCGTAGGCGCACGAGCCACAAACGTCCGCGGGCACCCGACGCAATAACCACGGTCGAACGGCAGTTAATACGACTGTTGCAAGGCACAAGATTGCACACGCGCGGAGGGCGAGGACGCCGTATTTCAGAAATATTTAATTTTCCTCAGAAATCTTAATCTGTGGAGGTGAAGACGCGGGTGTCTAAGAAATTTACTATCTACATTCCCAAGGCTATTGCAGACGCCGTGGGGCTTAGAGAGGGGCAGGAGGTTAGGCTGAGGGTGGAGGAGGGAAGGATAGTGCTCGTCCCTGTCCCAGACCCCTTCGACTTGGCGCTGGAGGGGCCCTACTTCGGAGAGACGACCGTAGAGGAGTTTGAGAAAGAGAGCGAGCGGTGGCAAGATGAAAATCTTACTTGACACCACCTACCTCCTACCCATGCTTGGGGTGAAGGTGCCTGAAGTGATGCCAACTTTAAGACTACTTAAAGGTCGTAGCGACTTAAAACTGTACTACAGCCCGTTTTCTTTATTAGAGGCTTTGGGCAAAATCCTTAAAGGGAGGTACGAGCTGACGAGACTTGAGACTGGTTTGGTCTCAATAACAACTAGGTTTGTCGAAGCAACTCCCTCGCCCATTGGCTACCTCATGGCGGCAAAGCTGAGGCAAATGGGACACAAAGATTTAATAGACCTCTTACTGTACGCTACAGCTAAAGACAGAGGTCTGAGACTCCTCACAAGAGATTATGATCTCCTGGGCTTTCTGAGAAAAGCAGGAGAAAAGCTTGATGCTGTGATTACAGAAGAGGACCTATTCCACGAAATTTAGCACCGCTGGGAGGGAGACGCCTGGATTAAACTGATATGCGGTTAAGCTTTCCTTGTCTTTATTCACACCCAGCGGAGGGAGGATGCCTCGACGCGGCTAAAGCTCCTTTGCCGGCCGCCACTCGCATCTGTACTTCGAGAGGTCCTCCCCCTCCACCTCGCCCAGCGCCTCGTAGGGGTTCTTCACCTCTGTCATAGGCCTGCCGGTGCCGCCCCTTAGGTACATCACCACCTCTGCCATTATGCTCACCGCAATCTCGCCCGCCGTCTTAGCCCCCACGTCTAAGCCCGCCGGCGCCCTAAGCCTCGCCTTTATCTCCGAGAGGGGCACCCCCCTCCTCACAAGCTCTCTAATTATCAACGCGGCGCGCCTCCTGCTGGCCAGAACAGCCACGTACCCGGCCCCGCGCCTAATGGCAAGCTCCGCCGCGTCGACGTCGGAGGGGTGGCCCCCCTCGTTGGCGACCACCACCACCGAGCCCTCCGACACCAGCCTGCCCAAGTCCTCAAGCCCGCCTGCGTAGAAGGCCCCTTCCGCCCTGTGGCCCACCGACGCCACGTAGTAGCCCATGGCCGCCGCCACTTCGGAAACCCTCCGCGCCACCTCGCCGAACCCCACCACTACCACCGTCGGCCTCACCAAGACCACCTCAGCCGAGACGTACAGCGCCCCCACCCACCCCTCAAACCTCTCTCCCACGGCCCCCAGCCCGCCCACGGCCGAGAGGACAGACTCGGGAAGAAGGCCCATCAGAGGGCTTCCCTCCACCACCACGTCCACGTAGGAGCGGGACCCGTCGTACACCTTCACAAGCACCGCCGAGGACCCCCTCCGCGAGGCGAGGTCCAAGGCCCTAAAGACGTCGCAGACAGACACAACCATACTTAAGCAGATTAGAAAAACTTTATCACCGTCAGGTGCGCACCTCGACCGATGCAACCTTGGCTGAAATACTGCGACCACACACGGGCTCACGTCGAGCTACGCGGCGACATGAAAAGCCGACCCGCGATAACAGCCAAATAGGCTCCACCAGCAGACCCATATGAGGACTTCGCCCAAGTGGGGACGCGTAGACAGGCCGAAACCAGCGCCACCAGGGGGGTAAGCAAAAGTCCCGCTTGAGAGGGTCGTAACCTGCTGTAAGCCCCTCCGGAAGTCTTTCTACACGTAAACGAGTGGCCGAGTGAAGGATAGGGGCCGGGGCAGACATGGCGGCTACATCCCAGTGTAGAGAGGGCCAAGCGGGGGATCTCCTCCTAGAGTAAGAGAAGAGTCCCACAGCCCCGCCGTCGGCGCCGATTTAGCCGGCAGCGCCGGGCGAGGAGGCCCGTCCAGCGCCGTCGGCTTATCCCCCGTGGTCCCCGCGGCAAGGGCTGCGGAGACCTGGGCCTGGGGTCGGCGGAGGCTGTAGGACTGATAAAACATCTCCACAGGTTAATAACAGTGGGGTGGTATTACTGGGTTAATACCACTGGATTACTCGCCGCCGGCAAGTTGAGACAAAGGCCCCGCCTCCGTGGATTTTCCCGCCTACGCGGCTTTCTTCACAACCGCCGCCGACCCTTCGCAAGGGCCCTGTGCCCAGCCTTTCCGCACGCCGCAGAGCCCGCCCCCTAACAGTCGGTGTACTGACTAGAAGAGGGCGTACCTGTCTCAGCTTTACGCTGATCGGCGGGCCCCTCGTGAGGGTTGTAATAGCCGCCTTGGTGGATGCGCTAGCGATCGGCGCCAGGGTTCTGTTATCCCGAGGGGACGGAGTCATGGCGGATGTACATGCATTTAAAGCAATGTGGAGTTAAAACTGTGATCGAGGTGGTGGCCTTCGTCCCGGCGGAGGTGGGCATCTGCAGGACCTGCGACGAGGTGGCCAGGGCTTTTAAGATTAGGATCACCGAGGGGGACCTCGCCGAGGGCGGCTCCGCGGACCTCCACAGGCTCTTAGAGGCCCTGGCCATGGTCGGCCCCGCCCCCGTGCGGTTCACAAGCCCCGCCACCCTCCGCGGCCTCTACCTCATGGCAAGACACCGCAACGGCAAGCTCCCCCTCGTGCTGGTGAAAGGCAGGCTGGTGCACAGCGGACCCGTCGAAGACGCAGAGGCGCTGGCAGACAGGATAAGAGAAGCCATGTGCCAGACGGAAGGCGGTAAGTAGGGGCCTCGCCGTTCGGGACGTGGCCGGCCGCTCGCAACGCGGCGGAGGACGTCAAGGCACAACTTATTCTCTCCCTAAATCGGCCGCCTGCGCTACTCACCTGCGGCGCCTCCGGTCTAAGCACGCCGCGGACCCCAAGGCCGGCCGAGGGGTTGTAGCCCCTCTTCTATGCTTGAGCTACAGCTCTTCGGACACCCGCACGACTTCCCCCCTCTCGATGTAGTAGACGCGGCTCGCCAGCCCCTTTAGGTAGGAGGTGGTGGACTCTGCGAGTAGCGCCGCCGGCTTGTGGTCGTTTAGGTAGGCCCGAAGCGACAGCTTCACGGCGTCGGCCATCTTGGGGGACAGCCCTTCGAAGAGCTCGTCTAGCAAAAGGGCCGAGCGCCCCACCACAAGCGCCCTCGCCAGCGCCACCAGCTTCTGCTGGCCGCCGGACAGCAGGCCGGCCTTTTTGTCCATGAACTTCTTCACCTCCTCCACGTAGGTCAGCGCAACCTCCACGCGGTCCTCGGGCAGCCTCAGCGCCTTGACTGGGAGCTCTAGGTTTTCTCTTACCGTTAGGCTGGGGAAGAGGCCTCTGTCCTCGGGGCTGTAGCCCATGCCGAGCTTTGCCCTGTCTCTGGCCGCTAGGTTTGTGACGTCGACGCCGTTGAGCCAGACGGAGCCGCCGTGTCTGTATATGCCCATGACCGCCTTCAGCGTTGTGGTCTTGCCGGCGCCGTTGGGGCCGACCAGCGCTGCCGCCTCACCGGGCTTGACCTCCAAGGCCAATCCCCTAACCACGGTAGCGGCTTCGAACTTGACGACGAGGTCAGCCGCCTTTAACATAGGTCTCCTCCCCCACCACCCTGCCGTTTTCCATCTTCACCACTCTGTGGGCGAAGCTCTTCACCACCTCCATGTCGTGTTCCACAAACACTGCAGAGACGCCCTCCCTCTTCAAGTTGTCAAATATCACTTTCATCACTTTGAACTTGTCAGCAGTGCTGACGGAGGAGGTGGGCTCGTCTAAAAGCAACACCTTTGGCCTTAGGAACATGGCCATGGCCACGTCGAGTAGCTTTCTGTGGCCCTCCGACACTTCGTGGATCTTCAGCCCCCGCACCTCCCAGAGGCCGAAGGCCTCTAACAACTCCCTCGCTCTGGCCTCGTCCGGCCTCTTGAAGCCAGACAGCGCGGAGGCTGCGGCCAAGGCGTTTTCGTACACGGTGAGGCCCGGCATCAGCTGGGGGAGCTGAAAAGTCCTCACGAGGCCCGCCCTGGCCCTCTTGTGGGGAGGCCACTTCGTGACCTCTCGGCCGTTCAGCAACACTCTGCCAGCGTCGGGCTTCACAAAGCCCGAGATGACGTTGATCAAGGTGGTCTTTCCAGAGCCGTTGGGCCCCACCACCGCCACGAACTCGCCCGACGCCACCCTCAGGCTCACGTCGTGTAGCGCCGAGACGCCTCCGAACCTTTTGCTGAGGCCCACCGCCTCAAGCATGCCTCTTCCAGAGCTTTGCGGCCGCAAACGCCGCCAGGAGGCCCAGGCCGATGGACAGCTCGTAGGCGTTGGTGTAGAAGGCGGACACGTTCAAAGCCCTGGCTATCAGCCCGCCCACCAAGAAGCCTAGGCCGTACGACGCCTGGGCCGACACGAGGGCGCCCGCCACCACGAAGCCTGAGAAGGCCCAGAAGGACAGCTCGGGGGAGACGTGGGCGGTTAAATACGCCAGTAGCGACCCGCCGAGACCGCCCCACAGCCCAGCGAAGGCGGAGAGGGCCACCACAGTCCTGCCGGTGTCCACGCCCAGCGACCAGAGCTTCACCTCGTTCTCCCTAATGCCGCGCGCCAGATGCCAGATGCCCCACTGGAGGTACTTATGCCTAAACCACAAGGCCGTTGCAAGCGCCGCCGCAGTCAGCAAGGCCAAGGCGTCCATGCCCAGCGGCTGCCCGCCGATTGTTGCGCCGTACAGCGTCACTCCGTCCGACCCGCCGGTGAAGTAGTAGAACTTTACTAAAAACCCGTACAGCACCATGGACAGGGCCAGGCTGGACAGGGCGTAGAATATCCCCCTCAGCTTGGCGAGGGCAAGGCCTGTGACGGCGCCGAAGGCCGCCCCCACCGCCGCAGACAGCGGGATCGCCACCGCAACCTCGCCGATTTTTAAGTGTTTGAATAACAAAGCCGCCGTGTAGGCCCCCGCGGCCACGTACATGCCGTAGCCGAAGTTGACGAGGCCCGCCTCGACCAGAGTAACCGCCCCCAGCATTGTGATCGACATGACTGCCCAGTACACCGCCTCGTATTTGAAATAAGAGTTAGGCACTAGGAAGTAGGCCGCCAGCAACGCCGCCGGCACGGCCAAGCTATACGCGCCTCTCATACCTTACGAACAGCCCCGAGGGCCTCAGCGTCAAAACGGTCAGCACCACTAAGTAGATGGCGAAGAGCTCCACCTCCGGGAAGTAGTACACGGCCAGCGCCCTCACGAGGCTTATTATAAAAGAGGCGGCCAAGGCGCCGAACACGTTTCCCAGCCCGCCCACGGCCACCGCGGCGAAGGCGTAGACCAACACCACGCCGGCAAGGCCCACGTTGAAGTTCTGCCACATGGACGAAATCGACCCCCCAAACGCCGCCAGGGCGGAACCCAGCGCCACGCCCAGCGCCACAACTCGCCTGAGGGGTACGCCGAAGGCCTCGGCCGCCGGGGGGTTGTCCACGACAGCTCTTAAAAACATGCCGAAGGTGGTCTTAGACATCACGAAGTACAAGGCGGCGAACACCGCCACCACCGAGGCCACGCCCACTAGGTTGGCAACGGGCACCCTCTGGTCGCCGAGCGTCAACACGCCGAGGCGCGCCGCCGTGTCCGCTGTGCTGTACAGCCCGTAGCCGAAGACGCCTCTGAAAAAGGCCTCGAAGAGCCAGAATACGGAGTAGGTGAAGACCAGCTGGTCCACCTCGTCGGAGATGCGGGCGAGCGCAATGTATAGGACGAGCCCTGCGGCGGCGCCGGCGGCTGAGGCGGCGGCCACCGACGCCGGGAGGGGCCACGACAAAAAATTTGAAAGATAAGACGCCAGGTAGCCGCCGAGGACGAAAAAAGAGGCGTGAGCCAGGTTTAAAACTCTGGCGCTTCCGTATATGAACTGGAGGCCCGCGGCCACTAGGGAGAGGTAGGCCCAAAAAAACAGGATCGAGAGGAGGAGCCCTACCATGTGTCGTACCACTGGGCGCTGGTCATGCCGGGCGGCGGGTTGATGTCAGCAGGCGGCTCGTAGTACCACGGGCGGAGGAGCTTGAACTTGTATCCCTCCACGGACTTGGTGACGCCCACAACCGCGCCCCTCACCGCGTTGTGGTTAGGCGCCATAATTATCCAGTCCCCCGGCGCCGGGTAGGCCAGACGTTCGAAGACCTTCGACACCGTGGACAAGTCCGGCCAGTCCTCCCCAGAGATCATCGAGGCCGCCTCTATGGCGTACTTCACCCCGAAGATGGCGTTGGCCATGTGGTAGGCGGGGTACGGCGGGTAGTAGCCGTACCTCTTCCTGTACTCCTCTCTAATCTCCTTGTTCAGCGGGCTCAGCGTGGGGAACTCGAAGTAGTGGGGGCCCTCCACTATCTGGCCCTCGGGCAACGCATCGCCCAGGTCCTGCATCATGGACTCGCCCCTGGCGAAGGCCACCGTCGTCACGTTGAACAGCCCCCTCGCCGATGCCTGTTTTACAAAGTTGGCCAGGTCCGGCCCCCAGAAGCTGGTGTGCACAATGTCGGGCTTCAAGTCAATTATCCTAGAAATCTGCGCGGAGTAGTCTGTGGTGAACAGCGGCGTCCACAGCGTGTCCAACACCTGTACGTCCGGCTTAAGCTTCTTCAAGGCGGTGATGAAGTCGTTCCACTCGTCTCTGCCGTAGGCGTAGTCTTGGTTCAGCCCCACCACCGTCTTCACATCTGGCTTAAACCTAACCACGGCCCTCGCCAGTGAGACGCCGTCTTGCACAGTGGTGCCGCCGGTCCTAAACACGGCCTTCTTCATCATGCCCTGGTCCACCAACTGCTTAGTGGCGCAGTCGAAAAACACAGTGAGCGTGTTGCCCAACTGCTCAGCCACGGGGGCGACCGCCAGGCAGTCGGACGAGGAAATCAGCCCCACGTAGACGTCGGCCCCGCCGGCCTGCGTCAGCTGTCTGTACAAGGCCACCATCTGGTCGGCCCCGCCGCTTTCGTCTCTCACGTCAAGCTCAATCCTCGCCCCGTTTATCCCGCCCCTCTGGTTTAGATAGTCGGCAAGCAACCTCGCCATATTCGCCGCAGGCACGCCGAACACCGAGGCGGCCCCAGAGGTGAAGGTCACCACCGCAATCTTCACAGACTGCTTCTTAGGACCAGAGGGCGTGGTGGTAGACGAGGGAGTCACCACCTCAGTCGACTTTGCCGTGGTGACGGTGGCCGCAGGCCTTGTCAGCTGTGACACGCCGTACCCCAACGCCAGCCCCACCACAACCCCCGCGCCGATTTTAAACACATCTCTTCTATTCATACGCACTCGGTAAGAAAAGTTTTTTAAAGATAATTTGTAAACTTATAAAATTTAAGATTTTTATAAATAAATATAATTAAAAAATAAACGCAAGCCCTAAGCCGCCGTCAAATGCCGCCTAACTCTCCAGGCGCGCAAAACGGCCCCCACACCGCCCAACCAAGGCGGGGCGAGAAAGCCCGCAGACATCACTCTTACATACCCGCCGGGCCGCTTCGCCGCTACGCGCGGCGTAGTAGGCGCCTTGGCGCCGCCTTGCCTCCCAAAAGTCGTTAAACTTTTAAAACCGCTCCTCGTGTTTAACGATGATGGGCGCGGATGTCCCCCCGGGAGGGGGAGGGAACGCGGCCCTGAGTTTTTCTCGAAGGTCTTGGGCGTCCCCCGGAGGGCTTTATGTCTGCGCCAGTTTGACGGCTTCTTGTACGTGGGGCTTTTTGCCGGCTATCACCGCCACGCGTCTGTCCAGCGCGTAGCCGTCTGCTAGCCACGCCTGGTAGGCTGGGTTGTGTAGCCCAGCGGCGAGGGCGGGGGCCACGTCCCATGGCCCTAGCCTCCTGCGTAGGTCTATGAAGAGGTCTACGTATCCCAAGGCGGCGAGAAATGCGGAGTAGGTGGCGCAGCCCAGGCTACGTATCTTCAGCCCGAGGGCCTGGGGTATCTCCACGTGTTCTCTTGGAAACTTGGCGCCTAGCTCCACCAGTGCCACGCCCCTGGGGCTCTGGACGGGGCTCAGCGACGCGCCGTTTAGCCGGACTCCTCCTCCGTCTACGGCGTATACGTCCTCAGTCGCCGGTAGGTACAACACGGCCTCTTTCACATCTTCCAAAGTCCCCTCTTTGTAGACGCCTCCGGCGACCGCCACTGCGAACAGGGGAACTTTTGCGATAAAGTTCTCGCTTCCGTCGAGCGGGTCGACGAGGATGAGGTACCGCTCGTCGCCCCACCTCACCACGCCGGACTCTTCAGACACCACGTAGGCCCCCTCGGGGAACTCCTCCCTAAGCGCAGACAAGGCCGCCTCCCCCGCCTCTTGGTCCGCCAACCTTGTGACGTCTACGTCGCCGCGCCTCACCACAGCCTCGCCGCCCCCCTCTCTGTACCTCTTCATCACAGCGGCGGCGGTTCTCTCGGCCACCTTGTACAGTCTGCCTATCATAACACCTCCACAACGCCCCTGGTCCCGTCCACTCTTACCCTCATGCCGTCTCTAAGCCTGGCAGTCGCGTTGCCTGCCCCCACCACTGCTGGTATTCCGTACTCCCTTGCGAGGATAGCCGCGTGGGACATGACCCCTCCCGAGTCTGTCACAACCGCAGAGGCAACCGACAGAAGAGGACCCATCACAGGCGACAGCGTAGGCGCCACGAGGACGACGCCGGGCCTAACCTTGGAGAAGTCCGAGGGCTCTCTAACCACGGCCACCACCCCCTCCGCAACGCCGGGGGAGGCGCCTACGCCGGCGATCGAGTCAGACGCCGCTGCGACCCTGTGCAACATGGCGAGGTTGGAGTCTGTGATCTTCTCCGGCGGCCTGCCGAGGTGGGGGGGAGGCGCCGACTCGGCCCAGCGCCTCCAGGCGGCTTTTCTACACTCCACCACCCCCCTCCAGTGGCCGGTGGGCTCTCTGCCCGAGGCCCACGCCGTCAGCCCCTCGATCATGACCTGCCCCACCTCGAACCAGTTGAGGTACCAGACGTCCTCGGCGTCCTCTAAGACGCCTAGCTTTTGCAACAGGGCGCCCGCCTCGCGTACCTTTTTATACCCCGCCGAGAACCCCCAGTTCTCCACGTAGAAGCTGTGCTCCTCTATGTAGGGGTACACCCTGCGGGCCGCCTCTAAGTACTTGTAAAAAAGCGCCCTGGACTCTTCGTCTAGCAGAGACGCGTAGCCGGCCACCAGTCTCTCGGGGTCGACCCCCCTCTTCTTCGTGTCGCCGCCTGCGAGGTAGGTCTTCAAAATTGTGAAGGGGATGTCGGGGTGCTCGTCCCACCGGAGGTCTGTGTGGAGCATCCCGCTCCCCGCCGACACGTGGAAGTGCCTCTTGGCCCTCTCCCACTCAGCCAACCACGTGCGGCCGGCCTCTCCAGCTCCTCTCAGCGCCTCGGCGGCTTCGGCGAAGGTCTGCGCCGACTGCAACAAGTGGGCCACGCCCAGCTCTTTTGCAAGCTTGGCGAGCCTCCTGAGCTCCTTCTCCGGTATCGACACGTCGAGCTCTCTGCCTCCCGACAGCATGAGAGAGACGTGGTAGTCCGGCATGTCTGGGAAGTGCGCCTTGCAGAACTTGTAAAAGAAGTCGTAGACCAGGTAGCCCAGCATCAACATCTCGTAGTGCCTCCACCACAGCCTAAGCCACAGATCCAGCAGCCTCAGCCAGCTGGCCAGAGGCTTGTGCGCCGCGGGGTAACCTGAGCCGTCAGGCGCGGCGTCCACATCGGGGGGAAGGGGGAACTCCAGAGACTCGATCTCCTCGATGATCTTCAAAACCTCTTTCTTCCACCTGTGGTATATCTCGTCCCAGTGCTCTAGGTAGTGGCGGAGCCTCTCCTCAAACACCTCAGGCCGGAAGTGGGGCCGCTCTTGGAAGGAGGTGCGGTAGGGCCTCCCCATGTAAATAACCGAGGCCCTCCCCCCGGAGGTGGGCATGGCGAATATCCTCCTGTAGTACGCCGACTGGGCGAAGTCCATCAGCATAATTGTGAAGGAGTAGTCCAGGGGGTGAAGGGGCTTGTCGCCGAAGTGCACCGAGTCGTGGTACCAAAAACGGCCCTCCAAGTCGGCGTATAGAGGCCAGTGGAGGGGCAGATAGCCCCCCTCCGCCTCAGAGCCGCACATAGACGACGCCGTCCTCAACGCGGGCCTCGTAGACCTTGAGGGGAGGCGCTGGCCTCCCCTCCACAGTGCCGGACCCAGTCCTCAAGCTCCACACCCCTCCGTGTATGGCGCAGACCACATAGGGCTCGCCGTCCCTCGCCTTGAAGCACCTCCCGGCGAATCCCAGCGGCCAACGGGCGTGGGGGCAGAGGGACTGCGCCACGTAGACCTCGCCGCCTATTTTAACCACTAGGAAGTGCCGCCTTCCCACCACCTTCACCTTGGGCCTTTCGCCGAACTCCGACAGCGGCCCCAGGGCGACCCTCATCTAGCCCGCTCAGCCGCCTCTATCCTCCTTATCTTAGCAACTGTGGAGAGCTCCAAGGCCTCTACCGCGCAGTCTAAAACCTCGGCCCTCATCTCGGCGGTCTTGGCGTATTTGGCCCAGACCCTCTCGGCGATTGTCCAGTGGAACGACTCGTCGTCTTCTATCTCCCGCGAGTAGCTCACCAACGCCTCCGTGGCCCTTCTGTAGGGCTCCTTCCAAATATCGGGGTTCTCGTAGGCGTGGTCCACGATTCCCTTGTGCTGAACAGTCGCCGTGAGCTCCACCGTCTGGAAGCCGCCGGTGAACTTAGCCTGGAAGTACGGCCTCTCGAGGCGCTTCGAGGCGCAGGCCAGCGGCCACTCAAACAGCTGGGCCCACTCCTTTATGGGCTGGAACCCCTCCATAGAGCCGCCGTACATCCTCAAGACCTTTGTCCTGATGTAGAAGTGCCTCGCCTCGTCTGAGACCTGGTGGGCGAAGACGTTGAAAAACTCGTCGTCGATGAGGTCGCGGTACTCCGTGATGGACTTAGTGATCACCACGTTGGCGGCCCACTCGTTCCACACCCCCTGCCTAAGCCACGAGATGACGTTTTTCACATCTGCGTTTTGGATCCACCACGCGCCGATTTGGTACTGTATAGACAGCAGGGGGTCGATAAAGGCCTTAAACCAGTCTGTAAACTCCACCGGGGTCTTAAACTGGGCGAGGAACTGCTTGTCGTTTTTCAACTTCTCCAACTCCGCAAGTATGTACTTCTTCTCCTCGTATGCCTGCCTCAACTTCTCTGCGGTGGACATATCCTCCGTGTCCTCAACGCGATAAAAAAGTGTCGAAAAATTATGCAAATTAATTTAAATAGTTATAACGACTTTGCCGAGCCTCTCCGGGCCTTCAAGGGCCTTCAGCGCCTCCGCCGCCTCCTCTAGGCGGTACCTCTTGTATATTGGCGTCTTCAAGAGGCCCCTCTCCGCCAGGGAGACTAGGAGCTCTAAGTCCGCCCTCCTCCCGCCGGTGCTCCCCAGCACCGAGTACTGGCCCCCGTACAGCCGTCTCAAGTCGAGCTTCACCTCGCTGCCGGTCAGCGCGCCCGCCGTGACGTACCTTCCGCCTCTGGCCAGTAGAGAGAAGCTCAGCTCCCACGTCCCCGCCCCCACCGGATCTACCACCACGTCGAAGGGGCCGGCCTTTTTCGCCTCCTCCGGCGTCAAGACCTCGTCGGCGCCGAGGCTTTTGAGCCGCGCGGCGTGTAGGTCGGCCCTCCTCGTCACCGCCGCCACGTACGCGCCCATAAGCTTGGCCAGCTGTACTGCGTAGACGCCGACGTTGCCTGTGGCGCCCACCACGGCCACTCTGTCGCCCACAGACACGGCGGCCCGCCTCAACATGTTAAAAGCGGTGAGCCCGCCCACCGGCAGGCCCACCACCTCCTCGGCCGGCGCGGCGGTCCTCACCAAGTTCCGCGACGGCACCGCCGCCAGCTCGGCCCAGCCTCCGTGGGCGGCGACTCCTATTATTCCGCCGAGCCTCTCACATATCTGAGTCTCTCCTCTCAGACACTGCCTGCACGAGCCGCAGAACAGCCTGTTGTACACCACCACCCTGTCCCCTCTCTTAAACTCGCTGGTGCCGGGGTCGAGCACCTCGCCGACGAACTCCGCGCCGGGCACGTGGGGCATGGGGCTAGCAGAGACTGCGCCCGAGACGGTGGCTCTGTCTATGGGGTTCACCCCCGCCGCCAGGACCCGGACCAAAACCTCTCCGTGTTGCCTTACGGGGTCGGGAAAGTCGCCAACCTTTAGCTCCCCCGGCCTCTCGAAAAAGGCGGCTTTCATTCCTCGACTACGTAGTTCCTAAGGCGGCCCACCCTCTCCACCTCCGCCTCGACTACGTCCCCGCCCTTGAGGAACTTGCCCTTGGGGAAGCCCACCCCCGGCGGCGTACCTGTGAATATTAGGTCGCCGGGCTTCAGCGTAATGCCCTGCGAGGCCCAGTGTATCAACTGCTGGACGTTGAAGATGAGCTCCGACGTGTTGCCCTCCTGCTCCAAGTTGCCGTTCACCCAAAGCCTCAGCGCCAGGCGGTTGGGGTCAGGCACCTCGTCCCTCGTCACGACCCACGGCCCCACCGGCGCGGCGGTGTCCATGGACTTGCCCCATATCCAGTTCTGGCCGTATGGGTTCAGCTGTTGCGGCCACCCAGGCGGGAACTGCCAGTCTCTGATCGAGATGTCGTTGCCCACGGCGTAGCCGAAGACGTAGTCGAGGGCCTCCTCCGGCGAGATGTACTTCCCAGCTCTGCCCAGCACCACCACCAGCTCTACCTCCCAGTCCACCTTTTGTGCCACCTTGTGCTTAACCACGCGCCCCTCGTGGCCGACGAGGGCGTTGGGGAACTTGGGGAAGAAGTAGGGCTTCTCAGGAGGCTTGACGCCGGCCTCCTGGCCGTGGGCTCTGTAGTTGACGGCGACGGCAAATATCTTCTCGGGGTCCGGCACAGGAGGCTCCCACACGATCTCGGAGGGCTGGTAAAACGGCCCCTTGGCCTTCGCCTCCAGCTTCCTCACCACCTCCAAGGCCGGCTCCCCAACAGCAATAAGCTTCTTCATGCTGTAGAGGAAGTCCGGCGCCTCGTACGCGCCGAACACTTGTTTATACGCCTCTGGGAGGTCTAGGACCTTTCCATCCTTCCAGAGGCCCACCTTCAGCACTTCGCCCCTTCTAAACGTCAACAGCCGCATAACCCCTTACCACCATCCCCTTTTAAAAAGTTTTTCAAATTATATCATGACAAATAAAATTAATTTCGCAACGCGGCGGCGGCAAAACAGCCTTAGTCCCGTCGCTCAGTTAAGGCTCCGCCGAGCCTCTGATCGGAACAAGCCCCCGAGGCGCGTATTTCGTTACTCGTCTCCACAAGTAAGCAAGTCTCTGTTTACCCTCGGCGGAGCCCCGCGCCAGCAATGTGTAGGACTTTATACTTGTTTGACGGCTTGAATGATATAGGTGATCTGCCTAACTTGACGTTGCTTCAGGAAGCTGGCTTGCGACGCGTTTGACGTAGTTAACCACGTCTAGTACGTCTTTTCTAACAAGCTCTTCTGAAGAGTAGCGGGAGACCTCGGCGTCTTTGTCGAGGCCGTTGTACTGAAACTCGTGTAGGTTTAGAGCAAGCTCGACGGCTAGGCGCAGGTCTCTGTCTCCCACAAGCGCCGCCACCTCTCGCATTTTCGAAGTGGGCATCACGGCGATGATCCAGTCCCCCCGCTCCACCACCTTGCCCTCCCCAAGCCTCCTCTTCCCCTTGAAAGACGCCACGATCTTATCTCTATGATCGACGGCGACTGCGGCTAGAAGAGCCTTGACCGCTTGGAAGGCCTTCCCAGCGGCGTTCCTCAACAGTCCGTTTTTTAGAAACTCCTCAGCCAGCTCCGCCTCGTAGAGGGCCTCCCTTAGCCTATCCCTCTTGTATTTCCCCAAGTCGATCCAAGGCTTTGTTAGTTCCACGCACATTAAAAAATGACAATCTAAAAAATTGATTTAGCGGAATTTAGTAATTACGAAACGGCCGGCGTTTTTATATTTGGTCATCTCGTCGTAGGCGTCGTTGACCTCGTCCAGCGAGATCCTTCTGTATATGACGGGTTCTAGGTTGACCCTGCCCTCCGTCATCAACTTGAAGATGTTGTCGTACTTCTGCGATGCCAGCATCAACACACCCTGTATGGTCAACTCCCTTGCCACCACTATGTCGGAGGCGAGTGGCCATATCTCCTTGCCTTTCATCATGAGCCCCGCCAGTAGTACCCTGCCTTGGGGTCTCACTGCGGGGAGCACGGCTGAGAGTACGTCGGGGTTGCCGGTGGAGTCGAATACCGCGTCCACCATGCCGTAGGTCTTCACTATCTCCTCGTTGATCAGCTTGGCAAGCTCCTTCGGGTCGCCGGAGTAGTGGTAGGCCGCCACTGCGCCCAGTTTCCTGGCCTTGTCCACAGAGGCTGGGTTGACGTCTACGGCTACCACCTTGGCGCCTGAGGCCACTGCGATGGCCACCGCGCTGAGGCCCATTCCCCCCACGCCGGTAACCAGAAGGGTCTCGCCGGGCTTAATACTTCCCTTAACAACCAGGGCGTTCCAAGCCGTCCCAAACCCGTAGCCAGTAATTGCCGCGTGTTCAGGCCTTACCCCCGGCGGGACTTTCACGAGGTCTACGACGGACCCGGCGGGGACCAACATATATTCGCCGTAGCAGCCGTGGGTGCCGAAGCCGGGTATCCACAGATGTTCACATATATTGCTGTTGCCCTCCCTGCAGAACCTGCAGGACCTGTTGTCGCCTGTGGACGAGGCGGGGGCCACCACCACGTCGCCCACCTGGACGTTCTCGACCCCTTCGCCTACTTCCACCACCTTTCCAGCCACCTCGTGGCCTGGAATTATGGGCAGCCTCCCGCCGGACCACTCCATGTACGCCACCAGCGAGGGGTCGCCTCTCCAGAGGTGCCAATCTGACCTACATATGCCACAGGCCTGTACTTGTATCAGAACCTCGCCTCTCTTGGGCCTCGGCACGTCCACCTCCTTTATCTCAAGAGGCTTTTGGAACTGGGTTAATAATGCCGCGCGCATGTCTAAAAATGAATATTATAAAATTTAATTTTTTCTAAAAAATAATTTAAAAAAGTATAATTGATATATAATGTTAAAAAATTAATTTTTAAAGAGCGGCTCCTTAACCGCTCGTTCTAAGAGGAGGGGGACGATCTTATTGACGTCCCCCACTACGCCGAGCTCTGCGATTTTAAATATCTCGGCCCTGGGGTTGATGTTCACGGCGGCTATGTGCCTCGCCCTCCTGATCCCCACCACGTGGTTCACGTCGCCTCTAATTGCCAGGGCGAGGTAGGCCAAGGGGGCTATGGCCTTGCCGGAGACCCCTACCTGTAGCCGGTACGGAAGCCAGCCGGCCAGCACCACGTTTCTAGTGGCTGCCACCGCCGCGCCCAGCGCCTTGGCCAAGTCTAAGGCCGGCTTTAAGTTTTCGGGCTTCTTAAACCCCCTCCCAACGCCCACCACCACCCCGGCCTCTTGGGGGTCTGGCCACTCGGAGGCTCGGGGGGTCCTCGAGGTGGTCCTCATCCTCGGGCGCGCCTTGATTTCTAAAACTTCTCCACTCCTCTTAGGGTTTGGGGCCAGCGGTTCGAACATGCCGGGCCTCGCGGTGGCCATCTGGGGGTACGTCTTGGACCGTATAATAGACACGACGCCTCCGCCGAACGCGGGCTTGTGTTGCAACAGCTCGCCCCCCCTAACCGAGAAGTCCACACAGTCTGCGGTCAACCCTAGGCCCAGCCTCGCCGCAACTCTCGACATGAGGTCCCTCCCGTAGGTGGTGGAGGGGGCCAGCACGGCCCAGGGCTTGCGTTTAAGTATAAACTCCGCCAGCGCCTCCCCGTGGGCGTATATGTCAAAGGGGTCTGCCTCTCTTATCCACACCACCTCGTCCGCGCCGTGTGCAATTAGGGTCCTGGGGTCCTCTAAGCCGCCGTATAGCGCAACGACGGTGCCCCCCACCGCCTCGGCCAGCTCCACCGCCTTCCCTAAAAGCTCTAGAGACACCCTCCTAAGCCCCCCGTCCCACTTGTCATCGGCCACCACCGCCACCACTCGGGGACCTCTCTCCCTAACGGGCGCCTCTCTGACGGCGCCTCCCCGATCCGCAGAAGAAACCACTGTCTTAAGCCAGCGCCACAGCGCCTCAGCGCCTATATCTGGGTCGTTTCGGGCGTCTACCGCCACGCCGCCGGCCCTCTCCCACCTCTCTTCGTATAAGTCCTCCACCACAGTGGGCGACCCGGCGGCCCCCACTTCGGAAAGATCTACGCCGATGTCTGCGGCGGTGGCCACTACGTAGCGGCCCTTTGGCTTGCCCGGAGGCCTTGGGTTAAAGGCCCTGTCGGTCACTGTGAACAATGCTGGCAGTTCCACCTCCAGCTCCTCTTCGCCGTCCTCCGCCTCTCTCCTCACCGACGCCCTTTCGCCTTTTATCCTGACCTCCACGACGCCGCTTACGTGCGGAATGCCCAAAAGCTCGGCGGTCTGGGGGCCCACGTGCCCCGTGTCGCCGTCCCACGAGTACTTGCCCGCAAATATTGCCTTGTAATCCGGGGCAAATGCCTTCACGGCGCGGGCCAGTGCCCTTGAGGTGGCCAAGGTGTCGCTTCCGGCAAAGGCCTTGTCTGATAGATGGACCACCAAGTCCACGCCCATGGCCAGAGCCTCTTCCGCAGACTGTTTAAAACTGGGCGGCCCCATGGTGACCGCCACGGCCCTTCCCCCCAAGGCGTCTCTAAGGTAGAGGGCCCCCTCTATGGCGTGGTAGTCAAAGGGATTCATGACGTTGGGCACGCCCTCTCTGACGATTCTCTTAGTGGCTGGGTCAAGCCTAATAAAATTCAAATCGGGAATCTGTTTAAAAAAGGCGACAAAAGACATTACACCTTGTTGCGCTCTAGCCACTCCTTAAAGACTTTATACCTGGCCTCTACTCTTTCTCTCATATACGCTATGGGGTCGAAGTCCGGCGGCGGCTGTTGTACCCTCACGACGACCTTGCCCCTCGACAGAGATTCGACGTACTCCCTTCCAAAAATCTCCTCTAAGGCCCTCCTCCCCTCCGGGGTGGCCATCTTAGGCGTCCACCTAGTCTCAAAGTCCACCTTGACGTCTACGTCGTACTCAGGTAGGGCGCGTTTAATGGCGTATTTCACCTGCACCGCCATCATGTCGGCCACGGGGCACATCCTCCCAGACGTGAACAACATCGTCACCTTCACTCTTCTATTGGCCTCGTCTAGGTAGACCTCTCTTATGAGGCCGAGGTCGTAAATATTTTCAGGGAGCTCGGGGTCGTACACCTGCCTTAGAGCCCCCACCACAAGCTCCCGGCTACTCATAGCCCTATGTCGGAGTCCAGCCTTCTCCACTCCTCCTCTACCTCCGCCACCACGGCGTCCAGCGGCAGTTTCGCCGGCATGGACTCCAAGACGGGGCCTAGCGCCCTCGCGGCGTCTCTCACCGCCCTCCTCCACCTGTCTGCAATTCCCCTAACCACGTCCTTGGCCGACGGCGCTTTCTCAAACGCGTACTTAAACAACGCCACTAACTGATCTCTGTGGCGTTGGCTATCCTTCAAGAAGGATAGGTGTATCTGGCCTAAGTACCTGTCTCCATTCAGCTCAGCCAGCTTGGCGAATCCCGACAAATAGATTGCGTCTAAGGCGGGCTTCACCGCCAGCGCGAAGGAGGCCAGGGCCTCTGTGTAGTCGTAAGCCACTAGCATTTGTTCTAACACTTGTCTAGTGGGCTGGAGGTGTGGGTCCTCTTCAAACTGCCTCCTCCCCGCCCGGCCGAAGCCGAATTCTGGGTACACTATGTCTAACATCTTGACTCTCTGGGCAATCCTCTGCACCCTCCTCAAGTAGTCCATGGCCATAAACGTAAATATGTTCAGCACAGTGGAGGTGGGGGCCATTTGAGAGAGGTAGGCGCAGTGCATCTGCATTGCGTGCCAGACGAAGCGGAGCGGGTCGTAGTAGTCTCTGTAGAACTTCAACAGTTCCTCCGAGAGCTTTGTGTCGTGTTTCGTGGCCACGATCTGTTCCAATAGCCTATCGACGAATGTTTCCTCCTCGTCCATCATTGTGTTGTACTTCCAGTAGACCAGCTCGTGTGGGTCGTGGTAGTCGTGCCAACCGCCTCCCTGGACCACTGCCGAGACTAGCGGAGACCGGTCTCTGAAGTAGATATACCACTTCTGTATGTGGTAGTCTGTGCCTAGCTCAAAGGGCGTGCCCAGGTATCTATACGTGGGCGAGTTGGGGTCAGGAGACCAGTAAGACAGCGCGTAGCTCACCGCTTGGTACTCGCTAGGCCTCTTCCGGCCGATCTTCTTCTCCAGCATGGGCCACGTGACCCAAGTCCTCTTGTAGCCCTGGTACTCCACGTCGCGGAAGAACTTCTCGTTGAAAGAGGCCTTGGCAAATATCTTTTTGTAGACTTCGTCCCAGCTCATAGCTCTAGGTACCACAATATTTCTTCTCCAGTAACCCTAATTTTACCGGCGAACGCCGACATCATCTCCTCCACCTCTCCGGGGAACCTCACGGCCCTGCCTGCCAAGTCCTCAAGCGTCCTCCGCCTCAACGTCAGCCTCTTGTTGCCCACCACTCTTATGTAAAGCCCTCTGTCCAGCACCCCCACGAAGGTGTCCGGGTTGTCTTCGGCAATCGCCAACGTGGCGTATATGGCCAGCTCCCTCTTCATGAAGACGGGGCCCACCAAGTCCTTGGGCAGCTTGTCTTCAGTTATCAGGTACTGCTCCAGCTCAGGCGCCCACTCCCGGACCGCAGCCTCACTCATGGCCCTCCCCCCCGTACATCTTGAAGTACTTCTCCTTAAACTCCGACGCGGGCATCTTCGGCACCTTTACGTAGAGTACGCCGTCTCTCACCTCGTGTTTCAAGGCAAAGAGGCGGGAGCCCTTGGGGTTTATGGAGACGCCGGTGAGGGGCTCGAACTCCCACTGGTGGACGTTGCACACTATCTTCTCCCCGTCGAAGTCGGAGGGGGCCAGCTCGCCGAAGGCGTGTGGGCATCTGCCGTAGTACGCCCTAATCTCGCCGTCTTTAAACACCACGTACACCTCGTACTGCCCCACCTTGTACACCTGCGCCTCTCCGTCCACAAGCTCGTCCACGTTGCAGACGGCTACGTAGTCGCCGGGATAGTCGCCAACGGTGACGGTGATCATATCTTGCCCTCCCGTTCCAGCCTTTTGATGATGCTCAGCCTTTCGAACTCCTCTTTGAATATCACCATGGGCGACCTAGGCGCCTTGGTTTTCATAAGCTCCTCAGTCTCCCGGGCCAATCTGAAGACGGGGTCGTCCTTCGACTTCCACCACTCCTCCTTGGGGGGCCACCAGACCAGCAAGACGGGCTCCCCCGGCTTAACCACGTCGCCGAACTTCGCGTTGGGGTCAAGCACCTCGCCGGTCTTGTACTTAACCATCCGCACCTCCTTGTTCTTAGGCCACACGGTGGCTCCTGTAATCAGCGACATTAGGAAGTCCGTGGCCTGCTTCACTGTGAACTCCGCCGGCACGAAGAAGACCTGCCACACAAAGTCCTCTTCGTGCATGAAGATCGTGGGCACGGCGCTCATGACGTCCAGCGGGCGACTCTTTTATCGTACTCGGGGTCCTTCTCCTTGTACAACAGGGCCCACGCGCCGTTGGTGGGGTCAAGCCCCGCCTCGCCTGCCTCTGTGAAGCCCATGTTCCAAATGATCTCGTCCCACAGCCTCTCAATGCTTTTAAGCGCCTCAGGGCTGAGCTTGATCTTCATGGCCGCAATTCTGTCAACGTACGACATATGGCCGGCGTACCTCTGCGGCTCGTTGAGAAATATCCACATACACACCGGGGAGCAGAAGTTGTACACCCTGCCTTTGTACTCCACTTGGTATATCAAGACGTGGCGGCCGGGCTTTAGGCTGATCAGAGGCACCTGGCACATATTACATAACAACGGCGCCGTCTTGGGCAGAGGCGGCCTCCCCTCTATGTAGTTCTTGGCGTAGAGGTCCCAGTACCTGCCGAAGTTCTCCTCCCAGTTTTCGTACTTCTCGTTCAGCCACTTCCTCTCGTCGGGGGTCGGGCCTCTGTTGTGTATATTCAAAGTCCTCCTCCACAGGTATATGCCAAGCTCGAAGGCGTGGTGCCACCACTCGGTCTCAGCCTCCCAGTACTTCCAGTACCACGGCAACTCGATCCCGTAGTCCTCCAGTTGCCTCTTAAACTGCGCGCCCACCCACTCCCTCATGAACTCCTTAAAGGACATAATCCTGCCATCCAGCGGCGTTAGGTAGTCCATGGACGGCCCAGTCAAGGCCGCTATGGCCCTCCAGTTAAGCCAGAAGGACTTCGCTATGTAGTACTCCGCCGCCTCTTTATACTGCCTCCCCCTCTCGCGGATCTTGGTGGCAAATTCCACAGTCTTGAGCAACCGTGTGGATATCAGCTTATGTTGTTCCGCCAGCGCCTCACGTACTTGCTCCCTGGTTTCTCCCAAACTTTTTCGTTCCATTAATATATTATAACTTTGTTCAATTTAAATATATCACAAAATTAGTTCAAAAGACAAAAAATTAATTTAAAAAATCACCTAGAACTTAGCTTCGCAATATCTGCGTACGTCTTCAGAACAGGGTGGCCTATCTGCGCGTGGCGAGACTCGTCTGTCTGTATGCTTGCGGTGGTGCTTGCGAACATGAAATCGCCGGCCTTGTTGGCCATGGCGGCGTAGGCGATGAATTGCAAGTTTGTGAACCCCGAAGCCGAAGGTTAACATCAAGGCGTTTTCCACGGCGTCAGCCGCAGTTATAATATCGTCGAAGAACTTACGGGCGAAAACCGAAACCCACCCGTCTACCCAGAAGAGCTTGTGGCCAAAGGCGAACTTGGGGTTAATGCCAATCTTGTCGTGGGCCAGCAGTATCTGCAACTGGGCGTGCCTTGTCTCGTCCATCATGCCGAATGTGGCCAAGTTGCGCCACTCGCCGGACTTGCCAAACCTAGCCATGCGCCCCTCTCCAACCACAGCTGTGTACTCTGGTATGGGGATTGCGGTTATGTGAAAACAAAAAGCTCCCCCGTGGTACACAGGGTCTAGCTTCCTGTCCAGCTCCGCCCTGGCAGCGGCGTCCCTCACCGCGAACACCATCTGGTCCTTCGACCTCTGGTTCTTGACGTACTCCCTATACAACACCTTATACGGCGCGTCGTAGGTCTCGGCCCACACGTCTATGGGCAAGTAGGGCAGACCATGCATGTCCACGGGAAACAGCTCCTCCTCACTTACGTACTTAGGCGTCCACTCGAACTTGTTAGCCAAGTCATAGAACTCGTCCCTCGTGGGCAACCTAGGCTCTTTAGGCTCTAAATTAGGCATGTCTAACAGTCTAAATTTGTATTTAAACTTGTCCAAAAGTAAAAAGTTCTCATTCGGATTAAATTTAACAACTTCTTAAATATTTAAAATTGAACATCATCTATTTCAGAAGAGAAAAATTAATTGAGCCGAGTATTAGATACGGCGCGTCGCTATGCAAGGACTATCCGATACGAAATCCCGCCGTTTGGACAGCTAAAGAACGCCCTCTGGACCTTAGGCAAGTACTCTATCGGCAGATATGCCCTGTGTTCTCCGCTGGCGAGCGTGACGACCTTGTTGACTTTGAACAACTCCGGGAAAGCTTCCTCGCAGTATGGACACCCCTTACACCTCTGAGGTATTATCGTAACCTCGATCCGCCGCATGAATTTAATTTCAGCCCCGTCATATATATTTTGCCAAAATACAATTTAATTAATTTACAAAGCGCGTTCAGCCCCCTTCTCTACGCCGCGTTCCTCACACGGGCCCTCCGACAAAGAGGCCTTCTACACGAGGCCAAACGCGTTTTGCTTAAGACCGGGTCAGATCAGTTAAAGTGGGACACCGCCTCGCGGCGGGGACATGCGGCGAGGCGGTAAATTCAGCTAGAGATTGGGAAAGCCCCCTTAGGCCGCCGGCATCAAAGCCGGTTCTACAAAATTTGCAAGTCACTCTCCGCGCCGCCTCTTGCCACGACGCCACTGGGCCCTCGACGTCGAGGATGCCGCCGCTGAGAGCCACCTCCCTTTGAGGCCGCGAGACCGGCGCTTAGGGAGGCTAAGTTGAACCGAGCAGTCTTTGTGCTGTATGAGGTGGCCGCTTGTGCGTTGGCTTAGGGGCGCCATCCGCCGGACGCCACGGCGGCTAGCTCCCGGACCTTCTGGGCTAGGGCTTTGACGTCTCTGGCCGCGGACTAGTCGTCTGGGTATATGCTCGACACGCCCTGGGGGTCAGGGCCGTTGTACCTGTACTCGTTTATGCGAAGCGCCTTGTCGGTGTATGCGTCCACCTCTCCGCCGACTATTTGAGCCACTTTTTTCAGCTGAGTCGTTGGCATGATTGCCACCACCCACACCGCCTTCTCCACCGCGCGCCTTCCGCCTCTCAGCCTCTTCGTGCCGGGGTACGCCTTCCTCAGATCCTCAATTTTGTCTACGGCGTATGCGGCGACGAGGGCCTTCCAGGCCTGGAACGCCTTCCCGGCGGCGTTGCGGACCAAGCCCTCTTCTAAAAACCGCTCCGCCAGCTCCGCCTCGTAGAGCGCCTCCCTAAGCCTAACCTCTCTATAACGCGCCAGGTCGATCAAGGGCTTGGAGAGCACGTCTTGCCGTCTTTGCTGGCTTACATGTTTATAGGTGGGCTAGGTGCTCGGCCACCGTCTTTGCCACTTCTTCGTCCTGTTCCCCGGTCCCTCCGCTTACTCCTACGGCCGCCTTCAACGCGCCGTCTTTCACCACGGGCAGTCCACCCTTGCCGAATATTAGACCTTCGTGTATTGTTAAGCCGAGGTACAGGGGGAGGTTCTGCGCAGCCCTCTCGGCCAGCTCGCCCGTGGGCCTCTTGAAGTAGGCCGCCGTGACCGCCTTCCTCACCGCCACGTCGGGGGAGAAGGGATAGGCCCCCTCCATTCTGTACACAGCCACCACTTGGCCCGAGGCGTCCACCACGGCGATTGACACCTTTATCCCCATCGACTTGGCCTTCTCCACGCCCCTCTTAACCGCCTGGAAAACGGCGTCGACGTCCACGCCACCCTCCGCGGCGGGCTTTAAATAAATTTCCAACAATTAATTTAAGGCCGGTCTTTCTCCGGGTCATGTGCCTGGAGGGGTTCAGCCGGGTTGCCTCCGGCTCCGGCGGCCTCTCTGGGCGCGAGGTGCTTGAGGCGATTAGGAGGACCGCGGCGGCTCAGTCTCCCAAATGCGCCGTCTTGACCTGCGCCGACTCGCGGCTGTCGCCGGAGCTACTCACTCTGTCTAACATCGGCGACATGTTCGTCGTGAGGGTGGCTGGCAACGTGGTGACCGACGTGGTATACGACTCGCTGAAGTTCGCAGTGGAGCAACTGGGCGTCCGCAGGATATACGTCATAGGCCACAAGAGGTGCGGCGCGGTGGCGCTTGCGGCCCAGGGCAGGGCCCCGCCGTCGCTTGCCGCCCAGCTCTCCGAGGCGGTGAAGAGGGCAGGCGGAGACGCGGAAAAAGCCGCCGTAGAAAACGTCAAGCTCTCGTGCGAAAGGCTTAAGCCCCTCGGCGCCGAGGTGGAGGGCTACTACTACGACATGGACGGCCCCGCCTTAAACAAAGTCTGCTAACCCGCCTTTTTTGACCCGGCCAACCCCACCATGAGGCTGGCGTAGGCGTGTAGCTTCCAAGCCTCCGCGTAGTTGCCGTACTCTCTAACCACCTTCCTGGCTATTTCCCTTAGCTCTAGAGCCTCTTCTAGAGTAAGCTCGTCTTTCCGCAGTAGCTCCTCCAACCTCTCAACCTCCTCTTTCGCAAGGGGGTCAGCCATCGCCATCTTCGCCATCGTTGACGGCTCGTTTTTCGCCGACTGGACCCTCTCCGCCCTCAACACGTCATCGCTTGCGAGGAGTTCTGTAAAAAACTCTTGATAGCTCTGAAAGCCGAGCAGAAGGCTGTTCGTTTTATCCCGAAGCTCCTCCCCAACCGTCTTCACCTCACTTTCTAGTCTTTGAAATTTTCTACCCATCCAATACGCCAACGTGGCAATGGACGTTACAACGGTGACTAACACTCAAACCACCCCCACCACTGCCTCGTCCACGCATAGCCCTGTGTATCGACTTATAAGAGTTGTGCCTTAGGAGTTGCGCACCCAGGCGCGTCGAGAATTTTTACGTCGCCTGAGTATGTGAAAATTGGCAACATCCAGAGTACGCCAGGAACAGGCGAGGCTGGCCCGTCTCCCGAACGGCGCGTGATACGATTTTCTATTTCTGTGGCGACTTTATACCTATGTAGTTACTATGTAGGTATGTAGTTCGCGACAGAGCCGGCTCTGCTTTTCGCTAACGTAGGCGCCAGTCTCGGGCTGATGTCTCTCGACGCTGGCTAGAAGTGGTTGGGTGGGCTTAATTCTCTCCAAACGCGGTTTTGAATAGGTACTCCTCGTCGATTAGGCACGCCCAGAGGGCGGCCCACTTGGCCTCGTCCCTTACGACTAGCGGCCGGCCTTCTAACGCCGCCCTCTTTATCCACGACGGGGCGAAGTTCAGCACGACGACGTCCACGGGGAGGCCCACCTCGCGGCTGAGCTTGGCCGATAGCTCCTCGGCGTATACTGCGGCTTCGATGGGGTCCGTCTCGACGCCTAGGTAGACGCCCACGTCCACATCTCTAAAGGGGCCGCCCTCTAGAAAGCTTCCGAAGAGGTAGGCAAACGACACGGCCCCCTCCCCCTCCAACACACGCCTAATCTTATCCACCACCTCCTCCTTGGCCTCGGGGCTCAGCTCAAACCACCGAAGCATATTTAGCCACCGACTCAAGATACTCCCGGACCCGCCTTAAGCCCTCCTCCTTCAGCTCTTTGTACATCCTCTCGTCGTCCACCTCCCAGTACCTGTGTACTATTAGGTTTCTAAGGCCTACAAAACGCCTCATAGACTCGGCGACGGACCGGGTTACCACGCCTTTTCATAAAGCCTTTAAAACACTTCAGAATACGTTGCCGCTCTTGTCCCCAGCTTTTTTAAGATGTGGATTCCGATTTGGACGCACCCCTCCACCACCTCCACCACCGCGTATCTCAGGGCAAACACGGCCTCGTCGTCGTCCAGAAACTCTTGAATAGGCCTTTCCACAATGCTCTCAGCAAGGGCCAAGGCTCTCTTCACCTCGTTTATCAACATTTCAAGTCTGGGCACGCGCCAGTAGGGCCTCGGCTATGAGCTCGGCGCATTTTAAACACCTCACGGCGGGCTTGTCCTCCCAGTCTTCTAGGCACTTGGCGCACTTCTCCACCTCCACTGTGGGCCGCGTCACTTTTTTCAAGAGGGCGGCCAGTGCGTATAGGCCGGGGTCGGGCTTGTAGGGATCTCTGCCGAGTAGGCCGAGCAGGAGGGCCCTCACCGAGACGTAGGCGTTGTAGCAGGCCCAGCGGTGGTCCCCCCGCTCCGCGCCTCTAAGCGCCTCTTCAAAGTGGCGGACGTGACGCTGTAGCCACTTCGGGTGTAGCACATCCCCCTAATTTAATCGATTAAAATCTTTTCTACGACGCGTCGCCCCCATGGACGCAGAGCCCGCAGAAGCTTGTTGCATCTGCCAGGACGCCCATCGCGGCGCTTTGGCTGGACGAACTCTTCGAAAGCCCCAAACGTCCCTTACAAGGATCAGCTTGAGGCGCACGACTTGGCGTCGGCCTCGCCCTACCTCTTACTGCACAGAGCCATGGCTGGCATAAAGGCTCCTTCACGACTGCCACTGGCAGTAGCAACGCATAAACTGCAATCGGCTCTCAGTCGCGCCGTCACGCGGCGAGGGCTCTCCTTACAGCCTCGCGGTGGAGCGGCGTCTGCCAGGCATAGAACTTCCCAACCCCAAGCTCGGGGTCTTTCTCAGGCGGGGGCTGGTCTACCCAGAAGTATGGGTCTTTGTTGTATACTCTTGTGATGAGGTTCCACTCGATTAGCCTATTCACGAGGTTTGGTACGTCCCTAATGTTGTGAAACAGGGCGTCTGGGTCTTCAAGAGCCTTGACGAGGACTTTCTTCTCTACGTCGTTTAAACTGGCTAACCTATCCATGAGTCGTCTCACAGTCTCATCTACGACTTTTCCCACGTCCCACTTTACGACATATAGGCGGTCTAAATACCGAGGGTTTCCGCCGATCCACTTCCACACCTCGTCGAAAGGCGGCTTCGGCCCCGGCAGTAGGTCGTAGAGCTGTTTGAACCCCTCCCTCGGCATGTTCCACATGGTTTTAATCTCAGCCCAGCTGTGCCTCCCCACCCTCTCCCAAGTAACTCCCTCGCTCGATGCCACGACGATGACGATTTTGTCGTATTTGATAGAGGGCCACTCAATCATGTTCAAGAACTGTTTCACGAGAAGCTCTGCCTTGTCTAACCCAATGGCTTGGAAGACGTCGTCTGCCAAAACGGCGATCTTCCTGTTTCTGCCTTTCTCTACGGCGCGGTACAGCGCCTCTACGGCTATTGTAATCAAGGCCCTGGCGCTGTTAAAAGGGTCTGGGAATCTGCTGACAACTTCGCCCAAAACCTCCTTCACCACATCCACAAGATCCTCTGTGTAGAGCAGGCGGTCGCGCTCCTTATCCACAAGAGGGCTGACATAAGCGACGGAATAGCCGCGTTCTCTAAGAACCTCCATCCCCTGCTTCAACAATGCCGACTTCCCACACCCCTCAGGCCCATAGACCACGATGGGGAAGCGAGTGCCCTTCTCCGCCAGCTCCTCGAACTGTTTTAGCGCCACTTCGCGGTCTACGAACTCCACCTCGCGGCCGGCGAAGGGTAGCTTTACACGTCTCGTCATGTTTTAAATACTTGTCCCCTCTTTAAGCGCTTCTCTCCGTTCTGCTCTTCTCGATGTGGCGTGTCTTTTAACGGGGCCCTGTGTACAGACGCGTGGTTGGTTCCTGTCGGCGTTTCTTGTACGTGGGTGGAGGGGCCGTCGGGGGCGTGGGGCTCTACGGTGCATTTTATCGCCATCGTGGCGTTGTTGGGCTGTGTTTTATATACTTGGTGAGGGGGATGCTGACTTTTCGCCTTTGCTCTGTGTTGTATTTAGTTGGCTGTGGGCGCCTCGTGACGTCTCTTCAAGGCGTTTCTGCCGCTGGGTAATACGCGGCGCACTGTCGACCGTTGTCGGGGCTTCACCTTTTAAATTTGGGCGTGTTGCGTCTTGTGTGTGTCGTGGCTGTGGACGCAGAGGGGGAGGTGGCCGAGTGGCTGAGGAGGATAGGCTTTGAGGTGAGGCGCGGCGCCCACGTCCGCCTTGTGTACGGTAGGGATAGGGACATTTTGAGAGCGTTGCGCGAGGAGGACAGGCCGGTGCTGGGTGTGTCCCCGCCGGGGGTAGAGGCTAGGCTTGCTGTTTCTGACATTAGGAGCCTCCGCCTGGTGAAGAACTGCGTCAAGGTTAGGGTCCCGAGGCTGGCGGCGGAGAACGCCGAGGGGCGCATAGTGGCGGTCAACGAGGTGGCGCTGTTCGCCGAGAGGCCTGCGGTCTTTGTGAGGTACAGCGTGTATGTGGACGGGGCGCACCTCTTCACCGACGTTGGGGACGGGGCCTTGGTGGCCACGCCGCTTGGCTCCACTGCGTATGCTTACTCGGCGGGTGGGCCTAGGATAAGCCTAGAGGCCCCTGTCATAGAGGTGGTGCCGGTGAACTCAGCCATGAGGAGGCCGCCGGTGGTTCTGCCGCAGACCGCCACGGTCACAGTGGCCGACGTGAGGAGCGTGGAGCCGGTGTGGCTAATCGGCGACGGGGCCGAGAAGCTGAGGCACAGAGACCCGACCCACGTGTACGTGGAGTCCTACGCATCCCTCATCCTTCCCCTGCGCCGCGCCCCCTCGGGCGCCGCGGAGCTCCCGCCGAGCGCCCTGTACGTAAAGAAGGTGTTGATGGAGAGGGGGCCCCTCACTGTTGAGGAGATCGCAAAGGCCACGGGCCTCAAGCCGAGGACTGTGAGACACGCCCTGAAGAGGCTTCAATCCGCCGGCCTGGTGGAGGCCTCCGCCGACCCCACCCACCCTAAGAGGAAGCTGTACTACCCAAAGCCTTGAACGTGCCCACGACGACCCTGGCCCTCCCCGTGAGCAACAACACGGCGCTTTTCGCAGTCTGGTAGACGGAGAGGGCCGCCACGTGGCTAGTGGGCCCTTCGGCCTTGTTCTCGACGCGGATGTACGCACGACCCCACTCGTGTTCCACCTCCACTTCGTGTATGTTGTAGCCTGGCTGCCCTCCCTTTTTCAGCTCTACGTATGCGTCGCGCCCGGCGGCCATGGACAAGGCGACGGAGGCGTTTAAGTTGCGGGGGAACCTCCAGTACAGCTCCCCGGCGGGGCCCGAGGCCTCCTCCGCCACGGCGTATTTCGACGCCCTGTGCCTTACGGTCCCTCCCACCGCGGCTACGAGGTCCAGCCCCCCGACGGCGCCGCTCGGCACAAACAACATTCCCCTCTGCCTCTCGCACCTGAGCCTACTCAACGCGCCAGCAGACGCCGCCACTAAGTGCCTACCCGCCTCGAGGATTTTACAGCCGTGTTGCAACACCGCCTCGGCGCTGGCCGCCTCAATCACTAGAAACGACTTGGCGACCAGCTCGTCGACTGAGGAGGCGCAACGCCGCCCCGCCTCTGCGCACTTGGCCGGGTCCACGTCGTACACCGCGGCCAGCTCTAACATGTCGTCTTTCTCAACCAGCGCCGCCACGGCCCTGCCCAGCCTGCCGTATCCCAAGATGCCGACGGGCACCTTAGGCGACAGCTCCAGCGACATGTCCAGCGCAGGTGCGCTGTGGGTGAGGCGGCCTATAGATACGACGTCTACGTAGGGGGCGTAGAGGTGCGCGTTCTCCTCGCCGATCCCCCCAGAGGCCTCCAACACCACGCGGTCTCTAAGCCCCTCCTCCCTCAGCAGTCTGTCCGCCCTCGCCGCCTCCTCCGGCGACACGTTGTCTAACATCACAACGTCGAAGCCCAGCTTGGCGGCCCTCACCGCGTCCTCTGCGGAGGATACCTCCACTTCTCTTCTGTGGGCGAAAGAGGCGTATGCCCGGGCCGCCTCCTCCAGAGTCATGCGGGCCAGGTGGTTGTCTTTAAACATCACGGCGTCTGACAGAGACAGGCGGTGGGGGTCTCCGCCTCCCAGCAACACGGCCTTTTTCTCAAGGTAGCGGAGGAACGGGAGGGTCTTCCTCGTGGCCGCCACTCTGCACTTGGGGTTCGCCGCCTTTACCCTCTCCACAATTCGTCTCGTAAGCGTCGCAATTCCCGAGGCGTGGGTCAACACGTTTAACAAAGTGCGCTCCACCTTCAAAACGTCTGGCAACAAGCCGCCGAAGCACAACACCTTGGCGCCCCTCTCCACCTCGGAGCCGTCCGGCAAGTGGGACAAGACGTCGAACTGCAAGAGGCGGAGGAACTCCACGGCCTCCTCGACGCCGGCGACCACGCCGTTCTGCTTCGCCACGACGCACGCCTCAGTCCACACCCGGGGCAGGGCGTTGGAGGCGAAGTCCAGAAACGGAAGGTCCCGCTCCAGCTCCTCCAATAGGCGGTAGGCGAACAGCCTGGCCTCTATCATGCGAATTGAAACATCCTCTCTATGGCCGCCCTGGCTCTTTCGGCAACGTCTCTCGGCACCTCCACCGGGTACACCTCGTCTCTGAGGGAGCGGTACACCTTCTCCAAGGTGGTGAGCTTCATGTACTCGCACACGGCGTCCTCAGCCGCAGGAATGAACTCTTTGCCGGGCGCCTCCTTGGCCATGCGGTAAATGATGCCGGTCTCCGTCACGACGATGAACTTGGCGGCGGGGGACTGCCTCACGTACTTCACCATCCCTTCTGTGGAGAGGAACTTGGGCTCCACCCCCATCTTAGGCAACTCCACAAGACAAGCCGTGCCGCAGCCGCACTCGGGGTGTACCAAAAGCTCTGCGTCTGGGTGCATGCGGACCTTAGCCACTATGAGGGGGGCGGAGAGCTTGGCGTGTACGTGGCACTCCCCCTCCCAGACGTCGATGTCCCTGCCCAGCTTAGCCGCGATGAAGCGGCCTAGGTACTTGTCGGGGAGGAACAACACAGGCCTGTCCCGGGGGATGGACTCCACCACCTTGAGGCAGTTGGCCGAGGTACATACGTAGTCTGCAAGGGCCTTGACCTCTGCGTATGTGTTTATGTAGGCCACAACGACGCCGTTTGGGTGCCTCTCTTTCCAGCGCCTAACCGCCTCGGCGTCTACAGACGACGCAAGGCTACAGCCCGCCTCGGGGTCTGGGATCAGCACCTTCTTGTCTGGGTTCAAGATGGCGGCAGTCTCCGCCATGAAGTAAACCCCCGCGAATACTATCATCCTGGCGTCTGTCTTCTTGGCGGCCAGCGACAGGTTTAGAGAATCCCCCACGAAGTCCGCCACGTCCTGCACCTCGGGCCGCTGGTAGTTGTGGGCCAGGATGACCGCCCTCTTCTCAGCCTTCAGCCTCAGGACCTCCTCCGCCAGGCCCATGGAGGCTCGGTGCCGCCTAGTTAAAAATTTACAAATATCAAAAAATGTCAGATGCACAGACTGACGCCCCGCGTGTGTGACATTTATTTACATATAAGAAAGTAAAGGCTAAGGAGCCAGGGCTTGCGGAATCCACCCCTCTCTAGTCTTCACGTAGCCCCGCGTCGCCTCCGCGGCCCGCGCCTTGAGCTCTTGGAACAGCCCCTCGTCGCCGCACAATAGGACTCCCTCGAAGAAGGCGTCTACAAACAGGGTGTTGAACTGTGCGATGAGCCTCCTCGCCTCGTCGGCCGTGGCGAAATGCGCCTGTACTAAGTCGTGTGGCGGCTCCGGCGGCGGCCTCTCGCCGACGACCACGAGGTCCCAGTCGCTGTCGATCCTCGCCTCCCCCCGGGCCCTAGAGCCGAAGAGCACCACCGTGTACCCCCCGGCGCAGAGCGCCTTAATCCACTCCTCCGCCTGTCTGTGAGCCTCCAGAAAAACCTCTCTAAACACGGCCCAAAATCGCAGACATGCACCTGAGGCACTCCTCGGCGTCTTCTCTGTCGTACTCCAACATCCTGGCGTCGGGGTATCTGGAGCCGATGTACTGCTCCGTCAGATACTTGGCGCATTTAACCATGGCGTCGTCCAACTGCAACCCCCCCACCTGGGCCAGCAACTTCAAGAGGTGTAAAATTGAGTGGGTATACGGCCTAATGCCGGCGAGCTCCACAAGCCTGCCCTTTAGGTAAAACTCGGCGGCTTGCTGGGCGAAAAAACAAGCCTCCGGATAGAAGCCTCTGTGGAAAAACTCCTCGCTCAATTGCCTATACCGCTCGGCGCGGGCAATCCACTTAGTGCCCACGTCTCTCTATATTTTGGTATATAAAATCGTATAGCCTTTTCAGTGGAAACAAGATTTTTGTACCTTCTAGTACTACCAATTGTGAAAGTCGCCGCCGTGGCGCGCACAGACGTGGTCGCCGTGACGCCGAACACGCCCGTGAGGGAGGCCGCCGAGATAATGTTGAAGAAGGGCGTCGGCTCCGTGGTGGTGGTAGACCCCGCCAACCCCAAGAGGCCGCTGGGCATCGTGGGGGAGAGGGACTTGTTGAAGGCCTACGTGATGGGGCTGAGCCCCGACACCCCAGTCTCTCAGGTGATGGCGAAGCTGCTGGTGACTGTTGACGCCGAGGCGCACGTGGGGGAGGCCCTCCTCTTAATGAAGGCCAACAACGTGAGGAGGGTCATTGTGACGAAGGGGGGCGAGCTCTACGGCGTGTTGGCCCTGAGGGACATCGCCTACAACATACCACTCCTGAAGGAAATTGTAGAGTACTTCAAGTCCTCAGCCAAGTCTTGAGGCTGAGCCACAGCTTCAGCCCCCCCACGCCTCGGCGCGATACGTGGGGGTCCACCGCCCTCTCCGGGTGGGGCATGAGGCCCACCACGCCTCCGCCGGCTACCCCAGCCACGTCGTCGACGGAGCCGTTTGGGTTCTCCACGTAGCGGAACGCCGCCCTGTAGGGCCCTGTGGGGACGTACCTCCCCTCTGCGTGCGCCACCGGCATGTAAACCACCTCGCCCCTCTCGTACAGCAAGGTGAAGGGAGTCTCGTTGTCCACCACCCTGACGGGGATCCACCTGCTTATAAACCCGGGGGGGTCGTTGGGGAGGAGGACGCCGGGTAGAAGGCCTGCCTCCACCAGGATTTGGAAGCCGTTGCAAATGCCCAAGACGGGGACCCCCCTCTCCGCGTCCTCTCTCACGTAGTCCACGGCCTTCGTCGCGGCGGCGATTGCCCCCGCCCTCAGCCTGTCGCCGTAGCTAAACCCCCCGGCGATCACCACTGCGTCGTATCTGCCCGGCGTGTAGTCCTTGTGCCACACCACCTCTCCCCTCAGCCCCGCTAGTTGCAGGGCCCTCAACACGTCCAAGTCGCCGTTTGTGCCGGGGAATTTCAAAACTGCGATCATGCCTCCGCTACCTTCACCACCTCGACGACGTGTACGTTGGGGTTCCCCAGCCTCGCCTCGCGGGCGATTTTCAAAGCCTTCTCGGCGGCCTCGTCTGGCGTAGAGGCGTCGATGTACATCACTAGGCATTTCCCAGCCCTGACCTTCACCTGGTGGCCGAAGCGTTCTAACAACTCTTTTGAGATTGTCTCCCCCTCCGGCTCTCTCACCGCTGGTTTGTAAGTCACGTTGACGTATACGGCGAAGATCACGTCTTGGAGATGTTTCTAGTATTTTAACGTTCTCTTAAAAATAACCACGCCACCATAACCGAACTCATCATTGTCTTTAAGCCTGTTGTTAAATTAACACGCCTGCCTGTTTTAAGTGTTTACTTAATTGCAGACAGCGTGCTCGCCTCTCTTTCCAGTGTTGTTGTAATAAGTAGTCTATTAAATTTAAAAAGTGGAGTGGTCTACGCCACATGGCTCTCTCCGAGAGTGAGCTTAGAGCTATTAGAGAGGGCCTCGGCAGGGAGCCCACCAAGGTGGAGCTGGCCCTCTTCACCTCTCACTGGTCTGAGCACTGTAGCTACAAGTCTACGCGGAGATGGTTGAAGAAGTTGCCATCTAAGGCGCCGTGGGTGGTAAAAGGCCCGGGCACAGACGCGCCTCTGGTGGAGGTGGCGCCGGGGGTCTACGCCACTTTTAAAATTGAGTCTCACAACCACCCAAGCGCCGTGGATCCGTACAACGGGGCCGCCACCGGGGTGGGAGGCATTATACGCGACATATTGACCGTGGGGGCCAAGCCGGTGGCTCTTTTAGTAAACCTACACTTCGGCCCGCCGGGGCACCCCCACGCCAGGTGGATTGCGCAGAACGTGGTGAAGGGGATCTCGGACTACGGCAACAGAGTGGGGGTCCCCGTGGTGGGGGGCGAGACTTGGTTCGACGAGTCTTTTACCTACACCCCCATCGTCTTGGCCACGTGCGTCGGAGTCGTCAAGGCGGACGAGGTCCCCCCCGGCGGGGTGGAGCCCGGCGACTTATTCGTCGTAGTGGGCCTCGGCGCCGACAAGACCGGCCTGGGCGGGTCGGCCTTCGCCAGCAAGACGCTGACCGAGGAGGAGGACCTCGGCGCGGTGCAGGTGGCGGACCCCCTCATGGGCAAGCGCCTAATTGACTTAGTGCAGGAGGCGAGGAGGTGCGTGAAGTACATCAAAGACCTGGGGGGCGGCGGGCTCTCCACGGCGGCGGCGGAGCTCTCCGAGTGGTTTGGCCTGGGGCTCCTGTTGGAGCTTGACAGGTTGCACATGTGGGACTCGGAGATGGGCCCCGTCGAGGCTGTCTCCAGCGAGACCCAGGAGAGGCTCGTCTTCGTCGTCTCTGAGGAGAAGTGGCCATGCGTCAAATCTCTCCTGGAGAAATACGACGTGCCGTACTCCGTGGTGGGCCGCTTTGTGAAAGAGCCCCGCGTCGTTTTTAAGTGGAGGGGCGAGGTGGTGGCCGACGTCCCCACCTGGCTCGCCGCAAAGGCGCCGGAGGTGGAGTGGCCGAGGAGGCCCTACGACCCGCCTCCCTTGCCGGAGGTCCCAGAGCCGCCGCTGGAGAAGGCCGTCGACCTCGTCCTCTCGTCGCCAAACGTGGCGAAGAAAGAGGCGATTTACCAGAGGTTTGACTTCGACGTGGGGGTGAGGACCGCTGTGAAGCCCGGCGAGGGGGACGCCGCAGTGGTTAAGCTGTACGAGCTGGGGGACGTGGGGCTGGTGGTCAAGGGCGACGCCAACCCCCGCTACACCTACCTCAGCCCGAGGCTGGGGGCCGCCAACGCCTTCGTCAAGGCGTATAGAAACGTGGCCGTGGCCGGCGGGGTCCCGCTTGCCGCCGTCGACTCCATCAACCTGGGCAGCCCCGCCAGGCCTGAGGTGTACTGGCAGTTTACAGAGGGGGTGGAGGGCCTCGCCGAGGCCGCCCAGGCGCTGGGGGTGCCGGTCGTGGGGGGCAAGGTGAGCCTCTACAACGAGTACGAGGGGAGGGCCGTCAAGCCCGTCGTCGCCGTGGTGGTCCTCGGCAGAATAGACGACGTGGGGAGGGCGGCGAGGGCTGAGTGGGAGGACGGCGACGGGGTGTTCGTGTGGGGAGTGACCAGGGGGGAGGTGGGCGGCAGCGAGTACTTGAGCAGAGTCCACGGCGTGGTGGCGGGGGCGCCCCCATCTGTGGACTACGGCGCCGAGAGGAAGATCGTCGAGCTGGTCCAGACCTGGAGGCCTAAAAAGGCCACGGACGTGGGACTGGGCGGCCTAGCGGCGGCTTTGGCAAAGATGGCCGTGAACAGCGGCGTGGGCGCCGAGGTGGACGTCTGCAAGGCCCCCTCAGAAACAACGAGGCTCGACTTCCTGCTCTTCTCAGAGTCGAACGGGAGGTTCGTCACTGCAGGCGAGTCGGGGCCGGGGGTGAAGATAGGGGAGGCAGGAGGCGAGGAGCTTGTCGTGAGGTGCGGCTCCTCCGTGGTGTACAGGAGGGGGGTGGAGGAGTTGAAAAACTTGATGCGCCTCGACCTGTGATATGTGCGGCATAGGCGGCGCCTGGGGAGAGGACGCCGCCGCCTTTGTGGAGAAGATGGAGCCGTGGCTGTTGCACAGGGGGCACGAGGGGGTGGGCTACGCCCACGCCAAGGGCGGGGAGGTTCGCTTCGGGCGCCCGCCGCCGGACGCAGAGGGGGCACTCATACACACTAGGTACAGCACCACGGGGCCCTACGGAGAGTCTCTGCAGCCGGTGTTGGCCAAGTACAGAGACTTGGAGATCGCCGTGGTCTTCAACGGCACCGTGGTCAACTACCGGCAACTCCACCGAGTGGCTAAGTTCGACGGAGAGGCCCTCGCCCACGCCCTAGCCAAGGCGATTTGGGAGGCGGGCCTTGAGGAGGGGGTGGCGCACGTATACCAAAAAATCGTCGGCGCCGCGTCGTTGCTGGCGCTCACGCCGTGGGGGCTACTGGCCGTCAGAGACCCCAGGGGGGTCCGGCCTCTGTCTGTGAGGCACTACCACGGAGGCTTCGCGGCGGCGTCTGAATCGGTTGCGCTAGACGGCGGCGCCGAGCTGGCCCCCGGGGTCGCGGTGCTGTACGGCAGGAAGCTGTCAACGTGGCGCCTGGGCAACGCCGCAGAGAGGCTGTGCGCCTTGGAGTACGTATACTTCGCCCACAACGCCACAGAGCTGGGCGGCAGGGTTGTGTACTCTGTGAGGAGGGCCCTGGGCCGCGCGCTGGCGGAGGAGGAAGACGCCGCGGGGCGCGTGGACGTAGTGACCTACGTCCCCGAGACGGCAAGGGTGGCGGCGTCTGCCTATGCCGAGGCGCTTCAAAAACCTCTGGTGGACGCCGTGGTGAAGAGCAGATTCGCAGGCCGCATATTCATCACACCTCCCCATGCGAGAAGCCCCGGAGACGCCTTCCGGGTGGTGAAGGACGCAGTGGCGGGGCGCCGGGTGGCGCTGGTGGACGACTCGCTGATCAGAGGCACCAACATAAAGACAGTGGTGAAGATGCTGAGAGAGGCGGGGGCCTCGGAGGTCCACGTAAGAATCGCCTCGCCCCCCATCAAATACCCCTGCTTCTTCGGCATGGACTTCCCCACCCGCAGAGAGCTAATCGCACACGCCCGCTCTGTGGAAGAGGTCAAGTTCTTCATCGGGGCCGACACCCTCCGCTACATATCGCTAGAGAAGTTTAGACAGGTGATAGGACAAAACGCGTGCTACGGTTGCTTCACCGGCGAATACCCCCAGCGAATAGACATCAAGTGGGCGGAATCCGCCCTGACGAGATAAAGACGCCGTACACACAAGGCTTAAATACGCGTGCGCGCGGGGTAATGTGAGCGCGGTGTTGAGTATTAGGATACCTAAAAACCTTAAAGAGAGGATGCGCAGACTAGACGTAGACTGGAGGGCGGAAATCGTCGCCTTTTTAGAACAGCGGGTAAGATACTACGAAAAACTAAAGGCGCTACAAGAGGTCAGGGAGATCCTCCGCAGACACGCAGAGGTGGAGGAGGGGACCGCCGCCGCTTTTATAAGAGAAGACCGCGACGACCCCCTATCTGCCCCCGGGCGCCCCCAGGGATGAGGTAATTAGGTAGACCGACTAAGAACCTCGGCGTTGGCCTTGCCCAATTGGCTGGTAAAGTTTTATTCGCAGTTGATTTTTTGTGGTGGCTGTGTTTCTTCGCCTCTTATGTGTATCCACGTTTTTGGCAATTCTACGCATTTCTCCGGTTTTACGTATGCCTCCCGCCTATCTAGGCCGCATTGGAGGACGACCTTAGAGAGGCCTAAGCCGTCGAACACAGCCCTGGAGTAGG
>JAVZUI010000002.1:7469-92441 GCA_038879095.1 Pyrobaculum sp. | reverse complement strand
GTCCCCGACGCGCGTTGGGGGGCTGGCTGTTGGGCCCTGTTTTGTTCTTGGTGACGCCGCGGGGCGGGGTAGGCGTCGTGGTTATGTTAGTTGGAGGATGAACCTGGCGTCTACTACGTAGGCGCCTTTGCCCTCTTCTAGTGCTATTACTGGGTTTAGGTCGGCTTCTCGTATTTCTGGGTTTTCTTGGACTAGGCGGGAGAATTTCAGCAGTATGTCGACTACGGCCGGCACGTCGCGTGGCGGCGTTCCGCGGAACCCGGTCAAAAGTCTGTATGCTTTTACCTCCCTTACCATCTCCCAGGCGTCTTGTTCGTCGAGCGGCGCTATGCGCATCGACACGTCTTTGTAGAGCTCTGTGTATATGCCGCCGAGGCCGAAGAGTATTACGTGGCCGAAGATCTCGTCGTACGTCGTACCTACTATCAGCTCGACGCCTTTGGGGACCATCTTCTGGATCAGCACGCCTTTTAGCTCTGCGTATGGCACCTTCTTTACGACTTCTCTTATCTGTCTACAGGCGGCTCTCACCTCCTCTGCGTTTTTTATGCCTAGGACTACTCCGCCTACGTCGGTCTTGTGTATGATCTGGGGCGATATTACCTTGGCCACAAGGGGGTAGCCTAACTGCTCCGCGGCTTTTACCGCCTCCTCTTCGTCGTGGGCGACGGCGTATTCGGGCACCGGTATCCCGTAGGCTCTTAACAGCTCTAGCGCCTCGTCTTCTCCCAGCTTTGCCCTGGCCTCCGCCAGAGCCTTTGCGACAATTGGGTGGGTCATAGCCTCCTCCTCACTTCTGAGTATTTATACAAGGCCCAGAGGGCCTTGGCCGCTCTGTCTGGGGTGGGGTATGTGGGTATTCCGTTGTCTTCTAGCGTCTCTTCGAACCTCTGCACGAGCTCGCTTCCTCCGAAGTTCACCACTACGATGGGCTTTCCGTACCTCCTCGCGTCTATTACGTATTCGGCCAAGTTTTTCGTAAGGCCCGGCACCTGCATTAAAGTCACCACCAGCGCCATGTCGAAAAAGGCCGTGGGGAGGAGGGCGTCTAGGACAATTTTGTAGTGCTCGTCTGTGGCGCTCCCAGTGACGTCGATTGGGTTGGACACTGCGGCGAAGGGCAGGAGCTCTCTCCTCAGCTCCTTGGCGACGCTCTCAGGCACCTCCGGCACCTCTAGGCCGAGGGACTCCAAGGCGTCGACGGCCTGGATTCCCATGCCCCCCGAGTCTGACACCACCAGCACCCTCTTCCCCCTGGGGATGGGCTGGACGGCCAGGGCCTTTGCCATGTCGAACATCTCCCTCACCGAAGAGGCCTCTATGATCCCGGCCTGTTTAAACAAGCCGTGGTACATCTCGTAAGTGCCCGCCATGGCCGCCGTGTGGCTTTTCACTGCCCTCTGCGCCGCGCCGCCCCTCCCCGCCTTGTAGGCCACTATCGGCTTCTTCGGCGCCACCCTCCTGGCCGCCTCTAGAAAGCGGGCCGCTTCGCCGGGGTACTTAAAGCCCTCTATGTACATAGTTATGACCCTCACCCTGGGGTCTTCGGCGAACGTCTCCAGAAGCTCTACCTCGGTTACGTCCGCCTTGTTGCCGTAGTTGGCCACGAATCCCAGGCCTATCCTCCTCCTGGCGGCCCAGTCCATGATGGCGGCCGCCACCGCGCCGCTTTGGCTAATTAAGGCTAGCGGGCCGGGGGGCGGCCTCCCCGCCCTCTCTGCTGGGAGGAACAGAGTGTCGAAGTTGGTGTAGGCGTTGTACACCCCGATGCAGTTGGGCCCGAGTAGCCTGATGCCGTACTGCTTGGCGACGGCTCTGAGCCACTGCTCCAGCTCTACGTTGCCCGCCTCTGCGAACCCGCTGCTTATCACAATCGCCGCCTTGACCCCCTTCATCCCCGCCTCCTCCACAACTTTGGGCACCGTGGGGGCCGGCGTGGCGATCACGGCTACGTCTACCGCGTCTTCGATTTCTAGAAGCGACTTGTAGAACCTTATCTTCCTCCCCCAGAGCTCTACCACGTCGTATTTCGGGTTCACGGGGTACGTCCTCCCCTTGAACCTCGTGACCATGTTTTCTAGTATGACGTATCCCACGCTTCCCTGTTTCGGCGAGGCGCCGACCACGGCGACGCTTTCTGGGTCTAGTAGTTTAGACGCCACGCCTCTTTGAATCGACATATATATAAGTATATAGATGCGGCTACGCCGCTATGTTAAACGTTATGTAGAAAAAATCGGCGCGCTTTTCAACACGTTGAGGGTAAACCTCTTGAAAGACCTTGGGGCTGAGATTGGATACTTGGGGGAGAGGATATTTGCAAAGGCCTTTCCAGACGCCGCGCGGGGCGAGGCGGTGGCCATGTTGCTCGAAGGCATGTACTCCGCAAGGGCGCTGAGGCCGAGGAGCGCGCGTCTGCCCCAGGAGCGCCTCGGCGGCGTAGTCTCTAGGCACGTCACGAGCCGCTGGCCTATCCACAAGTCGTGGTACGTCCCCGTGGTCGACGACGGAGAGTACGCAGTACTCGTCGACCCGCCCCGCGGCGTGGTTAGGTACGTGGGAAGAGACGTCGACGGCAGTTATGAGTACCTCCTATACCTCGGCCTCGCCGAGCTTGAGGCTTACGTGAGAAAAGGGGCAGAGCCCACGTTGTTAAGGGGGTGGGAGATGTTTAACAACGCCGAGGTGGAGGCGGCCAGGGCGATCTTTAAAAACTTAGAAAACGCCGAGCTGGCGGCTTTGGTCATCGACACGTTGAGAGAAGTCGACTTCCTCCTACTAGAGGGGGAGGCGATCTACCACGTCGAGGTGAAGACAACCATACGGCCTGTAGAGGCTAAGCTTCGTAAAAAGTGGATGTTTCTGCAGAAAAGACAGCAGGTGTTGGAGAAAATTGGCATGAGGCCGGCTCTGGCCGTGGTGGTGCCGAGGGAAAACTGGGAGGTGGAGATTCTTATTGAAAAAAGTTAGGACTTCTTTATCTTCAACACGCTTCCGATCAGCTGGTTGTTGGGGACCAGGATCTTGTTGCCCTCTGCGTCTCTGATCACTGTGTACATGGCGGAGATGTCCTCGACGACGCCCTCTTGGCCGGCCCCCACTATTTTGTCGCCTATTTTAAACGGCCTGGCTAATAGTAGGAACGTGCCGGCCACTGCTTGGCCTAGCACCTGTTGCGTGGCGAAGCCTATTACAAGGCCTATGAAGCCTCCGAGGGCCGCCGCGGCGGCGCCTCCTGACACGGCTCCGGCGATTGAGGCCACCAACGCGCCTATACCTAACAGCTTAATCAAGTTTGAGACGGCTCTGCCGGCTGTCTCGCCTTGTTTTTTCGCCACAGGCGTGGCGATTATGTCGGCGAAAGCCTTGACGATTTGCCAGCCGAAGAATAGAGAGAGCAGTATGTCTACATAAACTTTATAGTTCATTGCCTGTTGTAGCTGTGGTATTTCTTTGATGCCGGACAGGTATTGAAATACTGCCTGTACCACTGCCATCACCACCACGTATAGTACAATCCAAAGCGCCAACCTGCCTACCGGGTTCATGGCTGCAATTTTGCATTGTGTATATATACTTAACGGTTTCTAGTCACGACGGTTGTTTTATATAAACGTGGTGAATTAGAGGCGTGCGTCACATTGTGGTGCTCCTGGGCGTCGGAGGCGTCGGAAAGACCACGCTTGCCTACAGGCTGATGGGCCTTTCTATTAGGCCCACTGTGACTCTTAGGCCTGGCATATACCGCCTCTACCTGTCGAATAGAGAGGTCAACTTAATAGACGTGCCGGGGCAGTACGTCTTCGAGGTGGTGCAAAACTTCGCCAGGATGTGGTCTTTCTACGTCGACAAGGCTGTGTACATGTACGACGTGTTGCAGTACGACACGCTGAAGGCCTTGGTTGAGATACACAGCGGACTGCTTGACAGAGGCATAAAGCCCTTTAAGCGCCTAGCCGTGGTCGGCAACAAGATGGACTTGGCGAGAGAGCTCGGTTTTCAAATCGAGGCGGACGAAATAGCCTCCGCTGTGGGGGCCCGAGAGGTGTACTACATATCCGCCCTCAAGGACGACCCGCGGGACCTTGTAAAAGTCATATTGTGATGCCCTCCAGAGCCGCCTCTTTGTATAATTCTTCTATTTCCTCAACAAGCGACTGGGTGTACTCAAACCTGGGGTCCTTGGCGTAGATGTCGTTTAGTAGGTCTTCTAAAATCTTGACCGCCTCCAGGGCCTTGCCGGCCTCGTAGTAGGAACGAGCTATGTGGAGGCGTGAGACGACGTGTAGGTAGGGGCAGTCGCAACTGGGCAACGCCGCCAACGCCTCTTCGGGCAAAATTTTGGCGAGAGACGCCAGGGCGATTTCCGCAGTCTTGTAGTCGGAGTAAGAGACGGCGAAGGAGACGAGGTCTCTCAACACGGCGGCGGCCTCTCGGGGAGGCTTAGAGACGTAGTGCGCCAGGGCTATTAGGCGTAGCGTACGAGGAGACCCGCGCTCGACGGCCACTTCTACATAGTCTCTAAACAATTTGTAAAATATGGATAACGCGTCTTGCCGGGCCCTGGCCTGGCCGTATAGCGTCTCTGCGAACTTTTCTACACATTGCATCGAGGCCCTCCTCGCGTCTTGCAACGCGAGGACTACTAACACGTCGGCGTCGTCTGTACAGCCCTGGGGCAGGGCGGATGGAAACTCCAAAGTCAGCCTCCTCCCCTGGCTCAGCGCCTCTAGTATCACTGGAGTAGTCGCCTCGCCGTGGCAAAGATAGTTGCCCACCTCTTCGCTACAGAAGCCAAAGCGCCCCGTAGCGACGTTGGCCAAGGCCTCTGCGAACTTTACAACTAGCTCCGGGCGCAGCGTAAGTAGGCCTCTGTAAATAGTCCTGATGTGCGAAGTTACGTTCTCCACGTGTGAGGCGCATGCGTCTCGACGTAGCGTTATTTTCAACGCCTCAGTTACCACGCTCTCTTTCGGCGAAGAGGCCCACTTTATGGATAAGTCAGCCTCGCCTGCGTCGTACAGCTCTCTGAGCTCCTCTAACACCTCCTCTCTAATCAACTTCGCCAGGTCTGTGGTAAGCGTTATTTTGTTTAGAATCGAGAGCCGCCTAGATATCTGCTGCGCATGGGGCAGTAGACGCGCCACCTCTGCGGGCAGGTGCTCTCCCCTCAGGCTCAGCCAGAGGGCAGGCGCCACTTCGCAAGATTTGCCACACGTGGGGAAAAACAACGTTTTGTAGAGCTGGTAGTACAGGAGAGACAGCTCCTCCAACGCCTTCTTGTAGAGGTCCTCAGGGGCGAGGCGGGCGCACCTATTTCTTGCATAAATCTTCGCGCCGTACACCGCCAGCGGCAACACGCCGCTGAAGTCTCCGTGTCTGCTAAGCACATATTCTATATACGGCCCTGCCTGCGGCGACTTGCAGCCGAGGGCAGAGGAGTGTGAGACAAAGACTGCCTGCGCAACGGCCGCCACGTCTACGTGCCTTAAGTACTCCCCAAAGTCTATGACGCGCATAGTCTTCTCAACGCGGTCTCTACAAGGCGAGAACTGGTATAGGGAGTAGGGCAGGACCAACAAAGTGGGCACGTCCCTAGTGGTTAAATAAAGCGCGCGGTCTAGCACAGAGCTACACTTCTCCATCCACAGAGAGGCGAGCTCCGCGCGGGGTACCATCGGGTTGTCGTAGAAAGTGATTCCCAGCGGGTCGTAGAAGCCCACCGCGTGCGGAACCTCGTGTAGCATCTCTAACAAACTGTCAAAAGTAACAACGTCGACTCCCAAGTCTATCACTGCGTAGAACTCGCCTACAAGTCTGGCGGCTACATACCTCGCCAAGACAGACTTGCCGACGCCGTGAGGCCCAATAAGCGCAACAGAGTTGCCAGCCTTTAAAGACGAGGCGATCCGCTCCTCTACGGAGCCAAACCAGTTTACTAGACGGGCCCTATAGTTTTCAGTTACGTTAAGGACGTAGAACTCCTCGCCCTCCTTGGAAATGCCCAGAAGCGAAGAGGACACGATAGCCCCTAGCCACGGCTTTAAATATATATACCGAAGAGATCAACCCCACTATGCCAATCACCCTCGACCCAGAGAAGCTGGCCATCGTAATGGAACACCGCTTCCAGTACAAGATTTGTAGAGAGTGCGGCGCCAGGAACCCCCCAGACGCCGAGAAGTGCAGAAGGTGCAGGTCGCGGAACCTGAGGCCTAAGAAGTTCAAAAAGAAGTGACGTAAAACCTCGGCGGCTCGATCCTCTCGCTCTTGCACTGCGGGCAACGAGACGGCTTTTTCAGCCTCTCCCTGTCGCGGAATTCATAGCCGCAGTTCTTGCACTTGGCCGGCACAAAGGCCAGCTTGTATCCCTGTCGTTTCAAAGTCTTTTTTACATGTTCAAGTTCGTCGTATAGCTCGTCTGGCCTTAGGTCTGTGCCGACGAGCACTTGTAGTTGGTGCACTGTGAGGGGCTCCTTAGCTTCTAAAAGGACTTTGATAATCCTTTCTCGGACTGTCTCCATTACTTCTCTACGACGGCTGACTGAAGCCAGAGGGCCTTATATACGCCGCCGGGGCGGAGCACGGCGAATGTAAAAATGTGTATGTTCTTGTCGCCGGCGCGGGAGGCCTCAATTCGTATAAACCTCGTCTGCTCGGGCCTCTCCACTGGGTCCACGTTTGCGTCTAGTAGGTGCACCTTAGAGGGGGCGTAGCCCAAGGCTTTAATCTGTTCGACTATACAGTTCGCCAAGTCTTGCGGGTTTTGTGCGGCGCACTGAGCCTTTTCGACTTGTTCTTTGACTCTGGCGTGTTCTATGCTGTAGTCCATGTCTTAACGTTTTTCTCCCGTATTTAAATGGCTCAGCTGCTCAGCCGTCTTCACCAGTCAGACCTTGTAAGCTTCGTCACTATTTTAAAAAATGCTCAAAGTTAAAATTTATGAAGAGCGTCCTGCTGATACTAGTCTTCCTTTTTTTAATTCTCTCAGTTTTGTTTATCCCGCCATCGTACTTCCGGTTCGCCGACCCCTTTTACGGCCCTTTGAAGGCGGTGTCCCGCCCCCCGCCGCCTGCCCCGTTTGAAAACTACGTATTGGTAATTAGGGCTGGGGATGAGAGAGAGGCGTTTTATAAACTTGGCTACGCGCATGCGTATTACCGGTTTTTCCAAATGGACGTCTTGAGGCGGGTGGCCGAGGGACGGCTGGCGGAGTTGGTGGGCCCCGCGGCTTTGGGCACCGACGTGTACTTTAGGACTAGGGGGCTGTATATCTCAGCTACGAAGACTTGGGAATATGTAAAGTCTCGCTACCCGGAATACGCGTCGCTGGTAGAGGAGTATGTACGTGGCGTGAACGACTACCTTTCTCAGAACCCGCCCATCTTCGAGTACTTAGTGCTTGGGAAGAGGCCGGAGCCTTGGACCCCCGTGGACACGTTCGCCATAAATAAGTTAATAGCTTGGTCGCTCAGCGGAGGAGAGGAGGACTTAGAGCTGTACGAGTTGGTAAAAGCCGCCGGGCCTTGGGTGTTAGAATTGGCGTTGCCTAGAGCCGTAAACACGCCGATTCTGCCTAAAAAAGTGACATTCTCAATGTGGGAGCTGGTAGGCGCTAGTAACAACTGGGTCATCTCGCCTGCGTATACAGCCACGGGGATGCCCATACTCGCCAACGACCCCCACCTGTCGCTGTCTGTCCCGCCTGTGTGGATATTTCAACGTGTGGAGGCGCCGGGCTTCTCCGTAGTGGGCGTGGCCTTCCCCGGTACGCCTGTGGTGGTGATAGGCACCAACGGCCACGTGGCTTGGGGGTTTACCAACACTGGCGTCGACGTTATTGACTACTACTACTACGTGTGGAATGGGACGAGGTATTTTTACAACGGGTCTTGGGTTGAGGCAGGCAAGAGGGTAGAGGTGTTTAAGATATGCGACGTCGACAACAGGTGTAGTGAGAGGAGCGTGGAGGTGTTAGAGACAGTCCACGGCCCCGTGGTGGAGTTTGGGGGGAGGAAGTACGCCATGAGGTGGCTTGGAAACAACGTGACTCTAGAGGCCCTGGCGCTTTACGGAATGGACAAGGCTAAGAACTTGGCGGAGTTCTTAGACGCGCTTAGGTTTTTCGTAACGCCGAGTCAAAACACAGTGTACGCCGACGCTAATGGAACCGTGGCGTATTTCGCAAGCGGCTACTTCCCAGTGAGAGAAGGGGGGTATCTGCCTTTCAACGGGTCGAGGGGGGAGGGGGAGTGGACGCGCCTAGTCTGGCTCCCCGAGTATTTAAACTACGTCAACCCGCCGTTTTTAGCCACTGCAAATAACAAGGTGGCGGATTCAAACATATACCTACAGTGGAGGTGGGCTGACAGATATCGCCACGACAGGATAGTAGAGTTGTTAACGCTCGCCGCCTCCCGCGGCAAAATTACAGCGGACGACGTTAAGAAAATCCAGCTGGACACCGTCGACATTTCTTGTAGAGACGTCTTGCAGCTATTGGACGCATACGGAGGCGAGAGCGGCAGGGCTCTACTCGACGAGTTTAAAAAGTGGGACTGCTCCATGCGCCAAGACTCCGTCACCGCGGCGCGTTATGCAGTTTTTGTATACACGTTGCAAAGCCTCGTGTGGGGGAGGTACAACGCCACGACTTTCATGCCTTTTGAAGTGACGTTAGAGGCGGTCAAGAGGGGTTATGTAAATAGGTCCGTCGTGGAGCTCGCGGCAGCCCAGTCTTTAAAAATCTCCTCGACGTGGGGGCAGATGCACGTATACGACATTGAGCACGTCCTGGGCTCCGCCCTTCCGCAACTAAACTACAAGCCTCTTGAGGCGCCGGGCAGCTGGTTCACTGTAAACGTGGCCCCCGGGTTTAGAGTATCGCAAGGCCCCAGCGTGAGGTTTATCGTGGCTTTTGGAGAAGGCGTGTATATGATGTTGCCCGGCGGGCCGGACGGAGACCCGCTTAGCCCTCTATACGAGGCGTTGTACATGCCCTGGGTGAGGGGAGAGTATGTCAAGGTGGGTTAAGTACATAGGCGTATTGACGCCTCTGTTGGGGTTTTTAGTACCGGTGCACTGGGTCAACGCGGCGGTCCTTCCCTTCGCCGGCGGCGTCCTCTACGGCCTAGCAGCCTCTAAGAGGAGAGACCTTTTCCTATCGCCCGCCGTGGTGCTTATACCAGCCGCCTTGGTGTTTGTCTACTACTTCTCTGCGGACTACGTCCGCGCGGCGCGTTTCGTAGCCATGTTCCCCATATTTATAATCCTCTGGCTAGCCTTCTGGGCCACGTTTTTTACCCTAGGCGCGGTTGCGGGCTACGTATTACGTAGAACTGATAAAAAGGCTTGAGAACGTGTATACATGAATTCGAAAATTTGGATTGGGGTAGTGGTGGCAATAGTGGTGGTCCTGGCGGCGTTATTTGCCTTACAACAACCAGCCCAACGGCCGTCTACTACCACTCAGCCGTCCGCTACGCAACCTCCTCAGAAGTCTATCTACGTAATTTACGACATCGGCGGCAGGGGGGACCTATCTTTTAACGACATGGCCTACCTCGGCGCTTCGAGGGCGGCGAAAGACTTCGGCCTCCAACTTAGAGAAGTCCAAAGCAAAACTCAGGACGACTACGTTCCGAACCTGAGGGCCTCTGTGCGTTCTGGGGACGCGGCGCTGGTGGTGGCTGTGGGGTTCTTGATGACAGACGCGGTGAAGCAGGTGTCGCAGGAGTACCCAGACGCCAAGTTCGCAATTATCGACGGAAACGTCCCCGACAGGCCTAACGTCTTGTCTGTGTTGTACAGAGAAAACGAGGGGTCTGCGTTGGTAGGCGCCTTGGCGGCATTGACGGCGTACTACTACAACTGTACTAAGGTGGGGATAGTGCTCGGCATGGAGATACCCGTCTTGTGGAAATTCGAAATTGGGTACGCCTACGGGGTCAGGTGGGCTGAGAGGTACATAAAGCAGAAGTTTGGAAGAGACATACGCTTCGACATTTACTCCATATACACCGGCTCCTTCAACGACCCCGCGAAGGGCAAGTATGCCGCCGAGGTCATGCTGGCGCGTGGAGCTTGTGTGATCTATCAAGCGGCGGGCGCCACAGGGCTGGGGGTTTTTGAAGCTGTGGCTGAGGCGGGGAAAAAAGCTGGTAGAAACATGGGACCGCCGTTTGCAATAGGCGTCGACGCGGACCAGGACTACATAAAGCCTGGCTTTATACTGGCCTCTATGATGAAGAGAGTGGATGTAGGCGTCTACAAGGCCGCGGAGATGGTTGTCAAGGGCACTTTTAAAGGCGGCGTCTTAGAACTAGGCCTTAAAGAAGGCGGCGTGTCTGTAAGCACCTTAGACGACTTGCAACAATTCATCCAAATTGGGGTAAGCGCAGGGGCCGTAAAGGCAAGCGACGCTCAGACTATTGTAAACACGGTAAGAGAAATGAGGTCAAAAATCCCAAGCTGGGTCTGGGAGGCCGTAGACGCCCTTAAACAAGACATCGTCAACGGCAAGGAGAAGGTGCCCCTGCCCACCACCCAAGACGAGGTGAACAACTTAAGGAAGCAGCTTGGCCTAGGCGTAGCCTCTCAATGAGGGTACAGCTTAAAGAAATACACAAAGTTTTTTCTGACGGCACACACGCCCTTAGGGGAGTCTCTCTTGAAATTTTTCCAGGCGAGGTCCTTGCCCTTTTGGGAGAGAACGGCGCCGGGAAGACGACGCTTATGAAAATACTCGCCGGGATCTATAAGCCCACCTCTGGGGAGATCTACGTCGACGGCAAGCTCGTCCGGCCGAAGAGCGCAAGAGACGCGTTGAGGCTAGGCATCGCCATGGTTCACCAACACCTATCTCTAATCCCTGGGTTGACGGCTCTGGAAAACGTCGCGGTGCTGGAAGGCGCCGGCATGTCGCCCCCCTCTCCCCAGATGAGGCAGAGGGCTGTTAAAATTGCGGAGGAGCTGGGGTTTGAAATAGACTGGGACAGAGATGTGGAGGAGCTCCCCCTCGGGGTGCGGCAGAGGATTGAAATTGTTAAGGCGCTGTACTGGGGGGCGGACTTGTTAATACTCGACGAGCCCACCACCGTGTTGTCGCCTCCGGAGGTAAAATCGCTTTTCCAAGTAATAAGAAGGTTGAAGCAACAGGGGAAGTCTATTGTATACATAACCCACAAGATCCCCGAAGTGTTAGAAATTGCAGACAGAGTGGCGGTTTTAAGGCGGGGTTTAAAAGTGGCTGAGTTTACCAGGCCCTTTGACACAAAGAGTCTAGTAGAAGCCATGGTCGGCAGGCTGGATGTGGAAAGCGTGAAGCGAGAGGGCAAACCCGGCGACACACCTGTGTTAGAAGTGGAGGACTTGTGGGTGTACGAGGGGGACAGGGCGGTGGTGCAAGGAGTCAGCCTTAGGGTTAGGAAGAGGGAGATACTTGCGGTAGTGGGGGTAGAGGGGAACGGGCAGGAACATTTAGTTGAAGCAATCGTGGGCTTGAGGAAGAGGAGGGGGGTTGTTAAGATACACGGGGGCTACTCCTACATTCCAGACGACAGGCAGAGAAAGGCGCTTATACTCGACGCCACTTTAGTGGAAAACGCGGCGATTGGGCTTGAGTCCAGCTTTTCGAAATATGGGATAATCTCGTGGAGAAAAGCCGAGGAGTACGCCTCCAAGTTGATAAAAGAGTTTAACATACTGGCGCCGGGCCCGCGGGCCTTAGCCAAGCAACTATCAGGCGGAAATCAGCAAAAACTTGTCGTAGGCCGTGAGCTGAGCCGGGGCGCGGGCTTGATTATAGCCCACCAGCCCACCCGCGGACTTGACGTGGCCACTACAGAGTATGTACACGGCCTTTTAATAAAGGCGCGGAACAGCGGCGCAGGCGTGTTGCTAGTCACAAGCGACCTAGACGAGGCCTACAAGCTTGCAGATACTATTGCAGTTATGTACAGAGGCAGAGTGGTGGCCCAAGGCCCGGCGGAGGAGATGAGCTTAGACTACGTGGGGAGGAAAATGGCTGGACTATGAGCGGCTACTTGGTCTCTACACTAGGCGTCTTAGCCGCCTTAGCCGTCGCCTTTGTGGCAGGGGCGGTCGCCATGTGGGCGTCGGGGTATAACCCGTTGGCGTCGTACAGCGCGATGTTGGTCACTCCGTTCACCGATTACGTATATCTGCTGTCGGCGCTGGCGTTCTCAGCACCCATCGTCTTGACTGGCCTCACCTTCGCCGTAGGGCTAAGGGCAGGGCTGTTTAACATAGGGGCAGAGGGCCAGGTGTACATAGGCGCGCTGGGGGCGGTCGTGGCGTCTTACATCTTTAAAGACTTTATGGCGTTGCCCATCGCGTTTGTCCTAGGCGTAGGCCTCGCCGTTGCTTGGTCGTTGGCGCCGGCTGTTTTAAAAACGTCCAGGGGTGTGAACGAGGTTATTAGCACAATTATGATGAACTGGATTGCCTATTGGCTAGCCATAATGGCGGTGTCAACAGTTTTTGCAAACCCTCTGCAGCCAGAAGAGTCTGTAAAGACGCCGGAACAAGCTAGGCTCACGCCGCTTCTCCCAGGCACAGACTTCACCCTGGCAGTACCCATATCGTACCTCTTCGTCTTACTAGTCTACATGTTTATAACCCGTAGTGTGTGGGGGTTTAGGCTTTCGATAAGCGGCCGCAGCCCAATAGTGGCGAAGTCCTACGGCATAAGCCCCGAGAGGTCTATACTACTGGCATTTATAGTGGGGGCAGTCGCCGCTGGAACTGCCGGCGTGTTGCAAGTAGTGGCGAGACCCCCCTCGTATAGCTTGATGAGAAACCTGGCCAACGTCTACGGGCTGGGCTTCGACGGCATCACGGCCGCCATGTTGGGAAGAGGCCACCCGGTTGGGGTCTTACTAGCGGGGGTCTTTCTAGGAGTTCTGCAAGAGGGCGCTAGGCACATGCAGATACAGGCAGGCACGCCGTTTGAATTTGTAAGAGTAATCCAAGGCGTAATTATCTTACTACTCGCCGTCCAGTTGTTTAGAAGATGACCGACATAATAGTCTTGTTGTTGTTACAGGCGCTGTTCGCCTCGGTGCCGATACTACTCGCCTCCATAGGGGAGATACTAACAGAGAGGAGCGGAGTGGTTAACATAGGCCTAGAGGGCATAATGCTACTCGGCGCCCTGGCCGCCCCCCTCTTCGTAGATTTTCTACACTCTAGGACCTCGTTGCCGGACTGGGCCTGGCCGCTTATTGGACTGCTCGCCGCCGTGGCCGTAGGCGCCCTGGTGGGGGCGGTGCACGCATATGTCGCAACGTACCTAGCCGGCGACCAGATTATTAGCGGAGTGGCGATAAACCTATTCGGCGCAGGCGCCGTGGCCTACGGCATACAGGCCTACTGGGGGGTGGCTGGGTATAAACAGGTGCCAGAGTGGGCCAAGGCGGAGCCCTGGACGCTTGTCCTCTTTGCGTTGCTGACTGCGTCGTTTATGTGGTACGTCTTGAAGAAATCGCGCCTAGGCATAGTAATTAGGGCCTGTGGAGAGGACCCCGAGGCGGCTTACAACATGGGCATCGACGTAAACAAGGTCAGGTTTTACGCCACCGTGGCGGGGTCCTCGCTGACTGCGCTGGCCGGAGCCTACCTCAGCCTAGCCTACCTCTCCGTGGTGACTAAAGAGCTGTCCGCAGGCCGCGGCTTCATAGCGCTGGCAAACGTCGTGTTTTCAAACTGGAACCCCCTCCTCGCAGTAGTCGGCGCATACCTATTCGGATTCTTCGATGCTCTGTCGTACTGGTTGCAGACGCTGGGGGTCGCCAGATACGAAGTGACGAGGATGATCCCCTACATCGCAACCCTGCTGATTGTAGCCGGCGTGGTGGGGAGGGCAAAGCCCCCGCGTGCGTTAGGGAAAGCCTTCAGAAGAGAATAAATAAAAACTGATCCGTATAGTTTGCCATGGAGGAGTTCAAGAGGGCGATGGAAGAAGTGACGAAGTCGATTCAAAAGGCCCTAGAGGAGCTAAAAGAGAAGAGGGACTACCGCCTAGTAGAAGAGGCCGAGGAGATACGCATTGAAATAGACATGCCGGGCCTTGAGCCAAGCGACATAGCGCTCTCAGTGACAAAAGACGGCACTGCTATAAGGGCAGAGGGCGCCCGCGGGGAGAGGAAATACTCTAAGCTGATACGCCTACCTGTGAAAATAGACCCCTCCACCGTGTCTGCCTTGTATAAAAACGGCGTTTTGACCATCACGGCGAAGAAAGTTAGAGAGGAGGAGATCAAAATCCCTGTCCGGGGCTGATTAAAAGCTTGTAAAGAGCAACTGCGAGCTGCCCCGTGGAGCCGATGTCGCGGGGCACTGCGTATACAAGCGAGGCCCCCTGAGGCAGCTCCCTCTGCGAAAAAGAGAGGTCGGCGCCGTGTACTAACAACAAGACCCTCCCCTCCGTCTTTTCAATAGGCCTGGCGTCCCTATCGGGCCGCGTCAAGGCGTACACCACGTCTGGCTTCAGCACGTCAACGGCGTCTTGGACGTCGTTAAACACGAGAACCTCTCCCCCCATTTTAAACGATAGCTTGAACAAGTCGCCTATCTGTTGTGCCGCGGCACCGAACACCCTAATCAACACAAACCGCTTCAACCCAAAGCCGTATACGATCTTGGCCATTTCCAACATCTTAGGCACGGAGTTCACGTTATATACAGCAACCGTCAAGTCCATGGCGTAGGCAATATACACTTTTTTAAAACTGTGCCCGCGCCACTGAGGCGACCTCTTCGTAAAGGCTTATGCCTCTGTAGTTTGTGAGAACCCACTAACAACACGGTTCAAAGCGCCAGCCCGCTTACGAGCCCTTACGTCCTGCCACCTTCGCCTACACCTAGCTCACTCAGGTCTGACCTGTTGAGGCGATCAAAATTTGCGAAAATTCGGAGTTGGGCGGAGTTTAGACTGTGCTGGCTTCCCCTGGGCAGTATTACACTCTATTGCGCCCGCGCCGCTATGCAACTCCTCTCTTCGCACTCGACGAAGAAGGGGGTCTTGTCTAAAATCAACAGGCCTTTTCTAAACGCAAGCTCTTCGCTTAGCTCCACCACCTTGCCGCAGATCGCAACCTCTCTGCCTCGTATTGTGAAGGTGAACACGTCTGCGCACGGCGCCAGGCCCATTTCGATAATAGCCACGTCACGTACCTGCACCACCTTTACTATCATACTCTGCCAGGATCTTGACGGCCTCGTTGGCCACCTTAATTGCGTCTTCCACCCCCACCTCCGCCTGAAACTCGTCTGTCTCTCTGTTTGCAATAACGGCGTATACGCCCCCCGCCCTGGCGCCGTAGATAGACGCGAGGGTGAAGATAGTCGCCGACTCCATTTCAAAAGAGAGGACTCTTAGGCTCCTCAACATGTCGATTAGGCCCCTCGCCCAAGGCGGCATGAAGCCCCCAAAGCCCGGGCGCTCCTGGCCGACGTAGAACGAGTCAGTAGAGGCCACGACGCCTACGTGGTGCCTCACGCCGATGGACTCAGCCGCATCTATCAGGCTCTTAACTACAAGCCAGTGGGCCGCCGCCGGGTACTCAGGCGGGGCGTACCAGCGGCTGGCGCCGTCCCACCTAACAGCCGCGGCGCCGATTATTAAATCGCCTAGTCTTATGTCTCTCCTCAACGCCCCGGTGGTGCCCACTCTGATGAACGTGTCTGCCCCAGCCGCCAGCAGCTCCTCTACGGCAATTGCAGTGGAGCCCGAGCCTATGCCCGTAGAAGTAGCCGCCACCTCCACCCCCTTGTAACGCCCTCTCCAGGTGACAAATTCGCGATTTCGAGCCACCTTCCTCGCCTCCTCCCAGAACTTGGCAATAAGCGGCACCCTCCCCGGGTCGCCCGGCAGTAAGACGTACCTCGGGACCTCGCCGGGGCCGAGCTGTATGTGGTACGCCCTCCCTCCCACCAAGGGCCTTTTTGCCACGTCACTTATTACTACGGTATTTAAGTCTGAAGAGGTTAATTAAAGACAACAGGCTGGAGGCGGCGTTTAAAATTGTAAACACCACGTCGCCGATAGTCGCCGCGTATATTGTAAGCGCGACGCTACCTAGGAAATACAACAGAGTTAAGTCCAGCGGAGGAGGCGGGCTCCTCCTCAATATGTTCACCGCCCAAGCCGCCGCTATTAAGAAAAGGCCGGCGAGTCCTATGAGCTGTATCATACCTCCACGACCCCCGTCTTCGAAACTGCCACTTTGTAGAACGGGTACCCCAGCGCAGACAACACCTTCTCCACGCCGTCCTCTCTGGGCAGTAGCAACAGCACGCCCCCTCTGCCGGCGCCGCTTATCTTACCGCCGTATATAAAAGGGCCTGCCATTTCTAAGACAGAAACCGCGCGGCTGTCCACCACGCCGAGGGCCCCAAGAAGCCAGTTATTTGCCCTCATCAACTCTCCCACACATGCCAAGTCCCCCGCCACCAGACACCTATGCGCCTCCTCCACAACCGCCCCGATGGCGTCCACCACGGCGGCTAGCGACTTCCTCCTACCCAACAGCGACCTCACATCCGCCACTATCTCGGCGGTGGTGCCCCTCCGCGGTAGCACCACAATGTAAAAGGGGGGGAGCTCGACCTCTAGGCGCTCTGTCCTAAACGGGGCGGGCCAGATCTTCAAAACGCCTCCTAGGGCCACGGCGGCGGTGTCCATGGGGGAAGCCACGCCTTGGACCTCTAGCTCCACCCTGTGTCCAAGTCTAGCCAACTCCTCCCTCCTCACGTCGGCCCCCGCGCACGACGAGTAGGCCTTCAAGACGCCCACAGACACCGCCGCAGAAGTCGCGGCGCCGATACTCGGCGGCAGCTCGCTACGTATTACAAACCTTGCCTTCAGCTCGCCCCACAGCTCTTTAGAAAGCCTCAGCGCCGCGTCTACATACGCAAAAAACCTGCCCAACTGGCGGACCTCCCCCCTGCCCTCCTCTGGGTAATACGCCAAAGGCACAGAGACGCCGTCCACCTCTACGACGAGCTTATCCCCCCTGGCGCACTCCACGTATATCCCCCTGTCTATAGTAGCGGCTATTGCAGGCTTGCCGTACACAACTGCGTGCTCTCCAAAAAGCTTGACGACGCCCGGCGCGAAGACTCTCATTAAAAGAGCGAGGCCAGAGAGCCGGCGACTTCCTCCTCGCTCGGCCCCTCCTTCTTCTCGCCCTCCTCCTTGGGGGCCTCCGCCTTCTCAGGCGCGGCCGGCTGCGCCGCTGGCTGAGCCGCAGGCGCGGAGACCGCTATCCCCAGCTCAGGCGCCTTGGGCGCAATGAGAGAGGCCAAGGCGTTGGCCTCAGCCAGAGCCCTGCTTATCAACATCGGAAGAGTCTCCCTAGTCACCACCCCCAGCCTAGCCGCAAGCGCCACGGCCCTCGCGTGGGCAGTGGGTATAACCACCTGCAACACCTCTCTCGTCGGATAGACGATGTTTAAGGCAAGGTTCCTGGCGTACACAGCCGCCGATTCGAACAGCTCTCTGTACTGCTTCACGTCTATGGCCAGCTCTGAGATGTCCACAAACCTTCTCCCCTTCCACACAACGCCGAGTAGCCTAAGCTGTTCAAATATCGGCTCTATGCCCACCACTCTCAACACCTCCGCGATCTCTGGCGTAATCTCCTGGCCAGCCTTTGCCACCACAGTGTCTTTCGCAATCCAGATCTTGCCCTCCTGCACCCTGGTAGGTATCTTCAGCTTACCAAACTTAGAGATAATCGGGCCGGGGGAGGCGTTAGTAGGGCCGGCAGGGACTACGATGTCGAACGGCGCCTTGTCGCCCGGCAACGCCGCCCTCCTCACGCTGTGTTCAGCAACGATCTTCAAGACCTCCGCTGGGTTGACATTTGTAAAGAAGAACCCCACCTCCCCCCTCACCTTCTCCGCAACCTCGGAAGGCACCCCCCCGTACACCTTGGCAAAGGCTATCTTGAAAAGGGTGGGCTTGGCAATCTTCACAACGCCGTAGGGCCTAAGCCTATATCTATACTCGCTCAACACCCTAGCCGAGAGGCCGTGCAGATCGAAGAGAAACACGTACTGGTATTTCTTCAACAAGTCGCTAACCTCCTCCACTATCTTCACCTTACGTTGTGGATAGGGCCTACTCCTTGCGTACCTCCTCTTGCCAATGGCAAGCATCAAGACGGAAACTTTGCCAGCTATTTAAATAATTAACACGTCGAACACGCCAGACACTTATATGCTAGCACATGCTGCACAAGTCGCTACCCCGTCAGTTAGACAACACGGACTGCTCCAACCCCCGGCTCCCTTCAGCTGTTTGCCACAAGTAGCGGCATCTAATCTCGGCGTTTTGCTAGACGACGAAGGAAATGCCGCTCGCAAAAAGACAAGGCTTTACCGCGTCAGCACCTCCAGGGCCTTCAGCTTGACGGGGGGTCCCATCGTCTTCTTTAAGTACAAGTCCTTCAAGTACTGCTTCAGATTGAACTTCCTGTTGACCTCTTCCAAGACGGCGAGGATGTTTGCCAGAATCTCCTCAGGCTTCTGGTCCTCAGCGCCGACTCTTACCTTTATCGCCGGCTCGTTTCTGATCTTGACTCTAACCGCCCTTCTGAGCCTCTCCACCACGGCCTTCACGTCGACGTTTGGCGGGACTACCTCCGGCATCTTGCCCCTGGGGCCGAATATGGGGCCTACCACCCTGCCTAGCAGAGGCATTAGGTCGGGAGGCGCTATGAAGAAGTCGTACTGCTTTGCCAGCTTTCTAATGGCGCGTTTATTGCCCGCCAGGCCTTCGACCTCTTGTCTTGTAATTACGGCGTCTACGCCGGCGTTTTTGGCTTGTACTTCAAAGGCGCCGTGTGCAAAAGCCGCTATTTTATTAGGCTTGGGGGGGTGGGGGAGCTCCACCAGCACGTTTATACGGTTCTCAGGCTTGCTCAGGTCGACGCCTCTGAGCACTAGAATGAGCTCGACGCCTTGCCTAAACCGCCTCTTCTTGCCAGCCTTGACGGCCTCCTCAATTTTTTTCAACAGCACTTCTTTTTGTACCACCGCGCTCATTGTCCCCACTTAGGTTCGAACTTTTTTAAAATTTCGTCGTACTTGCCGGCCTCTACCTCTTTCAACACCTCGTCGGCCTTCTTGCCGTCTATGGTGACGCCCATGGCTTTGCACGTGCTTATTAGTTGCTTCACGGCGGCTTTCAAAGTCTTTGACTTCAACTCGTCTTTTTTAAACACGGCGATCTCCGCCAGTTGTTCAAAGGAGAGGTTGCCTATCACCTCGTTCTTGGCGTCGTGGGCCCCGGTGTCTTTGTTAAAAAGCTTTAGAAACAAGTCGCCTATCGGGGGGAGGTACACCTTCACGTCGTACTTGTTGCCAAACACCTCTATCTCCACCTTCTGGATGGGGTACTTGCCGTACGCCTTCAGCCTGTCTTGGACCTCTTGCACGACCTTGTTTGCGTCTAGGCCGAGTTGTTTTAAAGAGTCTTGAAACTGGGGGTTCACAGCCACCTTTCCGCCTTGAAGAGGCACAGCTATTACGCGCTTAGACATCGACGGAGTAAAGGGGGAAGTATTAAAATGTTACTGCGACCCCTTCTTAACCAGCTTAACCTCGCTTATCTTCAAGTCCAGGGGCATGGGAAAAGCGCTGTCTAGAAGCTCTACTCTCACAACGCCCTTCTCCCTGTCTACAAAGGTAACCCTGCCCCTGCTCCCCTTCAACACGTCGGCCACGATCTCCACCTCGTCGTTTACGTCAATCTCCACGGCAGGCTTGGCGGGCTTTAATACCTTCATAACCTCCTCCACGTTGGTCACGCCCCTCATGACGCCTTTTACGTGCTTCACGCCGTAGACCGCGCGGTTGACCGCTGGAAGGGACTCCCCCTCGATGAACATCACCCCAAACGACTCAGGCGGAACCACTATGGAGTATATGGGAATCTTACTAGACTCTGCCCTCATCTTAAGCACAATGACCACGTTGTACTCCTGCCTAGAGACGACGCTGATGGTGTAGACGGGGCACCTCTCCTGAGACATCACCTCAACTTAAACATCAGATATAACATGCCGATGAGGATGACGACCATAGACGTCATCACGGCGATTGACTCCTTCACGGGGTCTCCAAGCGTGTCTATCGGCGTCTTAGTTATGGCAGACCTGAGGTAAACGCTGGCGATGTGAAATACTAGTTGGAAAGCACCAGCGATGAATACCAACAGCACAATGAACCTAGAGGTGAGCCTAAACTCCTCGTCGTCGGGCTTAGCTGCGGTGGAGATCACCCATCTTATGTCTCTGATAGTATTCGACGTCTTCTCCTCAAGTCCAGACACGCTTAAGAATTCTCACTGCTATATAAAGTTTAGGCCAGTAGCTGGGCGACGTACTCAGACTTGACAAATCTAACAAGGTCTTTATAAGACTGCCCAACGCCTAGGAAGTAGACGGGCCTCTTCAACACGTACATAAAGGTTAGGATAGAGCCTCCCTTGGGATAGGCGTCTACCTTGGTGGCAATCATGCCGTCTATCCTCACGTATTTCGAGTAGTACTTGGCGATCTCCAGCGCCTCGTTCCCCAGCTGCGCGTCGAAGACAAAGACGGAGAAGTGGGGCTCCACCACCCTTTGTATTTTTCTAAGCTCCTCCATGAGGTTGGCGTCTGTGTGCATCCTACCCGCCGTGTCTATCAAGACGAAGTGGTGGCCCTTCGCCCTGGCGTGTTGCACCGCGTCGTAGGCCACCGCCGCCGGGTCCGCGCCGTACGGGCCGCCTACGACTCTAAACCCCACGCGCCTCCCGTGCTCTTCTAACTGCTCCCTAGCTCCCGCCCTGAAGGTGTCGGCCGCCGCGCCGACTACGCCGTATCCGCGCTCTATTAAGTGGTAGGCAAGCTTCGCCAAGGTCGTCGTCTTTCCATACCCATTGGGGCCGAGGAACATCACCACCACAGGCCGCATCTTTCCCAAAAGCCCCCCCGCCTCCTGGTAGAAGTCCACGTCGGGCACGTCGCCCAACACGCCTATCAAAGCCTCAAACACGGCCTTCCTAACCACCTCCTCGCGGCTCCCGAACCTCGGCACCTTCACGCCCACCAGCCTCTTCTTCAGCTCCTCAGCGACGGCGTCGGCCACGTCCACGGCGACGTCGCTCTCCACCAAGTCTATGTATAAGTCGTCCACGAGCTTGCCCACGTCCTTCGCGTCCAACGTATCCTCCTTAACGGCGGAGACTACGCTCTCTACAAATTTAGAAAAAGTTTTTTTCAGTTTTTCAAACATTACCTAACCCCAAGCCGCTCGAGAACTTCTCTAATCTGAGCCGCCCTCTCGGCCAGCTTCCCAATGTTCTCCTCCAGAGAAGTCTTAAGCTTTGAATATTCCTCAATCCTCTCTCTCAAAATCCTCTCGGCGTTTTCTAAGTCTAAGAAGGCGTGGTAGCCGGCGCCGAGGGGGGTCAAGACCTCCCCCGCCTCGAAGGAGCCCCTAATGAAAAGCCCTGCGCCGATGTGAATCAGCCTCTCGCCCTCTCCGCTTTTTAAAAGCCTCACGCCGTCTAAGGCGGCGGTCAGCTCCTCCAACAGCTCAGACACCGTGGCGTGTTGAGCCTGCAGACTGGCGAGCAACTCGCTGACAAGCTGGTACTCCTCCAAAAGCCGCTGTACGTCTTGACGAGAAATCGACATGTCAATACTTCACCACCTTGTCGATGGCCATTAAGAGCTTTACAGCCTCCGACTCGGCCTCCTCCGGCGATATCACAGACACCTCCTTAATCTTAATCTGAGTCCGCTTAAGCTTGTGACGACTGCCGAGGAGCGAATACGCCTTTTCAATAGCGTCGTACGGCTTCTCCGCGGTCACCTCAATGGCGAACTTCATGTCGCCGGCCTCGCCTGCGATGCGATAGACGCGGGGCATGGCGGTGCTAGATTCTTGTATTAAAAAGCTTTACCCCAGGACCTGGGTTATCCTCATCAACTCAGGTCCCGCCGTCTCGTCGCCGACCAACGCGCCGTGGTCGTTCACCACAATCCCGCCTCGGAGAAAGCTCCTCCCCTTGTTTACAGTGCCGACGTCGACCCTGACCTTGAAGTACTCGGCCAACTTCTTCAAGTCGTCGTCGGTAGCCTCCGGCGCCACCAGCACGCCCCTGGAGTTCAACACCGCAAGCGACCCCACCAGCGGGTTCCCGGCGATGGTGTCCACAATAACCTCAACGCCCAAGGCGTCGGCAACCGCCTTGCGGGCGGCCGGCTCTAAGAGAGGTGACACCAGCGCCACTTTGTTGCCGGCTAAGACCAGGTTTGAGACAGCCGTGTACTTTGTGTTAACAACCTCGACGTTTAGCCCCACGGATTTGAAAAGCTTAACCTCCTCCTCAAGCACCAAAGGGGGGAGGAGAATCCCGTTGTCGTTTAGCACCACAAAAATGCCGAGGAGGGGGGACCTAGCCACCGTAAACCTCGCCACCGCCGTCTTTAAAGTGCCCCTCACCACGTCGTCAATCTTCTCAGGGACGTCGGGAGGGACAAAAGTCACGTTGTTGTTAGTGGCGAGGAACACCCCCACCGACGACGTGCCGAAGACCCTAACCGGAGCGACGTCAAAAACCATGTTATTCTTTTAACTCCACCTTGGCGGTGCCGTCGCTGTACTTCTCCACGACGACGTGCACTCTCCGCGGAGGCTTTTCAACGCTACGCGACCAGAGAACCTCGTTAAGCCTCTGGCCCACCTTAACCGCCTTCGGCTCCACCTTTACGTGCCTGGCGACAAACCTCCTAATAAGCCCTATGGCGTACTTAGCCCTCTTCGTCCGAGAGACCTCCCGAGTCCTCCTCAGGTTAATTACGTACTCTCTCGAGACCACCACCTTCTTCTCCTCAGACACAGAGGCGGAGAAAATCCGGATTTATAATTTTACCCCCAGTACACCTCAGGCCTCTTCTTCGTCGACTCTGCAGCCTCCTTTTTAACAGTCTTCCACATCGCAAATATCTACAAGAAAGTTTTAAGGCTTTTCTCGTATTTTTTCCAAGCAAAGTAAAAGAAATAAATACATAGCCACTTAGTTTGTGTTAAATCCCGACAAGCTCCTAGAACTGGTAATGAGACACGCCGTAAGGACGGAGGGGGGCGTAGTCTACAGGCGGTACAAACGTTTTAGGGCAGATAGGTGGTACGGGGGCATCGCCACGGCAGACGTGGTGGGGTGCAACCTCAGATGCGGCATGTGCTGGGCTTGGCGCAACACGTCCTACGTCCTCACTGGCGGGAAGTGGCTGCCGCCGGCTGAGGTGGCCAAGAGGCTGAGAGAAATCGCGTCGAGGAGAGGCTTTAGGCAGGTGAGGATCTCCGGAGGAGAGCCCCTCATAGCCCCCCAGCACCTCCTGTCGGCGGCAGACCAGCTGACGGACTTCATCTTCGTCGTGGAGACAAACGGCTTGTTGATAGACCGCGCCTTGGCGGGGGAGCTGGCCAAAAGGCCCCACCTCGTGGTCAGAGTGTCGATCAAGGGGGCGACGCCGGAGGAGTTTGTAAAAATCACAGCGTCGCCGCCTGAGTACTTCTACAAACAGCTAGAGGCAATAAAGTTGCTTGTAGAAGTGGGCATGGAGCCCTGCAGAGACGTATACCCGGCGGCCATGCTGGGCTTCAGCACAGACGAGACGGCCAAGGAGCTGGAGAGACGCCTTGCGGAGATCCACCCCAAGCTGGCCGAGTGCATAGACGTGGAGTACGTCATACTGTACCCCCACGTAGTTAAGTTGATGAAGGCCAGAGGCCTCGTCCCCACGAAGGCCGTGACGCCGAGCGGCGTCCCGGCGTTTATGATATGAACTGCCTCGAGCTCACGCTGTACCCAAGCCTAGTCTTGGCGTTGCTGGACGGGAGGTATGTAAAAAAATTCGGCGTGAAGAAGGGGGTCTACGCCGGCGACGATTTATACATGTCTGGGAGGTGGTACAATGCCTGGCAGTACGTAGGCGACGTGGAGAGAGAAGCTGTAGACTACATTTACCCGCTGTTGGAGAAATACGGCGACTGCGTCGGGATATCCACGTCGCCCGGCGACGAGGACCTTTTGTTCGTAGTGGCCTTCCTTACACAAAACACGAACTACCACACCAACGTGTTGAGGTGGGCAGAGGCTTTGTTTTCCAGAGGCGAAAGGCTAGAAGACGTGGCGAGGCAAGCCCCGGAGGTGGGGAGGAGCTACCAGCTACAGAGGCTGCCGCCTGCCGTTGCGCAGTACTTAAAGCTGGGGAGGCCCCGCCGGCGGCAGACGCTCTTGTCTATACCAGGCGTGGGGCCCAAGGTGGCGGACCTCTTCCTCTTATTCACCGGGGACACAGCCGCCGCCCCAGTGGACAAACACTTTATGAGACAGGCGCCGCGCCTAGGCCTAAGAGGCGGGCCCCCCAAATCCGCATATTGTAAGAAGTACGACTGCGGCACCTGCCCCGCGGCCGGTAGCTGTTTGAGAAGACAGGCTGAGGAGAAGTACGGGAGGCTGGCGGGGTGGGTCCAGACCCTGTCTTATCTAATAGACAAGGGAAAGTTACAAGCCCCCTAAGATTTATATACTGCGACTTTTCCCCCTGTCATGGGGTGGACGAAGAGTTTGTAGTCACCCCCTGGGAGGTCAGGGGCAGGGTAGACTACCAAAAACTTCTTGAACACTTCGGCGCCAAGCCGCTCACCGACGGCGAGGTGAAGCTGTTAGAGAAACACGCCGGCGAGGTCCACCCCCTCATCAAGAGGGGCTTCTTCTACGCCCACAGAGACTTCGACGTGATTATGAAACGCCACGGCGAGGGGAAGCCCTGGGCTTTATACACGGGCAGAGGCCCCAGCGGCCCCGTCCACATAGGCCACATGGTGCCGTGGATACTGCTGAAGTGGTTCTCAGACAAGTTCGGCCTAGAGGTGTACTTCCAAATGACAGACGACGAGAAGTTCTACGACGACCCCGAGATGAGGCTAGACGAGGCCACTAAGTGGGCTTACGAAAACGCGCTCGACGTCATAGCGCTGGGGTTCACCCCCGATAGGCTACACCTAATCATAGACACCAAAGACATAAAGCCTCTGTACCCCATAGCGGTGAAGGTGGCCAAGAAGCTGACGTGGAACGCCGTGAAGGCCACCTTCGGCTTCACAGATTCCACAAACATAGGCCTCATCTTCTACCCCTCGCTACAAATCGCAGTGGCCTTCCTACCGACGGAGCTGAAAGGCGCCGAGACCCCTGTCCTAATTCCGTGCGCCATCGACCAAGATCCGTACTTCCGCCTGGCCAGAGACATCGCCGACTCGCTGGGCTACCCCAAGCCCGCCACGCTGTACTCAAAATTCATAATGGCCCTCACAGGGGAGAGCAAGATGTCTGCGTCCAACCCCGACTCGGCCATCTACACAATCGACGAGCCCAAGGCGGTGAGGAGAAAGATTATGAACGCCTTCACGGGGGGTAGGCCCACCGCAGAGGAGCAGAGAAAATACGGAGGAAACCCCGACATATGCCCAGTATTCCACTACCACATGCTCTTCGACCCAGACGACGCCTCCGTGGAGAAGATACGGCAAGACTGCAAGTCGGGGGCTCTGCTATGCGGCGAATGTAAGGCCAAGCTACACGACAAAATATCAAAGTTCTTAAAAGAACACCAAGAGAAGAGAGAAAAAGCCCGTGACAGAGTAGAAGAGTACCGTATAAGCGTTAAGCTCAGGTAACCACCTTCCCAATCGCGTAGGAGCTCCCCACCTTTTCAATCTCTACCTTAACCCTCTGACCCGGCTCGGCGCCTGGCACAAATATCACAAAACCCTCAACCCTCGCCACTCCATCGCCCCTACGAGACTTCTCAACAATCTCAACCTCAACCACGTCTCCTTCCTTAACCGGCTTCGGCCTAGACGGGCCGCGACGAGGCGGCCCCCTCCTCGTTCTTCGTTCCATCTGCCCAAGGGAACATTACTATATAAATGTTTCTATTAGACGTGTGATTAAGGCCGGCATAGCTGAAAGTTGATGAATGCCGTGGCCAAAGATGAACCACTCGCAATACTGCAAAGCCAGCCCAGAAGTGTCAAGAGCAGCCTCCCAGCGCCGGCCCAGCCGCCCTACGCGTACAAGCCCTTTGTAACGCGCTCCGACAACAGCCAGTCGACTACGCCGCCGCGGGCCCGCGGCCGAGGACGCTAGATGAGGCCACCTCGCGGAGTTGACCGCCTCGCATGCCTAGTAGGCGCTGCCTTCAACAAACCCCCACCTCAGACGCCTGCGCAGCCGTTGAGATCCGCCCCGCGCTCTAGAAAAACAACTTCCACCATCAGCCCACGGCAACGACACACAGAAAAGGCCCCACGTCCAAAGCGTCGCCGCCGTCCACTTAGATGCACTGGAGACGAAGGTATGACAAACCTGCCAATATGCAAAGGCTAAGTTACAGCGACAAAACTGGCGGGCCCGGTGGGATTCGAACCCACGACCTACGGGTTAAGAGCCCGCCGCTTTTGGCTGAGGCCGGCGTCTTGCCGGCTTTCAACTACCAGGCTGAGCTACGGGCCCTCGTTTGGGGGTTACTTCCACAGTTTTAAAAATTTTTGGCTTGGTGTGTTGTCTGGACAACGGCTGGGGGCGTAGGATGGGCCCGCCGGGATTTGAACCCGGGATCACCCGCGTTCTGATTCTTAAACCGTCAGGCTGACGCGGGGCTTTGCCCCTGGGCATCCTACCGCTAGACTACGGGCCCTAGGTGGGTGTATGGGCGGGTTTTTATTTTTTATGGGCTTAATGGTTTTAGATACGTCTGGTCTTTGTGTTGTGTCTGTCTTTGAGGTGGTGTCGGCGAGGTTTTTGGTTAGGGGGCGTGGTTTTGAGTGTGTGGCTTCTATTGGGGATTACCACGTGGCTTTGACTGAGCTCGGGGCCGTGTATGCGATGAAGTGTGTGGGGGGCGGCGAGTGTAGGGACTGCGTGGAGTTTTCGGTTGATGGGGAGGTGTCTGTCTTATTGCCGCGTCAGTTGTACAACTGCTTGGCTTGTCTGTTGGCTGAGTTTTACAACTCGGGGTTGTTTAACGTGTCTTTTGAGGGTTTTGTGGTTACTCAGCGTAGGGCCTACGTGGTGCCTCCGATGGCTAAGGAGAGGAATGACCCGGAGAGGTTTCTTAAACGTGCGAGGGGGATATTAGAAAATTATGTGTTGAGCCTTTTGGCGGAGTCGTTTAGGTACTGTTGTAAGTTTTAAAAGTGGTTGTTGTTATTTCCGTGTTTGTTATTCAGGACGTCGCGGCGAGGGGGTTTACCGTCGTCTACGGGCCGCCGGGGTCTGGCAAGACCAGCGTGGCGGCGAAGTTGGCTGACCGGGTGGCCAATAGGGTTATGTGGATTTCGACGAACGAGCCGCCCTCTACCCTGAAGGAGGTTTTTATGAGGGTTGGGGCCAGCGCCGACAAGTTCTACGTGTTCGACTTCCCCCGGGCCTTTAGGGGCAACATTGCAAAGTTCGTCGCAGACCACATACACGAGTACGAAGCGTTGGTGGTGGACGCAGTCAACGGCATTGCCCCCAAAGACGAGAAGTTGGAGGAGCTTGTCCACGGCTTTCTCTACCAGCTGTCTAAGGACATGCCTATAATCGCCGTGGTGGAGGGCCGCGCGGATAAGGTGTTTTACATCGCCGACAACTTGGTTAAGGTTGGGTATAAGGAAAACGCCTTGGGCCACACTGTGCGGTACATAAAGCTTGTGAAGTCGCGTTTTGCCCCGCCTAGTGAGAGGTATCTTTTCGACTTTGTGGAGGGCGTGGGGCTTGTCTACATCTACCCGAATAAAAAGCCCATGGTGGCTAAGACGCCGCTTTCTGAAGACGCCGAGCTTCTGGGAGTGGGCGAGTTGTACAGGTCGGAGGTAGTTGGCGTATACGGCGTGAATAAGAAGAGGCTTGCGGAGAAGTTGGAGGAGGTGGCGTCTAGGCGGGAGGTCTTCTACCTCTCGCTTTTCCCGCCTACTACTCTGCCGGTGGATTTGGGGGAGAAGATGCGGGTGGCCACTACTTTTAAAGACGTGGTGGAGGTGGTGTATAATATATACTCGGGCCGCGTGAAGCCCCGCGTCTTTGTAGTCTCAGGCTTGAGGGACTTGGAGAGAATTTTGGGAAACGACGTGGTTGACTACATAACTGCCGTGGGTAGCGTCGCCAGGTATGTAGATTACATACTTGACTTCGAGCTGGCGGCCGAGGGGGCTTGGCTTACCGAGGCCTTTCTAGACGTGAAAAAAGTTGTTTAGAAAACCCCTACCGACGCCACGACGAACTTCTTCTTCGTCTTGTCCATGTGTGCGGAGGCGTAGCGTTTTAAATCGGCTGGGCGTACGGTGAGGTATTATTTAAATAGTGTAGTTGATTGTGCCGTGCTCGGCGTATTAGAAGCCGTGGCGGCGCGTGTGTCTCACTTTCTCCTTGAGAGTTTTAAGGCGCGGAGGGGGGTGGAGGTGGTTTCTAGAAAGGGAGACGACGTGACGAGGGAGATCGACATAGCTGTGGAGGATATGGCTTATAAGATGTTGAGAGAGGCGTTTAGAGAAGGCGGCGTTTTGTACGCAGAGGAGAGGGGCTACTACCGCTGGGGGGATGAGCGGTATTTGTTCGTGTTGGACCCCCTAGACGGCTCTTATAACTACGCCGTTGGGATACCCATGTTCTCCGTCTCAATAGCTGGGGGCAGGTACAGGGAGGGTACGCTGAGAGACTTGGAGTACGCCGTGGTGTCTATACCGCCTACCGGCGAGGTGTACTCCGCCTCCCCCGAGCTCGGGGCGCGGAAAAACGGCGCCCCTTTGCGCAGGCTGGGGGCCAAGAGCACGATCGTCTTCGTCGCTGTTAGCAACAACTTTCCTGAGAAGACTTGTGAAGTGGTCAAGAAGCTGGGGCTCAAGGGGAGGAGCCTGGGGAGTTCAGCCGCCGAGCTTTCGTACACGGTGGAGGGCTTGGCGAGGGGTTTCGTCGACCTTAGGGGGAAGTTGAGGATTTTAGACGTGGCAGGGGCGTTGACCGTGGGGCGGTACGTCAGCGGCTTTAAATACATAATATTCGGGAAAGATGATATAGATGCAAGAATCTCTATTATTGGCGGCGATGAGGAGTTTGTAAATGTTGTCGCTTGAGGAACAGGTAAAGTCGTTCTTGCTCTCGCTGGCCCGCCTCTTGGGGGTCCGAATTGAGAAGGTCCTCGACCTCTACTTCTACGTCTCTCCTGAGACTGTCAAGATTGTTGAGGTGGTGGAACGCGGCGGCGAGGTCGTCGGCATGAGGCTCGCGGTGAGGTCTGAGCACAAGCCGGACGTGTGGTACTACGTCTCGGTGGGGGTGAACGGCGCTAAGTGTACGTGTGAAGGCAACGTCATTGGTAACAAGTTGTGTAAACACATCGTCGTGGGCGTCATTACGTGGAATATGACTTCTCTGATTAAAAAGGGCAGGGGGGTCGACTTGTCGTCTTTGGCCTGGCTGAGGGCGGGGGACAAAGGTTTTTAACTGGTTTGTGGAGTAGTTTTGGAGTGACGAGAGGCGGAGGGAGAGCGGTGATCGAGGATTTGAACGCTGACTACATCGAGGTGAGGATTTCTCCAAACAAAGTTTTGTACATAGACAGGGGAGGGATGAGGCTGGGCTCTAGCTCTGTCGTCGGGGCGGTTGAGGTTAGGGACGACGGGCTGTACGTGGGCGGGAGGCTCGTGGTGTTTCGACAGGCTTTGAGGTGTCCAGTGAAGGTGGGGGGCGGCTACTTATGCGGGGGCCCTGCGGAGAGGCCCCGTTTTTTCTACAGAGACGTCTTTGTCGAGGGGCTGAACAGAGAGCTGAGGCTGGCCGAGCTTTACGCCACGTCTCGTCTCAACGCCGGCGACTGCCTGGCCGAGTTTTTGTACTGGCTTGTAAAGGGGGCGCCTTATCTCTGGGATATCTACCACAGGAGACGGCCGAGTCCCCCCCGTCGCTGTGAGTGGTTTTGGAAATTAGCCGCGGCCAGAGGGCTGAGGGAGCATGCGCCGTATTCTCCTCCAAAGGCGGAGGGGATCCTCGGGGCCATGTTAGGCCTCTTAAGGTTCGGCGACGCCTTGCAATACGTAGAGAAGAACTGGCACGGTTTCGTCGTGGCGTTGAGATACGGCATTTACAGCGCATTGACGTGGAGGCTGCCCCCGGGGGAGGACAGCTGGCATTTACTACTCGGCATATACTCGGCCCTAGACCCCGTGGTGGTGCCGGGCGGCGTGGCTGTCGATTTGGGTATTTTAAGAGCTGTCCCTTACCTAGTGGCGAGAGTCCTGGGGCGATGGCTGGTGGCTTTTAACGTGGCTGGCTTGTACATTGCGGCGGGGAACTTCAACATGATGGTGGACGGCGGCAGGAGGAGGGATAAGTTCGCCGCGTGCGACGGCGTTGGGTGCGTGGTGGGGAGCTTGTTGTTTAACCGATGTGTGGAGCTGGACTGCGGCGTTTTGAGGACGTGGGATTACGAATTTAAGGGCCCGGTTAAATGCCGAGACTTCGGCTCCGTCTTCACGGCCCTGGAGCCGTGCAAGTGAAAGTTAAAAATACGAAAGTGTGACCCGACATGCCGAAGATACCGGTTAAGGTGGTTTCTTTCGACGAGATTGTACAGTGGAGCAGATTGCTTGCAGATAAGATTAGGGCGAGCGGGTGGCAGCCAGACGTGATTGTGGCCATCGCCCGCGGCGGCTACGTGCCGGCGAGGCTGTTGTGCGACTGGCTCGGCGTAAGCGACTTAGTGAGCGTCCAGGTAGTACACTGGCCCGCCGCGGCGCAGGTGGCGGAGAAGGCCTACGTCAAATATCCGTTGAACGTAGACCTCTCAGGGAAGAGGGTGTTGGTGGTGGACGACATAGTGGACACGGGCGACAGCGTGGAGTTGGCGAAGAAGACTGTGGAGGAGTGTTGTAGGCCTAAGGAGGTGAGGACCGCGGCTCTCCAGGTAATTACAACTGTGACTAAGTACATGCCGGACTACTACGCAGTAGAGGTGAGGGAGTGGGTGTGGTTCGCCTACCAGTGGAACGCCGTTGAGGACGCCGCCGGGTTTATAATGAAGATTGTAAAAGAGACTGGGAAGACGGAGTGGTGTCTCGACGAGTTGATAAACGCCCACTTGGAGTGGTACGGCAGCGAATACGTGGAGAAGAGGTTTGGGTACATCCTCTACGCCGCGGACCAGCTGGCAAAGAAAGGCGTAGTAAAACTCGCCAAGTGCAGGGCTATTTCCTAAAGTCTCTATACGCCAAGACGGGGACTATATCGCCTTTTTTAACGCCCCCCGGCGGGATGAGGGCTAGGCCGCCGGCCTCGGGCTCGGTGAAGGTGTGGTGGTGTACTTTTATAGGCGTGGCGTACACTCCGTCTTCCCCCACCTCAAGCCTAACTCTCACCACCTGCGCCATCTCTCCGTGGAGGTCTTGTGCCACTACTGCGTAGAGCCAGCCGGCGTTGGCGGGCCTAGTCACGTTTGCCATGTGGCGCAACACCGGCTCTACGATGCGTATCACGCCGTGTAAGGCGCTTATCGGATAGCCCGAGAGGCCGAATATGGGCTTACCGTCTACCACAGCCACGCTTGTCGGCCTCCCAGGCTTCATGCGAAAGCCTCTAAGGCCCTGGTACCCCAGTTTGTAGAAGTGGTCTATTTCGCTGGGCCCCGCGCCGCCGGTGATAATCACCGCGTCGTACTGCGACAAGAACTTGTCCACATACGCCCTCACCTCCTCGTGTCTATCCCCCACCACCACCTTCTCCCGTATCTCTACGTACGGCATGAAGTTGTTGATGTACCACCCCACTAACGAGGCCGTGGACTCAATGACCTTCCCCCTCATTACCAACTGGCTGGCCACCTCGGGGTCGACTGGGGGAGTGATGAGCTCGTCTCCTGTGGCCACTATGCCCACGGACAGCTTCCGGTAGACGTAAACCGAGGTGATGCCGACGTCGAGGAGACCCACGACGTCAAAAGGCGTGAGGACGGTGCCCTGCCTAGCCAGCACTGCGCCGCGCCTGACGTACGACCCCGGGGGGTCTACGTTGTCGTATTTTTGATACTTCCTCTCTACTACAACGTGCTCGCCCTCTCTCCTCACCGCCTCCTCGGGCACCACCGCGTCGGCGCCCTCGGGGAGGAAGGCGCCTACGCTCACGTAGACAGCCTCCCCGCTCCTAACTTCGAGGTCTCCCCTAAACTGTCCCACCAATACTGTGCCCACCACTCTAAACCTCCCCGGCGTCTCGGCCGAGTTTACCGCATATCCGTCGTACGCCGCGCGGGGATACGGGGGGTAGTCGTACTGCGCCGCCACGTCTCTGGCAACCACGTGGCCTAGGGCGTCCCAAGTGGCTACTTTCTTGACATCGGCGACTTTACGTACCTGCGGGAGGATGTCTGCCACCTTGGTGACTGGGTTAAGGCTGTGGAGGTAGCGCATAAACACGCGTTGTGTATACAATATAACGTTTGCGCCGTCGTGTTAAACTTTTAAAGATGTGCCTCTGGAGAAAAAGGTGATGCCGTCAGGGTTACGGTGAGCGGTGACCGGAGGCGCTACGGCTGACTCATATTTATATAATGTCTCCATGCGTCAGTCATGGGTAGGCGTAGGAAGAGGAGAAAGGTAATTTTAAGGCCGAAGAGGACTATTCCAAAAATCTTCACCTGCCCCCACTGCGGCGCGCAGCTGGTCTCTGTCAAAAAGGTCGAGGGGGGCTACTTGGTGATTTGCGGCAACTGCGGCCTGCGTCACCAATTCGAGGAGAGGCCGGGCTGGATGCCCGTGGACTACTACAACGCCTATGTGGACATGTACCTAGAGGGCAAGATAGCCCCGCCGCCTGCCGGGGGCGATGGGAGTACTTGAGTACCTCGCCGAGGGGGTAAAACACTTCACGTTGATTGACCCCGACAAGTCGGTTGACTATCTAAAAATTGCGAGGCTGGCTCTTGAGGCTGGCACAGACGGGATTTTGGTGGGGGGCTCGCTTGGCATTAGGGAGCGGCAGATAGAGGAGGTGGTGAAGGAGATAAAGTCTGTGGCCAACGTCCCCGTCTTGTTATTCCCGGGCTCTCTGAGCCAGCTCACCGACGCGGCGGACGGGGTGTTGTTCCTAAGCGTGTTGAACTCGGTAGACCCCTACTTCGTAATAGGGGCCCAGGTGCAGGGGGCTGTTCTCATCGCCAAGCACTTCCCAAAGCTAGAGGTGGTCTCCACGGCTTATATAATAGTGGGGGATGGAGGCGCGGCGGGTTTTGTCTCTATGAGTAAGCCGATTCCCTACACAAGGCCCGACTTAGCCACCGCGTATGCCCTGGCGGCTCGGTACATTGGGTTCAGCGCGGTGTATTTAGAGGCGGGTAGCGGCGCGCCGCAGCCGGTCCCGCCCGAGATGGTGAGGGCGGTTAGAAAAGCCTTTCCGAGGGTGTTAATAGTTGGAGGGGGGATTAGAGGAGGGGAGGCGGCCGCGGCGATTGCCCGGGAGGGGCCAAACGTAATTGTGACTGGGACGGTGGCAGAGGAGAGGCCTGAAAAGCTGGGCGAAATCGTGAGGGCGATAAAAACGGCTAGGCCTTGAGCTTCTGCCTACGCCAGTGCCTCCTGGCTGGGGACCTGGTGACCCTCCTCTTGGTCTTTGCCACGACCCAAATGGGCGGGTTTCTATTGCTGTTCAGCGCAGAGGCCAGCCTGAGCTTCTTCCCAAGCGGCTTGTTGCGTGCCATAGCCACGTGAAAAACCTAGTTTTAAAAACTTAGAGCTTGAACCGGTACTCTCTCTTGGTCTGGCTATAGACAGTTTCAAGGATTTTCTTAAGAGTCGCCTCGTCTATTGGCACTTTTACCCTCCCAGACGCGGCAAGTGAGATGAGCTGTTGCTCAAGCGCCTCGACCACCTCTGGCCTCACAAGCCTTATGTTGTCCAGCCTAGAGAGGGCCTCTGGCGTGAGTATTTTCTTCAACGCGGCCCTCCGCTGGGCAGCCGCTATTTGCGCCTGTCTCTCTAACTCGGCTTGTTTTTGAAGCTCTTCTAGCTTCTTCCTGCGGATTTCTTCTAGCTCTCTGTCTTCAAAGCCGGATTCTCCCATTACTCCTTCGGCGGGGCGACGTATTTCGCCAACTCGGGCCTGGCCTTAGCAAGCTCCTTAGCTATTTTTGAGGCCACTCTGTCCACCAACGACTTGCCCTCCGGCGTGAGGACCCTCCCCTGTTTTGTCTTCGCGACGTATCCAGCCTGTTCTAACTGTTGTAAGATCTTGCGTATGACGGCGCCTCCGGCTTTTCTCGTCCTCTCAGGCCGCGTCTTGTCCCCCACCTTCGCCCTGTAGCCGTAGGCGGTTCTTAAAGAGCCGAGCCCAACGGGGCCGTGTAGGTATATTTTCCGCAGGAGAGAGGCGGCTCTTACGTACCACCATTCTGGGTCCATGGGGGGCCTCTCCTTGTTTGCGCCAGTTTTAACAAAAGGCGCCCACACAGGAGGCTTTACCTGGGGGACGTTTTCCTTGATGTATTTGGCAAGCTCTGCGATTAAGACGTCGGCCGGCACGTCTTTTACAGATGTCACGCCTCATCTATTGCCCCCATTTATAAGATTTTTGCCTTGAAAAGAATTTAAAGGTAAACGAGGCGGGCCACTGTGAAGTTCTGCCCAAGAGACAAAAGCCTACTAGTCCCGGTGAGGAGAGGAGACAAGACAGTACTGCGGTGTCCCAAATGCGGCTACGAGGAGGAGGTGTCGCAGGACGTGAAGAACAGGTACCAGAGCAAGACCACTGTGGAGAATAAAAACGCCATTATTGTTGTTGACAACAACGCAGTCAACCTGCCGAAGGTAAAGACGAGGGGGTGTCCCAAATGCGGCCACGACGAGGCGTACGTCTGGGTTCAGCAGACCCGCGCCGCAGACGAGCCCCCGACGAGGTTTTACCGGTGTACAAACTGCGGCCACACGTGGAGGGAGTACGAGTAATACCTAGGGCGGAAGTCCTAATTTTTTAAAAATGGGCGTTGTTATATACCATGTCTAAGCCAGTGTTGACCTACATGGACGCCAAGGAGTTTGCGTATATAGTAGACTCCGTCTCTGTGCTGGTGGAGGAGGCCGCCTTCGCAATTAGGCCAGACGGGCTGTTTCTAAGGGCGTTGGACGCGTCGCGTACAGCCATGGTAGACCTCACAATGCCTAAGGAGGCTTTCGAGGAGTTTCCCGAGGTGGAGGAGGAGATTAAAATGGGCCTCAGCTTCAAAGACCTTAAAAAACTCCTCCGCAGAGTTAAGAAGGGGGACAAGATAAGTTTTGAAATTGAGGAGTCTAGGGTGAGGATAAAGCTGGTGGGCAAGTCTGTGAGGTCGGTGACTCTGCCCCTCATCGAGGTGGTGGCCGAGGAGATCCCCACTCCTAAGGTGGTCTACACGGCGCTGGTGAAGACTAGTAGCGACGTCTTGGCCTCCGCCGTGAAAGACGCCGACGCCATAGCCGACGAGGTGAAGTTTGAGGCTAACGAAGAGGCGTTTGTGATAAGCGCCACCAGCGACAAAGGCGAGGTGGAGGTAAGGCTGGACAGAAACAGCGAGTTGGTCTACGACTTCGACGTCAAGGAGCCGGCCTCGGCCAGGTACTCTCTGGAGTACCTCGTCGACATCGTGGGCAGGACCTCTAAGATAAGCGATATAGTCTCAGTGGAGTTGGCCACGGCGAAGCCGGTCTTGTTGACGTTTGACATCCCCCAAGGCGGGAGAATTGCCTACTTCGTTGCCCCGAGGGTGGAGTGATAGTCGAAGTATTTTTTAGAAACTTTTATAGAAACTATGCAAAGTTTGAAGTAGACGCCGTGGAGAGGAGGGAGTTCGCCTTCCAGCCTTTCGGCGACAGGGGGATGGTTAGGCACAAGGCGTTTAAAAACTTAGAGGAGCTCAGGCGTTTTATTGTGGAGAAGACCCCCCGCCACGTCTACTACTCCTCTGCCTACTACGAGCGCCCCGGGGAGGAGGACATGGATAACAAGGGGTGGGCCGGCGCCGATCTCGTATTTGACATAGACGGCGATCACTTAGACACAGAGGCTTGTAGAGAGAGCGAGTTGGTGTCTCTGCTATGCCTAGAGGACGCAAAAGAGGAGGCCAACAAGCTGATAGACGTCTTGTACGAAGAGCTTGGCCTGAGGCCTGCGAAAGTGGTGTTCTCGGGAAACAGGGGCTTCCACATACACGTGTCTGGCGAGGAGGTGGCCGCGCTGGGGCAGAAGGAGAGGAGGGAGCTTGTAAACTACCTAAAGGCGACGGGCCTCGACTTGGCCAAGTTTCAAGTACGCGTCGGGAGGAAGAAAGTCGTGCTGTACGAAGAGGAGGTCAGGGGCAACCTCCTCCGCATTAGAAAAGGAATTGACGACCCAAGGGCGCTGAGGGTTGAGGTAGACGAGGTGGTGACACAGGACGTACACCGACTTATTAGGTTGCCCGGGTCGATAAACGGCAAGACGGGGCTAGTGGCGCTACCCATCTCGGTACAAGACCTGGGAAAAGACGTTGGGCAAATCGTCGACAGGGCTATTGCCTTTAGGAAGGGCCAGTTAAAATTTAAGTTTGAGAGGGCGCTCCGAGGCGTGGTGTTGTTCGACAAAGTAGAGGCAGAGGAGGGCGAGGTCAAGACGTTACCGTCGCACCTAGCCGTATACCTAGAACTACAGGGGTTTGGGAAGATATATGATTGAAAAACTAAGGCTCTGGCTCCAGGCGGAGGTTAGCTCGAGGTTTTTGTCAGACCCTCCGTTTAGCTCATATGCAGAAGTCGCGGAGCTGTTTATTAGAGAGATTCAAAACGCGCCTCTGCCGCAGAGCCTACACGAAAAGACGAAGGAACACGTGGCCTCCATCTTGTTGACGATTTTAGAGGTCAGGACACGTAAGATCTTCTGGGAGCTCTCCCAGGGGAGGGTCCCCGCGAGGCTAACCGCAGAGGAGGAGAGGCTCACGAGGCCGATTGTAAAAATCCTCAGGGCGCGCCCGCAGAAGAAGAAAGAACAGGAGTATGTAACTGTCCAGTTCCTGACGCCGTATCCGGCTATTGCGACCGAGGAGTTTATCCAACTTGGGCCTTTTAACAAGGGCGACTTGGCGAGGCTCCCGCTTAGAGACGCCAAAGACTTAGAAGAGCAGGGCGTCGCCAAGAGGTTAGAGTGGTAAAGTTTATTTTACTCTGCTTTCCAAGCGGCTATGAAGTTTCCCAAGAGCGTAAACACCTACTGCCCCCGCTGTAATGCATATACGCAACACTCGGTGTCTAGCTACCACGGCGGCCAGAGGAGGACTCTGGCGGAGGGGCAGAGGAGATATGAGCGGAAGCTTAAGGGCTACGGCTCCACGCCTAAGCCTAAGCAAAAGAGGTTTGCAAAAGTAAATAAAAAAGTGACGCTAGTATTTACATGTACAAAATGCGGATATAAAATAGTTAAAAGTCTTGGAAGAATGAAAAAAGTTGAGTTAGTATAAACATGCCTGTGAGATTTAGCAAGGTGTTGATACCGCACCCCCGTTCAAAGTTTATAAGAGTTAGGTGCCCAGACTGCGGAAATGAACAAGTTACTTTTAGCCACGCCTCTATCGTCGTCCGTTGTCTAGTCTGCGGCAGAGTCCTCGCGCAGCCCACCGGAGGCAAGGCGAGGTTGTCTGGACACGTTGTAAAAGTTTTAGAATAGGCCCAAGTCGTTAGCCATGAGACTTGTTAAAAAAGAGTTGCCAGACGTAGGCGAGCTTGTAATAGGCACTGTTAAGAAGATCGCAGAACACGGAGTGTACGTCTACCTCGACGAGTACGATCTAGAGGCCTTTGCCCCCACGCAGGAGATTGTGCAGTCCTGGTTCCACAGCGTCAGGGACTACGTCAAGGAGGGGAACAAGACAGTGTTTAAAGTAATCAGCGTAAACCCCAAGATGAAAGTGGTAGAGGTGTCGCTGAAGAGGGTGAGAGTCGACGAAAAGGAGAAGAAGTTGCTGTTGTACAGACACAGGGTCAGAGTCTTGAAGCTTCTAGAAATCGCCATGAAGAAGCTCGGCCGCCAGCCGGGCGAGGCGTTGAACGTGTTGTGGTACCTGGAGGAGCAGTACGGCGACCCGTTTAAGGTGTTTGAAGACGTGGTGAAGACAGGGCCCCACGTCTTAGACGACTTAGAGCTAGACCCCAAGTTAAAAGAGGCGATTATAGAACTTGCGAGGCAACAAATCGAGATACCGCCTACTAAAATCTCGGGCATCATAAAAGCGGTGAGCGTAGACGGCGACGGCGTGGAGAAACTAAAGGCGGCCCTCGTCGAGTTGACGAAAACCCTGTCGGAGAAGTTCCCACAGGTATCTACGAAGCTGTACGTAATAGGCCCCCCGAGGTATAGGATAGACCTGGTCGGCCAGATGCCTAAGCAGGTGGAGGCGGCTTTTTCCGAGGTGGCGAACATCCTACAGGCCTTGCAGAAGAAGTACAGAATTATCGCCACAGTGCAGAGGCTTGAATGAGGTCGTTGCTGAGGCGTTGCGAAAAGTGCGGCGCCTACACGTTGTCTAAGGACAAGTGCCCCCGTTGCGGAGGCCCTGTAAGAGTTCCGCACCCCCCAAAGTTCTCCCCCGAAGACAAGTACCAGAAGTACAGAATTCTGCAAAAATTATCCACCGGGGCCCTCCCCCTCAGAGAAGAGACGCGGGAGAGGATTTTAAAAGACCTTACGTCTCAAACCGATATATCACCACCCACCCATTCGGCTTAGACACGTACACCAGCCTCAGAGGCCCCGGGTCAGCCGTGATGTACGGCACATCCTCCGACGCGCCGGTCAGGGGGTCAACAACAATTTTCACACTCTTCGGCGTCCAGCCGGTAATTATGTATCTAGCGTGCTGGGGGGCGTAGCCGGGCAGGTACACATTTCCGCCGACCAGTGTGGAGGCTCCGTAGCTCAAGCTTCTAAACGGCGTAAAGCCGCCCTGCGTCACAACTCCTTCAAAAACCCAGGGGAGGTACTGGCTGTAGTTTCCAAATATCGGCACCAGCCTAATCTTACTAAACAACATGGTGTACAGAGTCCTGTTGAGATTAATGGGCACGGGGTAGGGCTGTCCGCCTATAGTGAAGTAGGCGTAATCGCCCACCAGCCCGCCGGGGTACGACATGACTTTTTTATAGAAGAAGTCGTCAAAATTCGAGGCGTTGCCGCCTAGTATCTTGCCGGCTCTTTCGGGAAGGTTTTCAAGGGCAATCTTAGCCATCCAGTACGACTTTAGGAAGTCTCCTCCCGGCGGGAACTCGTGTACTAACATGGCGACGGTCTGGCCCGTTGGCAGAGTGACTGGGTAAACCGTGTAAGGCATGATGGCCAGGACGTATTTGGTCTTGAACTCCTTGGTGAAGATCGACGCCCCTATCTGCGGCGGGGCCATGAGGCCGAGGCCTATTTTGCCGATCTGCGTGGCGTTTATAGTGGAGTTGTCGGCAAGGCTCGTCTTGTTGCCGATGATTGATATCCAGTAGCCGTAGTCCCACCAAGAGGCCACAGGCTCGTAGACGGGGAGTCTAGTCTTAAGCCACATCAACGTGTCGAGGAAGTCGGCACTCACGGAGCCCACGGCAGAGGTTACAATTTGAGTGGGTTGCTTAGCCACCCCGGCGAAGTACTGCTCTCTAGGCGTGGCAGCTGGCATAACAGAAATGAGCAGGAGAGTAAGCGAGAGGAACGCCGCCACGAACATTAACAAGCCCAGTCTCCTACTCTCCAAGGCCTTTACTATGCCTACCGCTGTGGCGAGAATCGCCATGGGGGCCAGCAGTACCAAGAGACGGACCATAGTGGCGGCCGCGTAGCCTGCGGTAGCTAGGTATGTAAGCGCCATGAGGCCGCCTGGGGTGAACAGGTAAGGCACAGACGCTATTATAAACGGCAACACGGGGCCGTACCTCGCCACTACCTGCGTAAACGAAGTGGTGGTGTGCTCCGCGACGCTGGCGACGATGGCAGAGCGGCCGAAAGGCAACAGTGTTGCTAAGAACTTGCCGCCGATGGCGCCGGCGGCTAGGGCTATGATGAACACCGCTATGCCAGCTACCACCACGCCTACGATGTACCAGACGTAGCGTCTTAACAGCTCCACAGCCCTCGTGACGCCGAACTTGGCGTCTAAAAGCCACGTCAATGCGGCGGCGGCGAGTCCAAAAGTGGGCAGTATGTTAAAGGCGCTTGTCAACGTGCCTCCTCCGTACCTCGGGATAGTGGCTACGAAAGCCGAATACACGGCGTAGAAGAGTAGGTAAGAAACGAAGAAGTTGTACGTATTGAAGGGCAACTCCACCGGCTGGGCCTGGGCCTTCTTGCCTCTGGCAGTGGGCCTTGGGGCAAATGCTAGTTTTAGAATGTAGTAGGCCGGCAGGACCAAGGCGTAGAGGCCTACTAGGTTCCACACGTAGAAGTGGGCCCCCCAGGTCCAGACCACGTACCCCAGGGCCGCGCCTGCGAGGGCCCCCAGCCACGGCCTCCTCAAGCCGTCGAGGAGGAGGGCAAGGCCGAGGGGGATTAAAAACAGGCTTATAGGCTCGTCGTCGAACCACGCCGCAAGGCCGCGTTCGATAAACGCCGGCGATATCGCCGTCATTAATGCGGCCAGGAGCCCCACTTTTACCCCGCCGTTTGGGATGTTTAACTCCTCGCCGACTCTATACCCTAGGTAGAACATGGAGAACACGGCCAAGGCGTTGAAAATAGCCGGGGCGGCTATCACGGCGTGCCACAGGTCTACGCCAAAGGGCGACAGGAGGAAGTACGTAAACAAGCCGTAGAAAGAAGTGCCTGGCAGAAGCACCTTGCCCCAGTCCACCCCGTAGGGGTACCAGAACTGGGTGAACTGCGCCCCAGTCCACCACCATCCCACGCCGTGTTGCAGAGTGTACTTAGCCAAGTAGTAGCGGACGTAGGGGTCGAACTCGTCGAGCCACCAGCCCCACAAAAACACTCTGTACATCCTCAGGTACAGCGCGATGGAGAACGCGGCGAGTAGGGCAGGGGCGGCGAGGAGTATCTTCTCTCTTTTGTCCATGAGGAGGGGGTTGGGAAAGGGTTTTATTTTTATCTACGCCTTAGCCCCACCGCTACTCTGATAGGTCTCTTCTCCAGGGGGGAGAGGCACTTGGGGCAGACCCCACCCCACATCCGTAGGACGGCCTCCACAGTCTTGGGCTCTTTGTCGTTGTATAGCACAAAGCCGCAGGAGTAGCACTTAACTACGAACACCAACACCTCCAACGCCCGGGTATTTAAGAGTCTTGGTATAATATTAGCATATGGTAGCCGCCACCCCCTCGTGGTATGTGAAAGACAACGCGTCTAGCTCGTCTTCGCCAAGCCAGGGGTAGCGCCTTTTAAGCCACGCCCTCGACCAACTGGCCGCAAGCTCGTCCACCAGCCTCACCTCCCGGCACCTAAGCAAAGAGGCGGCCCGCTTCACGTCTACGTAAGGCGACGAGCCCATGTGCACGCGGACTGAGGCAGCCTCTCTGAGCACCTCCTCCACTGCCGGCCAGCTCACCACTGCGTGTAGGACGGGCTCGCCGTTCCAGACGTATGCAAGTCCGTTTTTAGACGCCCCGAGGTCTACGCCGAGCCGCCCGCCGCCCAGGAGCTTAGGAAGGGCAATAAAGAGCTCCCTAGCCACACATAGATAGTCCTCGCAGGTCAGCACCACGTCGCCCCTCTCGCGCATCTTTGCGTCTACCACAACTACGTCGCCTTTTTCAAACAAGCCGACGTTAAAAGCTACTCTCTTCACCACTTCGTACACGCTCCTACGCCCGTAGAACCCCAGCCTCAACATGTGTAAGAACTTTTTTAAATTTAAACATTAGCCGGCGGAGTGAAACTGTTGACGGCGCTAGCCGCCAAGTTGAGAGGAGCTCCCTTGGCCATGTGCGACTCCAACGACGTAGATGGTATAGCCTCGGCGGCGTTGTTCCTAAGGCGTTACCCAAACGGCGTGGTCGTGTTAATGGGTCCCTCAGACGTGAGGAGGTGGTGGGTAAAGACAATCACCTGGGACTTCGTGGCAGACCTCCCCTGCCCAGGCAAGGCGAGAGTCAGGGCAGACCACCACAAGACGAACAAGCCCTGCGCCGAGGTTGAGTACTACGACCCGGAGGCCCCCGCGGCGGCGCTAATGGCCGTCAAGGCCCTAGGCCTCGACGGAGACCCAGTGGCCAAAGAGCTGGTAGAGGCGGCGATCCAGACAGACACCGCAAACGTAGTAGACGAAAAAGTAAGGCTGCTGGACTTGGCCGTAAGACACGGCTTTGAGAAGGAGAAGCTGGAGGCCCTACCCAAGCTGGCCCAGAGGGGGCTCGCCGCGTTGGAGGAAGAGCCGCTTAAGACAATGGCGGCCAGGGGGCTGGAAAAAGAACGACTCATGTTAAAAATTGCAGAGGCCATACCCGTGGAGGAGGAGCTGTTTATATACAGCCCACAGCCCCTGGGCATATCCTACCGGGCGCTGGTGATAACGCTTGAGAAGAGGGGGGCCAAATTCGTAAACGTACTAGTACGCAGAGGCAGGCGTAGGTACAGGCTGTACTGCGGAGCCCACAGAGAAGGCCCCCACGACTGCACCAAGGTGGCCACGGCGCTCGGCGGCGGCGGCCACAAATACGCCTCGGGGGCGCAGATAAAGGCCCCGTTGCTGAGGCCGAGAGAGCCGCTTGAGAAGCTCCTAGAAATGTTAAAGCCCCCCCTCGTCTACGTCTTAGGAAGTTGCGACGAGCTGAGGTGGAACTGCAAAGAGATAAAAATTGACGAGTTGAAAAAGACGTGATGAAAAGTGGTTCAGGCGACTTGTGAACGGCCTTCAGCGGCGCTGAAACTCCTCAGTAAGTCCGCCGCGGTGAGGAAATTCGCAATAAATATATAACGGTTGGTGTGTAGGTCTGTGTGCGGCATATTTGGCATAGTCTTTGCAGAACGTCCCCGGAGGCCTCTGGGGGAGATCCTCCGCCGCGCCTTAGAGAGGCTTGAGTACAGGGGCTACGACTCGGCGGGGGTGGCCGTCGTGGACAGAGGCCTCGTGGTTAGGAAAGACGCAGGCAAGGTGGCCGAGGTGGCCGCGCGCCACGGCTTCGACGCCCTGCACGGGCTGGCGGGGCTCGCCCACACTAGGTGGGCGACGCACGGCAAGCCTGACCAGGTAAACGCGCACCCCCACACAGACTGCCGCGGGGTAATCGCCGTTGTTCACAACGGCATAATTGAAAACTACGCGGAGCTGAAAGAAGAGCTGATCAGAAAAGGCCACGTCTTCAAGTCTGAGACAGACACAGAGGTCCTGGCGCACTTAGTGGAGGAGTATAGAAAAGAGGGGCTGGACACCTTCTCGGCGTTTAGGAAGGCGCTGTCAAGAATCAGGGGTGCCTACGCCGTCGCTCTAATAGACGCAGAGGACCCCCAGAGGGTGTACTTCGCCAGAAACCTCTCCCCCCTGATAGTGGGGGTGGGGGAGGGGTTTAACATAGTGGCGAGCGACATACCCACAGTCCTCGACCACACTCGGAGAGTGGTTGCGGTGAGAGACGGGGAGTACGGCTACGTGACCCCCTGGGAGGTGTACATAGAGCTAGACGGCGTGCCGCAAGACGTGGCGAGTAGGCTGGAGGAAATCCCTTGGAGCGCCGACATGGCGACCAAGGGCGGGTACCCCCACTTTATGTTAAAAGAGATTTACGAACAGCCGGAGTCTCTGGCCAGCACTATAGCCGGCGTGGAGTGGAGGCGGCTGGAGGAGGTTGCCGAGTTGCTTATCAGAGCTAGGAACATATACGTCGTGGGGGCTGGCTCTTCTTACCACGCGGGGCTGGTCCTAGCCTCCTTCCTGCCTAGGCTTAGGCTGACGCCAGTGCCGACGATAGCGTCGGAATACGCCGTTTACGAGCCTTTGTTTGACCGAGACGACGTGGCGATTGCCATATCCCAGTCAGGCGAGACGATAGACACGATCAAGGCGGTGCGGGCCATGAGAGAGAGAGGCGTCAGGGTGGTGGCGGTGACGAACGTGGTGGGTAGCACGTTGTCTAGAGAAAGCGACTTGGTGGTGTACACCAGGGCCGGGCCTGAAATCGGCGTCGCGGCGACAAAGACTTTTACGACGCAGGTGGCCACTCTCTCAGCTCTGTACATCGCCGCTTTGAGACTGATAGGCGCAGACACGGCGCCCTACGAAAGGGAGTTAAAGGCCCTCCCAGACGCGGTGAGGAAGACTGTGGAGGGCACGGCGGGCGTGGTAAAGGACTTGGCTAAGAAAATAAGGCAGAGGCACAGCGCCTACTACCTCGGAAGGGGGGCCGCAGTCCCCGTGGCCATGGAGGGGGCATTAAAGCTAAAAGAAGTGGCCTATATACACGCAGAGGCGTACCCAGCGGGCGAGTCGAAGCACGGGCCGATAGCCCTAGTGGAGGAGGGGTACCCGGCGGTCTTCGTCTTCTCAGACCCCTCCACGCGGGAGAAGACGTTGAGCAACGTCGCCGAGATGAAGGCCCGGGGCGCCCGCGTCATAGGCGTCGTGCCCGCGAGAAGCGACTTGGCCAAGAAGGTGGAGTGGCCAATAGAGGTTCCAGACGTCGGCGAGCTGGCCGCCCCCGTGGTGTACGTAGTCCCCCTGCAACTGCTGGCCTACTTCGCCGCCGTGGAGAGAGGATACGACCCAGACAAGCCGAGGAACTTGGCAAAGACCGTCACAGTGGAGTAGTATGAAGATCGCGCCGGTGGTGCTGGCAGGCGGCAAGCCGGGCCCCTTTGAAAAAATCACAGGCCAGCTACCCAAGACGTACGTCAAGATAGGCGGAAAGAGGCTGTACCAATACCCGGCGGACATCTTGGCAAGGCTGTTCGGCAGGGTTTACGTGGCCACTCAGGCTCCGGAGGAGAAGCCGTATACATACATAGAGGAGCCGGGCAGAGGCATAGAGGAGGCTCTGTCGGCCGTCGAGTCGTTCCTAGGCGCCGAGACCCACGTCTTGGTGGCGTACGGCGACGTGTATGTGGAAGAGGGGGCCTACAGAGCGGTGGTAGAAGGCGCGGTTACGGCAGGGGCAGACGGCGCCCTGCTGGCAGTGCCTAGGAGGGCCACCAGGGGGTACGGCGTGGTGGAGACAAAGGCAGGCGGCATCTTGGCCAAAATAGGCGGCGAGGGGCAGTGGATCTTCGGAGGAGTAGCCCTCCTCCCCCGAGGCATTGTTAAAGACGCGGCGTCGCTCTACGACGCGCTCAACGCGGCGGCCCAGAGGATGAAGATTGTGGTAGTCCCCTGGGGCGGGGTGTGGCACGACGTAAACCACCCAGAAGACCTCATACAACTCCTCGAACACGTGGCGCCCAGGCGTACATACATCGCAGAGGCCAAGGTAAGCCCAACCGCAGTGGTGGAGGGGCCCGTGGTGATAGAAGAAGGCGCCGAGATAGACCACTACGCAGTAGTAAAAGGCCCCGCATATGTGGGACGCGACGTCTTTATAGGAAGCCACGCCCTAATCCGCAACTACGCATACATAGAAGAGGGCAGCGTAGTCGGGAGCTCCGCAGAAGTCAGCCACAGCCTAATCTGCGAGAAGGCCACAGTAGGCAGAGCCTCGTTCATCTCATACAGCGTAGTCGGGCCAGACGCCGTGGTGGAACCAAACGTAGTGACAATGTCAGTCCTCAGAGAAGGACGCGAGAGGCTAGAGCCCATCGAGGTAAGAGACAAAAAGTTCTACAAGCTAGGCGCCCTCATCCCCCGCGGCGCGAGGATACCAGCAGGCACAATACTACCGCCAGGACACGGGTGGTAACCAAGAAAAAGTTTTAAACCTCGCCAATACATAGGGACTGAGCCCGGTCGTCTAGCGGCCAACGGGTCACGGCCATACAACCCGGCCAGGGATGCGGGGCTTTGGACCCCGTGGCCCGGGTTCGAATCCCGGCCGGGCTACTATCCCCCCGCTTTACCTTAATTTCGTAAAGCGACGCCTTTAAGTCCATCGCCGAGTTCACTTAATTAGGTAAAAACTCTTAAAATACTGTTGTTGTATAACGCAACACTCTACCACTCTTCATAATACTTTTTCCACAAAACTCGCATGGGCTTAGACTAACTCTTCTAAAGCCGTTTTTCGCAATGGGCCGCCGAGGGCGCCGTTTGTAGACGCGTTGTTAGTCGCCGCGTTGGCTCGGCCCGAGCCATCTTGGGAGGCCGCCTCTCTTTTCTTTGAAGAACTCCTCGAACCAGTCCGGCGTCTTGAACTCGTTTACCACGTCGAGGTGGTCGTAGGGCTTTATGTCGAGGATGGGGCTGCCCGTCCACGCGTCTAGGCCCATGACTCTCACCCTGGGAGGGTCTACCTCTACGATTTTTACTATGGTGAGGGCGATTGGGTTGGGCCTTGGGGGGAACCTAGTGGCGAAGATCCCCACCTCGGGCATGTCCTCCCTCTTCCAGGGTCTCAGCTTGAGCCTCGGCGGGGGGGCCTCGTGGAAGTACCAGAGGACGAAGGCGTGGCTGTACTCCTCCAGCCCGGCGAGGCCTTCCACATATTCGTCGTATATCCTCAGCGTGGAGACGTAGTTGTACTTGTCCACCTCGCCTGCGCGGGGGAGCCCCACCTCCACGTAGCCTATCGGCCTGAGGCATATAGGGCAGGACATGCGGCTTTGCTACTTAAGCTCGGAGCGCCCAGTCTCTGGCATGAAGAAAAGCGCGGACGCCAAGGCCACTGCGACTACTAGATAGGTGTAGGCCGCCACGCCGGCGAGGGGGTTGCCCAGAGCCATGCCGATGGCCTGCACCACAGAGGGGGTGAACCCCCCGAAGAGCCCTATGCCTATGTTAAACGCCATGGACATCCCGGTGTACCTAACCCTCGTGGGGAACATCTCGGCTATTGCCGTGCCCAAGACGCTGAAGGTGAAGGCCGTGGCGAGGATTAACAAAAAGGCGCCTAAGGCGATGCCGGGCACCCCCCTGTTTACGCCTAGCCAGCTGTAGATTGGGTAGTAGGTCAAAAGCCCGTAGGCCAGCCCCGCGAGGTATATGGCCCTCCTCCCCACTCTGTCGGCTAAGTAGGCCAGCGCAATGTAGAACGGCAGTTGGGCGAGGCCGGCCGCGCCTACGGCCAAGTTGACGGAGACGGGGTCGGCCTTGGCCACGTTTGTGAGGTACGTGAATATATAGCCCGTGGATGTGTAGGCCAGCACAGAGTGCCCCGCCGCTATGATGATCCCCAGGGCCATGTACCTCGGGTATTTAACAAAGGCCTCGACGAGGGGTATCTTCGAAAGGGCGCCCTCCCTCTTCAATGCGTCGAAGAGAGGCGTCTCCAAAAGCCTATACCTCAAGACGAGGCCGAGGACCGTGAGGACTAGAGAGACTAGGAAGGGAACCCTCCAGCCCCAGTTCTCGAAGTCTGGCCTTGGGAGCATGAGCGAGGCCGCGACGAGGGTTATAGACGCAAGCCCGAGCCCCAGCGGGGGAGTGGCCGCCACAAACCCGGCGTAGAAGGCACGGCGATGTGGCGGGGCGTGTTCCAACACGTAAGTGACGGCGCCGCCGTACTCTCCGCCTAGGGAGATCCCTTGGATAATTCTAAGCGCTGTGAGGAGGGCCGGCGCCCATATCCCCGCCTGATCGTAAGTGGGCAGTAGGCCCATTAGAAAAGTGGCGGTCCCCATGATGGCTAAGGTGGCTAAAAACGTGGACTTCCTCCCAATTCTGTCGCCCAGATGTCCAAAGATAGCGGCGCCGAGAGGCCTCACCACAAAGCCAGTGGCGAACACCAGCCAGGTCAGCAAAACGGCGGCCGCGGGGTCACCCCTGGGGAAGAACTTGGCGGAGATGTAGGGAGACACGGAGGTGTATATGAAAAAGTCGTACCACTCAATTAACGTGCCCGCCATGGAGGCCGCCGTGACGAACCTAAGAGACATGTCTAATTTAAAAAGTCGATATATATACTTTGAAGAGCCGCCGCGTCGTCTAGATACCTCCGACGGGCGCGGGCGTGCTCAAGCTCGGCCTTCTCAAGGTCGAACACGTAGACCCCCGGCTCCTCGCCGAACTCCGCCACGGCGCCGTTTGGAGACGCAACGAAGGACCCCCCGGCAACCGGCCTGCCGTCGGGGTACGAGTAGCCTGTCCCCAAGGCCGCCGCCACGTAAACAGAGTTTTCAAAAGCCCTCACCACGCCCACCGCCCTCCACAAGCCCCTCCTGTCGGCAGAGATGCTGGCGGGGTTGACCAACACCTCCGCCCCCGCGAGGGCAAGCCTCCTCGCCAGCTCTGGGTAGAGCAGATCCACGCATATGAGACACCCCGCGGTCCAGCCCCCGGCGCGAAACGCCGCCAGCCGCGAGCCGGGCCGCACGCGCGCCCTCTCCCCAGTGGCGGCCGACGGGAAGATCTTCTCGCCGAACCCAACCAGCCCGCCTGCGTCCACAACGGGGCACACAGACTTAACCGAGCCGTCGAAGTCCACGGCGACGCCCCCGGCCACCACCAGCCCCCCCACCTCCTTCGCAACTCTCGCCATGTGAGAAACGTAGCGGTCAAACCTCCCCCGGTCCATCGGCGCCGCGCCCACCCAGTACTCCGGCAGGACCAGGAGATCTACGCCCACCGCCCTCCTCAACAGCCACTCTGCCGCCTTATCCACGTCGTCAAAACGAGGAGTCTGACCAACACCAATCCGCACGACATAAAAGAAAAAATTTATAAAAAGTAGCCTTGTTAGACGAGGGGGCCGTAGTCTAGCCTGGTAGGATGCCGGCCTGGGGCTGAGCCCCGCACCGGAACGCCGGTGATCCCGGGTTCAAATCCCGGCGGCCCCATTTTTATCTGAAATTTGCCGCCTTTTCTTCTACTCACCGCCTTCGTCTTCTGCCTGGATTACGCGGCGTCGTATTTCATCTACCTCGTTTAGACGGCCCCACGCCATGTCTCCTCCTTGTTGGCGTACTATATGGCCCTTGGCAGACAGAGGACGCCCCTTGCCTCAGGGTAAGTCGCGACGTTGGGGAGTGGCACGCTGGGGCTACGGCTAGTGGAGAAGCCCCGGCCGGGATTCGAACCCGGGACCTCCTCATGTGGCGCCCGAGAGCTTTACCAGTGAGGCGCTCCACCAGGCTGAGCTACCGGGGCTGGAGTTGTGATTGTGGCTGTTTTTAAGTTTTTAGTAGTCTCTTACGTGTCTCGCCTTGGGGTGCCTCAGCAGTTTTTCATCTGCCGTGTATAAGAGGGCGTTGTGTCTCTCCGCCAAGAGTATGTAGGCGGCGTCGTAGGCGGTGACGCCGTGTTTTAAGGCCGTGGCTAAGACTTGGGATGGGTCTACCTCCTCTATTTCTACCTCCGTCTGGTATAACAGCTCTGCGGCCTTCAAGGCCTTCTCGGCGGGCAGTAGTCCTCTGATGGCGTACTTCCTAAGGGCGCTTGCCACCTCTAGCCACAAGCAAGGCGGCGCAATGGCCGTGACTCTGCCGGTTAGGTGGTCGTCGCGTAGCCTCCTCGCCTCCTGCGCGTAGGGCTCAGGCAGAGCCCACTTCACCACTACAGACGCGTCAACTACGACCTTCACGGTCCTCCCTAATCCACGCCGTGGAGTAGTCCTCCCCAATGGGCGCCTCCACCAGCCTGTCCAAGGCCTCCGCCAGCCTCTTGGCCTTCTCCTCCCTAACGCGCCTCTGCAGGTACTCCCTAATCTCTCTGGCGTAGTCTATGCCCAGCTTTTCCAACTCCTCCTTGAGCCTCTTGGGGATGCGCACTCCTATCACCACGCTCATAGTTTACTCTTGTTGTTAACTTATATAGTTAACGTACGCCTCCGCCCAGCCTTTTCTTAACAACTTGAAGTAGGCCTCGTCGAGGTTTACGCTCTCTACAATAGCCGATACGTACTCGGCAACCCACCTCGCCAGCGCCGTCTTTTTGTCCCTGGGCAGCTTGTGCCAAACCTCATGCGCCAGCTCGATGGGGTTTGGCGGGTAGGTGCCGCAGACGACGCCGTCTTCGCCGGCCACTGCGCCTAACGCGAGGGCCGGCCTCGGCGGCTTCTCTGCGCCGCGTGTAAAGTACCGGTCCCACTCCTCCACGTCGACTTTTCCATAGACCCGCGCCTTTACCACAAGCGCGGCCAGCCTCACGGCGGCCAGCTCCCTACGCCTCAGCTCAGCCACGGAGCCGTAGCACCGCCAGCCTGCGCCCACCTCGTGGTACAAAGCCACGAGGGGCTCTAGGTACTTCTCCAGCGGGCCTAAGTCGGCGGGCTCCCCACGGCACACCTCCTGCGGCAGGGGTATCCACACAGACCTAAGCCTCTTCGCCGCGGCCTCTAAAAAGTCTACGCACGCCTCCACGCCGATTCTCGTAAGCGACGTAGTGGCTAAGAACACGGGTCCTCGATGCAACGATATTGGGCGCAGAGTGGGTGCCCCCTTGCCACTAAGTAGGCGTTTTTTAAGTGAGGCAACAAGTCGGCAAACTCGGGGAACACGTACACCGCCTCGGCGGCGTCGAGAAACAAAAGGGCGTGTTCTCTGTCCTCCACGTGTATTTGTACGCCCCCCTCCACCTCCCCGGGGTCGACCTCGGCGTAGTGGTCTATGTGCGCCGCGCCGCACCTCTTGGCGAGCTGTAGCCCGCGTGCCCCGCCGCCTAGGACAAAGACTGTCGGAACCCGGTTCGCCATCACCGCTCAGCGCTGCGAGGCCCTCCCCATCAAGAGGCTACCCCCTCGCCGCGATTACTGCGATCTCGACCAAGACGTCGCGGGGAAGCCTGGCGGCTTGAACCGTAACCCTGGCGGGGGGCTTCTCCCTAAAGTATTCTGAGTATACTTGGTTAAATTCGTTAAACATGTTTAAGTCGGCCAGGAAGACGAAGGCCATCGCCACGTCGTCTAGCGTGTACCCAGCCGCCTCCAACACCGCCTTTATGTTCTCTAACACTTGGCGGGTCTGCTCTCTGATGCCGCCTCTCACCACCTCGCCGGTCTTTGGATCCGCCGGGATCTGGCCGGCGACGAAGAGGAGGTTTCCTACCCTGACGGCTTGGGAGTAGGGGCCTATCGGCTTTGGCGCGGCCTCGGTGAACACCACCTCCTTCATGGCTGTTAGATGGCCTCTGTTTAAAACTTTAAATTGTGGAATTCGGCTTCTATATGTTACCCGAGGTGGTGAAGGTGCCGAAGATTACGCTTGTTGACAAGGTCTCCCTCCCCTCTAGAAAAACTGCCCTAATCGTCGTCGACATGCAGAACGACTTTGCCCACCCAAACGGGAAGCTGTACTCGCCCACATCTCGCGAGATTATTCCTAGGATCAAGTCGCTTGTACAAAAGGCCAGGGCGAAGGGGGTCCGCGTTATATACACACAGGACACCCACTACCCGGACGATCCGGTGGAGTTTCCCATATGGGGCCCCCACGTGGTCAAAGGCACGTGGGGGTGGCAGATCGTCGACGAGCTTAAGCCCTCGGAGGGAGACATCGTCGTCGAGAAGATGAGGTACGACGCCTTCTTCGGCACTCCGATGGACCACATACTGAGGATGTACGGCGTCCAGCACCTCGTGGTGACGGGGACCGTGGCCAACATCTGCGTCCTCCACACAGTGGCCAGCGCCAGGCTTAGGCTCTACGACGTTGTGGTGCCCGTAGACGCCGTCGCCGCCTTAAACGAGTTCGACTACGCCGCGGCGCTGAGGCAGATGGACTACCTGTACAAGGTCACTCTTACAACCGCAGAGGGGGTCGACTTTTCTTAGTTCCGTGGACGACCTACTCCTCGCGCTTGTCCTCGGGGGCTGGGTCCTGTTTGTAACTCTTGTACTAACGCGATGGACTTACGGCCCTCTTGCGAGGCGGTTTGGCCACATGAGGGCGGTTTACTTCAACAGGAAGATTATCCACGTGTTGGCTGGCGGCGTCGTGGCCGCGTTAGTGCCTTTGTTCACGGGCTGGGTGGTGCCGACTGCGGCGGCGTTAGTTCTGGCATTGTTTCTATACTTGCCGCACAGGACGAATAGGCTGTTTTGGTGGTTTCAAGACCCCAACAACATGTACGAGGTGTCGTTTGCCTTAATGTGGGGGCTGGTAATTGCGGTGAGCTGGGGCTTGTTGGGCGACTGGAGGCTGGGCGTCGTGCCAGCTTTGTTCATGGCAGTGGGCGACTCGGCCACCGGGGTGGTCAGAAACCTGCTCTTTGGCCGTAGGACGAAGCACTGGGCCGGCAACGTAGCGATGGCCGCCGTGTCTGTGCCAATTGGCTGGTACTACCTCGGCCCCGCGGGGGCGGCGGCTGGGCTTGTGGCTAGCTTTGTGGAACGTTACGAATTTCCGCCAATAGACGACAACGTCTTAGTCCCCCTGACCTCTTTCCTATTTCTGCTACTGCTCACCGGCATACTCGGCCGCTGATTATGTGGCTGTAGAGCCCGCCTTGGTATACGACGCGTCTGAACAGCACGTCGCCGCCGACTTGGCTTACGAAGGTCCTCCACCTCGGCGTGATCGCCACGTAATGCGCGCAATCGCCGCGGGCGGTCCTCCTCATCGCAACGCCCAGCAGTCTGTACAGCCTGCCCACCTTCTCGGGGATCCTAAACCCAAAGGGTGGGTTAAAGACAAACTTGTCGCATACCGGCCTCAGGACTCTGTGTAACTTCGTCGAGTCGAACCAAATTACGTCCACCTGGCTAAACCCTCTTGTGTTCTCCAGGGCCCCCCTTACGTGTTTATACGCGACGTCTATGCATATGTAGCGGGCCTGTGGCGTGTATTCGGCGCCCTCCGCGACGATGGTGCCTCCTCCGCAGGTCAAGTCGCACACAGTCTCCCCCGGCCGGGGCTTTGCAAGGCGTATCATCGCGTGGGCAATTATGGGGTTTAGGCTGGCGTAGTGCTGGTAGACGCGCCACGGCCTGTCCTTTAGGCTCCTCTTCGCCACGGTGATCCACACAGTTACGTAGTCCTCAACGACGTCTACGTTCACCTCCACGTCGGGGTCCACTAGGCTGATCACGTACCCCCTTTCTCTAAACCACCTGCCCACCTCCCTCTCCACGTCTCTAGAAGTGAAGTCGTGCTCGCCGACTCGTTCGCAGCGGACCCCCACAGTGGTGTTCCCAGTCAGATACCTCAAGGCCCGTGGGAGCGCCCCTAGGGCTACCTCAACCACGTCTTTTAACCCCGCCGCACGTCCATCGCCTAGGAATAGGCCAAACCGCTCGATTGTGCGTAGTGAGTAAAGGACGTGGGGCTCCGCCTCCACCTCCGCCACCACGCGGCCTGTCAAGTACCTGCCCCTGGCCCACCTCGTCGGAAGCCTTTCATACAGCTCCTCAATCACAAAGTCCTCCAACCCCGGCACCGTGGTGAAGAAGTAAAGCACAGACAGGAAAAGCCACCCATATTCAAATCGCCAACTTAGCCTAGAGACAAAAACAATTTCGTTAAAAGCCTAAAGTAAAAAACGGGGAAATGTAAAGGACATGCGGGCCCAAACTCCCAAAATGCCTCTCAAAAACCGATTTCTTGTTTTTCTTTAGTAGTGTCGTACCAAGCCAGCTGGTTTGAATAGCTTTGGCGATCAGCGATTTAGGAAATCAAGCCGTTTCGACGTGAGCAGTTGCCGTATATACATACGTCTATGAATTTAGTGTACTGTATGTAGCGTCTCGCTGGGTGTGGCGGTCGGCGTGGTTGCGTCGCCTTACGCCTTCGCGGCGCTTGGTTGCCGGCGGCTGTGGCGAGGCGGCGCCTAAGGGCGGCAGGTAGCCGCCGCAGAGGCCGTGGGGCCGACGTTTTTAGCTCATTAAAAATTTATACCCTTGCGCGTTGTTGTGGCGGTGGATAAATTCGTCGCCGATAGCTCGGTGATCATCGACGGGAGTCTCAAAGAGGCAGTGGTGGGGGGGAGGGTGAGGGGGAGCCTCTTCCTTCTCTCCGAGGTTGTTGAGCACTTCTCGTCGCTTGCCAGACAGGGGGACGGGGTGGGCCTTGTGGCTGTTGAGGAGCTTAAGGACTTGTACGAGGTGGTGGATAAGCTGGGCCTCTCAGATTTTGTAAAGATCGAGGTGGTGCCCGCCGGGAGGCGGGCGGAGGGGCTGGACCTCGACGCCTTGGCCAGGAGGTTTGCTAAAGAAAACGGCTGTACTTACGTTACGAGCGACGAGTTGGCCCGCGACGTGGCGTATGTACAGGGTCTGTCTGTCCTTTACTTGGGCAAGTCTAGGGACGTGTTGACGATTGAGAAGTTCTTTGACAGAGATGTCATGTCTGTCCACTTGAAGGAGGGGCTGCCTCCCTTCGGCAAGGTTGGGCGGCCTGGGAGTTGGAAGTTTGTCCAACTGTCCCCGGAGCCTCTGAGCCGTAAGCAGCTAGACGCCATCGTCCGCGAGTTGGTCTCAGAGGCCTCCCGCATGGGGGTTAGGACAAAGATTGAGATTAGGAGGCCCCACTCCCTCATCATACAGCACAAGGAGTATAGGATCGTGGTGGTGTTTCCGCCTGTGTCCGAGCGGCTGGAGATCACCGCCACGAGGCCCGTTGTCCGTAAGAGGCTGGAGGACTACGGCCTCGACCCCAGGGTGGTTGAGCGTCTTGAGAAAAGCGCCGAGGGCATACTCATAGCCGGCGCGCCGGGGGCTGGGAAGACCACCTTCGCCCAGGCTCTTGCAGAGTTTTACCTAAGCCGGGGGAAGATTGTGAAGACCGTCGAGTCGCCGAGGGACATGGTGCTTCCGCCTCCCATCACACAGCTTTCTAAAAACTTGGCTTCGTCCGAGGAGATCCACGACCTACTCCTCCTGTCGAGGCCTGACTACACCATCTTTGACGAGATGAGAGACACGGCGGATTTCCAGCTGTACGTAGACCTGAGGCTTGCAGGCGTGGGCATGGTCGGCGTGGTGCACGCCACGTCTCCCATAGACGCAATTCAGCGTTTTATTAGGAGGGTGGAGCTGGGCATGATACCCTCGATCATTGACACGGTGATATTTATGAAAGACGGCGAGGTTAGGAAGATATACGCCCTCTCCATGGTAGTGAAGGTGCCCGCCGGGATGAGGGAGGAGGACTTGGCCAGGCCGGTTATCTTAGTCAAGGACTTCATAACGGGGGAGGTGGAGTACGAGATCTACGTATTCGGCGAGGAGACCTTCGTAGTGCCGGTGAAACGCGGCGAGGAGAGGGCGGCTCCGAGCAGGAAGGTGTACTCGGCCGTAGTCTCCGCCCTCAAGAGGTACGTCCCCCCCGGCGAGATTAAGCTCGAGGAGCGCGACGGCGTGATTGTGGTTAAGGTCCCAGAGGAGTACCTGGGAGTGGTCCTCTCCCGCGGAGTCACCAAGCTGGAGAAACTGCGGCGCAAGCTCGCAGTCGACTTCCGCATAGAGCCGCGGTAGCGGTGTTGGAGGCAGTAGCCAAGTACTACGACTCAATCGCCGAGAGATACGCCGACAAGTATCTGAGAAACGAGTACTACCGCATCCTATACCGAAAGATCGGAGAAGTGTTAGACAAGTACATACGCCCGGGGGCCCGCGTCTTGGACATAGGCGCCGGCACCGGGTTCTGGTCGACATACATGCAGTCCAAAGGCGCCTTGGTGGAGGCCCTGGACCTCTCCACCCAGTCGCTCAAGGCTTGTAAATGCGGCGACAGGGTAGCCGCCGACGCCTCCCGCCTCCCCGCTAGGCAGCGCGGCTTTGACGTCGTCACCGCCCTGGGTAGCGTGTACAACCACATTGAGAAGGTGGAGGAGGCGTTTAAAGAAGCCTTTAAGGCCTTGAAAAAAGGCGGCATATTCATCACAGACATCGACAACGCGGTGTGCGTAGACATGATGTACGAATACTTTCTATTCCAGGGATTGGACAAGCTAGCCGACGCGTTGAAAAAAGGCGTCGTGAGGGGCTACTGGGAGTCCGCCGACGGGGAGATACCCTTCAACTACTACACGTACTTCTACGTCAAGTCTGCGCTGAGGCGCGCGGGGCTTGAGCTTGTGGAGGCCAGGCCAATATACCTAATGCCGTTGTTGCCCACACGTTTACAACAACGTAAAATGAGGGCTAAGTTTTTAGAAAGACTAGACTTGTTAAAATTCCTGGCGCCGTTCGCCACAACCATAATTTACGTAGCCCAGAAGCCCGCGTAGCGGCTGATGAAAAGCCCCGCCCTTTAAGGCGGGGAGCGGTCACAGCTGTATAAGCAAGGTGTCAAAGTCGTCGGGGACGTACACATAGGGGGGAGGCGCGATTTTCCTAGCCAGCTCCCTGTGCCTAGTTTTGTCGGGGTACCGGGCGCTTATGTGAGTCAGTACCAGCACCTTGGCCTTTAATGCCCTCGCTGCCTCTACGGCGTCTGCCACTGTGGAGTGGCCCTCTTCGTGTGCCTTTGCGGGCTCTACGTCGTCTGCAAAGGTGGCCTCGTGGATTAACACGTCCACCTTGCCCAAGGCGGACCAGCTCTGGGGGCAGGGCCCTGTGTCGCCTGTGTATAGGAGTCTTCTAAACCTCTCGTGGCTCGGGTCGGCCACGTCCTGCGGCTTAACTACTCTCCCCCCCACCTCCACCTCCTCTCCTCTAATCAGCTTAGTAAGCGCCCACTTCGGGAGCCCCGCGGCTTTGCCTAGGTCGAGCTTGTACCCCACGTCCCATTCAAACAGCCAGCCGCACGCGTCTACCGTGTGGCACACCTCCACACACCGTATTTTAAGCCGGTCTGTGGACAACTCGTCTGCGACCTCGACGCCTAACTTCTCCAGTAGCTGGTGCATAGACTTCGGGGCCAGGGCCCTGATGCGCCCGCCCAGAAACTTGTTTGTAATTACGAGGCCCGGCAGCCCGAGGGTGTGGTCTTCGTGGGCGTGGGTGACTGCCACTAGGGTGAGCGACGCGGGGGAGACCCCGATCTGCAGAAGCCTGTACTGGACACCCTCTCCTGCGTCTAGCAGAACTCTGTTTCCAAGCCAGTCTTCGAGGTAGATTGCGGGTAGAGTGCGGTCTGCCTTAGGCACGGCGCCTCCCGTGCCGAGGAAGACTAGGCGGAGGAGGGGCATATTAATAACACTGTATTAAACTATGTGCGGCGCAGGCGCCTCGGCCAGCACTTCCTCCGCGACGCAGAGGTGGCGCGCTATATAGCAAGCCTAGTCCCAGAGGGGCTAGACGTAATTGAGGTGGGCCCCGGACGCGGAGCGCTTACGTTCTTGCTTGCGGAGAGGGCCCGGCGGGTCTACGCCATCGAGGTGGACCCGCGCCTCGCTGAAGAGCTGAGGGCGTCGGCGCCTCCCAACGTGGAGGTTGTGGTGGGAGACGCCCTAGAGGTGGAGTGGCCCAGGGCCGACTTCTTTGTATCCAACATACCTTACTCGATTACGTCCCCCCTCCTCTTAAGACTGGCGCGGCATAGGCTACCCGCCGTCGTGACTGTGCAAAAAGAAGTGGCCGAGAGGCTGAAGGCGTCGCCGGGGGAGGAGAACTACGGCCGGCTTACGGTGGCGGTGCGGTGTCACTACGAGGTGGAGGTCCTCCGGTTTTTGCCTCCCCACGTCTTTTCTCCGCCGCCGAGGGTGTACTCCGCCGTTGTTAGGCTCACCCCCAGGGAGCCGTGTGTAGAGGACTTCGCCGCGTTTGAGAAATTTACCGCATTTCTCTTCTCGGCGAGGAGGAAGACGTTGAGACGCCTAAGGCTCGGCGACAGCGACAAGAGGGTTTATCAACTGTCGCTAGAAGAAATCGTCGAGCTTTTTCGTAGAAGGTCGGCCACGGCTTGACCGCGGGCTTAGCTTTTTATAGTGCTTAGATAGAAAGGGCGTGGACTACAGGGCGGTGGGGCTTAAGACAGGGCTTGAGATCCACATCCAGCTTAACACGCGTAGGAAGTTGTTTTGTCACTGTCCCCCCATTCTGCGAGACGACGAGCCTCACTTTAGGCTGGAGAGGCGTCTTCACATTTCTCTGAGCGAGTTGGGAGCTGTGGACCCCGCGGTGGAGTGGGAGGTGAGGAAGAGGAGGCGGTACGTCTACGAGGGGTATAGGGACTCTACCTGTTTGGTAGAGCTAGACGAGGAGCCTCCTCACATGCCTGACGAAGAGGCCTTAGTAACGGCTGTCGCCGTTGCCAAGATGTTCAACGCCAAGCTTTTCGACGAAATTCACGTGATGAGGAAGACTGTGGTAGACGGCTCAAACGTCTCTGGCTTTCAGAGGACGATGTTGATCGCCTACGGCGGCAGGGCGAAGATATTGGGGTACGACATAGGCGTGGAGACGATAGCCCTTGAGGAAGACGCGGCGCGGAAGGTGGGGGAGGACGGCAGGACTGTCACGTATAGGCTGGACAGGCTGGGCATACCGCTTGTGGAGATCGCCACGGAGCCCATGTCCTACACGCCTCAGCAGGTTGAGGAGGTGGCGTGGATAATTGGGTACAGCGTTAAGATCACCGGCAGGGCCAAGAGGGGCATCGGAACGGTGAGGCAAGACGTCAACGTCTCGATAGCGGGAGGCGCCAAGACGGAGATCAAGGGGGTCCCCGACCTCTCTCTCATACCCAAGGTGATTGAATACGAGGCGGTGAGGCAGTTGAACCTGCTTAAAATCTCGGAGGAGTTGCGTAGAAGGGGCGTGCAAGGGGTCGAGCTCTCAACGGCGGATGTGACAGACGTCTTTGCCAACACAAAGTCTAAGCTTGTGCGCAGGGTGCTAGACGCCGGGGGCCGCGTCTTGGCGGTGAAGGCGCCTGGTTTTCAAAAACTACTCGGCTTCGAGGTTCAGCCGGGGCGCCGTTTTGGCACAGAGCTGGCCGACTACGTGCGTGCCTGGACTGAGCTGGGGGGCTTGCTCCACAGCGACGAGCTGCCGGGGTACGGCATTTCTGCAGACGAGGTGAGGCAAGTGGAGGCGCGTGCGGGCGTGGAGAGCTTCGTCCTCCTCATGGGGGCCGACCCCAGAGAGCTGGAGGAGGCGGCGGACGTGGTGGTTAGGCGTTTGAACGAGGCGGTGAGGGGTGTGCCGGAGGAGACCAGGGCCGCCAACCAGGACGGGACGACGAGGTTTCTAAGGCCGCGGCCCGGGGCGGCGAGGATGTACCCCGAGACAGACCTCCCGCCTGTGAAGATTACTTTTGAAATTGTGAGAAAAGCTGAGGAGGTGGCGAAGGCGAGCCTAGAGGGTAAGCTGAACGAGTTGGTTTCTAGGGGGCTTAGCAAAGACCTTGCCCTCCAGCTTGTCAAATCTCCCCACTTGGAGAAGTTTGAGGAGTACGTGGCTAAGTTCTTCTCGGTGCCTCCGCAGCTGGTGGCCACAATTCTCGTCAACACTTCCCGCGCCTTGGCGAGGGAGGGCGTGGAGATTACTGAGGAGAAGATAGTCTCTGTCTTGGAGGCGTTGGACAGAAAAGTAATCACGAAGGAGGCTGTGGAAGACGTGTTGCGAAATATGGGGCCTGGGGAGTCCGCCGCCGACGTCGCGATGCGGCTGGGGTTAACTAGGCTTTCCGCCGACGAGGTGAGGAAGATAGTAGAACAAGTGGTGAAGGAGGTGGGTAGGGACAGGGCTTTGAAAGAGGTGATGAGGAGGTACAGGGGGAGGGTGGACGTGGAGGACGTAAGGCGCGCTCTTTCGGAGATATCTTTTTAAGCACCTCTTTTAAGCTTTGTGATGGCGAAGGTTTACATACTGGCGGACGTGTTGGGTTTCCTCGTACTTGACGAAAAAGGAAACTTAGTGGACGTGGAGAGGTTTGAAAAATCGCCCGAGGCAATAGCCTCGAGGCTAATTGAGCTGGAGAAGTCTAACCCGGTGCCGGAGTTGCTAAGGCTGATAGACAGGGTGAAGACAAAGGCTGAGAAGGTGGTTGTGGAAGACCCAGAGCTGGCGCGTAAGTTGGTCACTATGACGAAGGCCGAGGTCGTTGCCGAAAGCCCGGCGCAGGTGTTGGTGGCGGCTAGGCAGAGTTTTGCAAAGTATCTGTCAGATCTTGGGCTGTCCTGGGAGGAGTATAGGGCGTTTTTGTTTGAGGTGAGCGACTTGGTGACGCGTCTAAAGCTTAGACAGGCGGTGGAGAAGAGAGACCTCTTCATAGCGCAGGCAATCAGCACGCTCGACGACGTGGACAAGATACTAAACTTAATTGCGTCTAGGATAAGAGAGTGGTACGGCTTGCACTTCCCAGAGCTTGAAGAGCTTGCAAGGGACAACAAGGAGTATGTAAAGATTGTGTATTATATAGGCCACCGGTCTAAGATAAATGAAGACGTTTTGAAAAAAGTTGTTCCAGAGATTCAAGAGGAGAGGCTGAGGCGTATTGTTGAGTCTGCGAAGAAGAGCATAGGGGCCGAGATGTCGGAGTGGGACTTAGACCAGCTCAAGTCGTACGCCGAGGTTTTTCTCAAACTCGAGTCGTATAGAGAAAACCTCGCCACGTACATTGACGAGGCGATGAAGGAGGTGGCTCCCAACGTGAGGGAGCTCGTGGGCTCGCTCCTCGGCGCCAGGCTGATAAAACTCGCCGGCGGCTTGACGCGTATGGCGTTTTTACCGGCGTCTACAATCCAAGTCCTCGGTGCCGAGAAGGCGCTGTTCAGGGCCTTGAGGACTGGGGGGAAGCCTCCTAAACACGGCGTGATCTTCCAATATCCAGAGATATTCAGGTCGCCTAGGTGGCAGAGGGGTAAAATCGCCAGGGCTTTGGCCGCGAAGCTCGCCATAGCGGCAAAGGCGGACGCGTTTACGGGGAACTTCATAGCCCCTCGGCTAAAAGAAGAGCTGTTGAAGAGAATACAGGAGATCAAGACGTTGTACGCCAAGCCTCCGCCTAAAGCCCCACAACCCACAAAGGCTCCGCCGCCTCCGCCGCCGCCTAGAGGCGGAGAGAGGCGCCCGCCGCCTAGGGGGAGGAGGGAGAGGCGTTAAAGATAAATTACAGTGTTTATAAACTGGGCATGTCGATTGAAGTAGTAGGAGTAAGGCCCCACGAGCTGCACTACGGCGTCTTTATTATAAGATTTGAAGACGGGTCGGAGCGCCTCGCCACGCGGAACTTGACTCCGGGGAAGAGGGTGTATGGAGAGCGCCTCGTCAAATGGGAGGGCGTGGAGTACCGAGAGTGGAACCCGTATAGGTCTAAGCTGGCGGCCGCTATTTCAAACGGCCTGAAGTTTGTGCCGATAAGAGAGGGCACCCACATACTGTACCTAGGCGCAGCGTCTGGCACAACGCCGAGTCACATGAGCGACATTGTGGGGGAAAGGGGGTTGATATACTCTGTGGAGTTCTCGCCACGGGTCTTTAGAGAATTTATGGAAAAGCTAGTTGACCAGGGCAGGAGGAACGTGGTGCCCATTTTGGGAGACGCCAGGTTTCCCTACCAATACGCACACTACGTAAAGGGGGTTGACGTAGTTTACATCGACGTGGCCCAGCCGGCGCAGGCAAAAATCTTGGCGGACAACGCCGACTACTTCTTAAAACCTGGCGGCTACGTAATGTTGGTAATAAAGGCGATGAGCATAGACGTGACCGCCCCTGCGACGGAGACGTTTAAACAAGAGATAAACACGTTGAGGGAGAGGGGCTTTGAAATTTTAGAAACCGTGCACCTAGAGCCCTACGATACGGCGCACGCGCTGGTGGTAGCCCAGAAAAAGTAGCTATTTTAAAAACTCGTCTACAAAAGTGGCGGCCTTCATCCCAGAGGCCAGCGCCTTTCCAATAAGCGAGGGGCCGGTCACCACGTCGCCGGCCGCAAAGACGCCTCTCCTAGTGGTCTGCATTTTTTCGTCTACCTTAACCGTGCCGTCGGGGTTAAACTCTATGCCGAGGCACTTGCCAGGAGGGGTCGGCTCCTCTCCAACTGCTATTAACACGGTGTCGAACTCCTCTTCAAACTCCGTGCCTGGCACAGGCTCCGGCCTAGGCCTGCCGGATTTGTCGGGGGGGCCTAGGCGCATTTTTATAAATCTCACCCTCTCCAGCCTCCCGCCGCCGAGAAACGCCACTGGGTTTAGGAGCTCTCTAAACTCTACGCCTTTGTTAATTAGTTCAGTTTCTATGGTCTTTCTCCCGGCTGGCGCCTCGTTTATCGTACGCCTATACGCAACCACCACCTTCTCCGCGCCTTGCAGCTTAGCCTCAAGCGCGGCGTCGACCGCAGTTAGGCCTGCCCCTACTACTAACACCTTTCTGCCCGTGGGGTACACCTTCTCGGCGGGGAGGTAGCCGAGCTGGTGGGCGTATATTCTGAATAAGTAGTCTAACGCCTTGTAGACGCCGGGTAGGTCTTCGCCGGGGACTCCGAGGCTTCTACTCCTCCACGTGCCTGTGGTTATTACAACCGCGTCGTATTTCTGAACTAAGTCCTCTAGGTTTACGTAGTTTTTTACTAAGAGCAACGCCTCGTGTTCCCTGGGCTTCTCTCCGCAGTAGACAAAGGTGGAGGTGAAAAACTTCGCGCCTGCCTCCTGTAGCTCTTTCACGCCCTCTCTCACCCCCTCGCGGGGCACTCTGAAGGGGGGGATGCCGAATATCAACAGCCCGCCGGGCTCTGGGAGGGCGTCGTAGATGTGGACTTCGTGTCCGTTGCATAGCAATATGCCTGCAGCGCCTAGTCCCGCCGGTCCCGCCCCGATTATTGCTACCTTCTTCCCCGTGGGAGGCTTTTTTGTATTAGGCCTACATCTTAACAAGAACCTCATAAGGCGGCTTTAACAAGACCGTTTTAATTAATTCTACAACACTTGTCGAATGTTAACAAAACCTCTTTGAGTATTTAGCCGAGAGCGTAGTACACAAGAAGTCTAGGCTTATTCTCACAGCGTCGTTTATTGAAAGATATGAGGTGTCTAAGACGAGGTCGAATATCGACAGGTCTCTAATGTCTATCCCGTATATCGATAAGTAGCGCTGGCGGTTTAGCTCCTCTCGGCGTTCTACCTCTCTTAACGCCTCTTCAAAAGTCTTGCCGTCTCTCAGGGCGATGCGCCGTGCCCTGACTTCCTTCGACGCCTTTAGGTAAATACAGATGTCTGCGTAGGGTCTTACTACCCACGCGGCTAGGTGCCCCTCTAAGACCACGTCTCCGCTTTTGGCCTTCTCGACGGCGATGGCATCTACCAGCCTGTCTATTTCTGTGTTCTTCTCAGCGTATTTGTGAAATTCTAGAAAATCCATGCCGTGTTTCGCAGCGAGTTCTCTAAAAATTGACCCAGAGGACACCATGGGTAGTTTTAAAATTTTAGAGACTTCTCTTGCTATTGTAGTCTTTCCGCTCCCCGGCTGTCCTGATACTGCGATAACTACCATCAAGACCTTATGGCAATTCTCAGCGCCCTGGCCAAGACCTTATGTGAATATACGCCGCCGTAGGGCCTGCTGGGGGCCCTAATAGACACGCCGAATCTATATACTTTCATGTTCATGCCGCCCAGCGGCTTTTTTGTAACCGGGCATCTTGGAACCCCCTTGGCCCTCTTCTCGTAGTGCGCAACTGTCCTCCCTCCAGGCGTCTTGACCCTAATCTTCCTCCTCGTGTTTGTGCGCAACGCGGGTCTGGGCATGGACGTGTCGAAAGTACCAATTTTTAAGCTCTACCGCGTTCGAAAAATTTATAAGACTATAGATAACGTCGCCTATGCCATCCATAGTACTGCCACCAAAACCGACAGCCCTACAGAAGCCGCACCTAAACTTGGCAGTGGTAGGCCACGTCGACAACGGCAAATCGACGCTAGTAGGCAGACTTTTATACGAAACTGGATACGTAGATGAAAAGGCCTTTAAAGAAATTGAGGAAATGGCTAAGAAAATGGGTAAAGAAGACTTCGCCTTTGCCTGGATTCTAGACAGGTTTAAAGAAGAGCGCGAGAGAGGTGTGACAATAGAGGCCACCCACGTGGGCTTTGAGACACAGAAATTGTTTATTACAATTATCGACTTGCCGGGGCACAGAGACTTTGTAAAGAATATGATAGTGGGAGCCAGCCAGGCAGACGCCGCGTTGTTCGTTATCTCGGCCAGACCTGGAGAGTTCGAAACGGCAATCGGGCCTCAGGGACAGGGCAGGGAGCACTTGTTCTTAATAAGAACCTTAGGCATTCAGCAGATAGTAGTGGCTGTAAACAAGATGGACGTAGTAAACTACGACCAGAAGAGGTACGAACAGGTAAAGGCCGAGGTGACAAAGCTCTTAAAACTCCTAGGCTACGACCCTAGCAAGATCCAGTTCATCCCTGTCAGCGCCGTAAAGGGAGACAACGTGAAGTCGAAGTCGTCCAACACGCCGTGGTACAACGGCCCAACTCTACTAGAGGTATTGGACACATTCCAGCCGCCTCCGAGGCCCACCGACAAGCCTCTGAGAATGCCTATCCAAGACGTGTTTACAATCACAGGCGCCGGTACCGTGGTCGTGGGCAGAGTTGAGACTGGCGTGTTGAAGGCAGGGGACAGGGTGGTCATAGTCCCTCCGGCCAAGGTGGGCGACGTGAGGTCTATTGAGACTCACCACATGAAGCTTGAACAGGCGCAGCCAGGCGACAACGTTGGCGTAAACGTGAGAGGCATCACAAAGGAGGACGTGAAGCGCGGAGACGTGTTAGGAAAGCCTGAGAACATACCCACCGTGGCAGAGGAGATTGTGGCCCGCGTTGTAATTCTCTGGCACCCCACGGCAATAGGCCCTGGATATGCGCCTGTGATGCACATACACACGGCCACTGTGCCTGTCCAGATCACCGAGCTGATATCGAAGCTAGACCCTCGTACTGGCCAGGCTGTTGAGCAGAAGCCGCAGTTTATAAAGCAGGGAGACGTCGCCATTGTGAAGATTAAGCCGTTGAAGCCTGTAGTGGCTGAGAAGTTTAGCGACTTCCCGCCGCTGGGCCGCTTTGCGCTGCGTGACATGGGCCGTACAATCGCCGCTGGGCAAATTATAGAGGTTAAGCCGGCGCAGGTACAGATTAAATAACTCCTTTTCTAAGTTTTGGAGTCGTCCCCCCGTGGCTGGTCCATCTTTCTCCCACTGACACAAGCAGGGGCGCCGGTACTGAAATTCCTGCAATAAGGGCCTCGGTCTCGTCTAGAGTTTTGAGAGGCCTTGGGTCTTCTAACTGCTCCGCCACAGACACCACGTATTTCAAGTCGTTGGGGTTTATCATACGTTTAAAAATCTGGGTCATGGCCTGCGAGGCCACGTCTGGGTCTAGTTTCGAGGGGCGTTGTGTAATTAGACACAGCCCTAGTCCGAACTTCCTGCCTTCCCTCGCAATTTTCACCACGTAGCTCTTGCTGATAGAGGCGCCGCTTGGGGCGAAGTTGTGCGCCTCTTCGATCACAATAAACGTCGTCAAGTTTTTTCTACGGACGGCGGCTCTGTAGAGCTGGTCGAGCAACACTCCTAGGAAGAGCTGTTGGTCTGCTCCGTCTAGTCCAGACAGGTCGAATATGTGTATGTTGGGCTGGGTTACGTACTGCAGGGGGTCTAGTAGTTTTAACGGCTCGCCGTTGTAGACCTCTCCGTATCTCGTAATAAAGACGGGGCTTGAGTAGAAAAGCGACTTCAACCTCCCCTCCAGCCCCTTCATGGCCATCTCGCCTGCGTATCCGGGCGGCGCGGCGTGTCTCCCGCCTTCTAACACCTCGGCCACTAGCTCTTCTACAGAGGTGAGGGGCTGTCTCTCTCCGTAGCTAGTGGCGTTTTGCCAGCCTTCTTCTAGTATCCTCTTCTGGGCGTCGGTGAGCCCGTAGAGGCTTTCTAAGATCTTCTCAAGCGTCCTAAGCGGGAGGCTCCTGGGGTTAATCCCCACGCGCACGTAGCTCCTGGGCCTTCCATATCTCTGCCTAAAGGCGTTGTCCAGCGCCTCGGCGTCCACCTTCCCAACTACGTATATCCGCACTTTTTCAGAGACTCTCCTCCCCTCTTCTGACGTTGGGATAGACATGGCCGAGTACTCGCCGTGGGGGTCCACGACTATTATGGGGATGTCCAGTAGGGAAAGTCTCTCAACTATCACCCCGGCGAGCCAGCTCTTCCCAGCCCCAGTGCTGGCGAGTATTGAACAGTGGTGCGTGACCAGCTTCTCGGCGTCTATCTTCGCCGGTATGTCGGTCCCTTTTATCTTCCCCACTGTTATGTAAACCCCGTCCTCCGGCGGCGAGAAGAACTCTTCTAGTTCTTCAAGAGTGGTTTCGTACACGTAGGAGAGCGGCTTTACTGGCTTCTGCGGCCTTTGTATCCTCCTCCCCCTCCGCGAGCCCAGCACCACGGCCTTGGCCTCGGTGTAGTAAAGCGCCTCTTCTATCCCCAGCGTCTGTTTTATGGCGTCGACAGCCTCCTCTTCGTCGAACTGGGCCACTAGCCGGGGGTCAAGCGCGGCGTTTCTATGTCTTATCGCCACCACCCTAGAGACCACTCGTAATTGATCCACCTCCACCGACACAAAAGAGCCTACGTTTAGCTCTACGCCGCGGAAGGGCCTAAAAACAAAGTGGTATATAGACGGCGACCTAACCACAACTCCAATCCGCCTCACGTGTCTACGGGCGCTTAGTTTTTTAACACTAGGAGATAAGCCTCTTTATTACCTCTAGTAGGGGGGACGGGTCCGTAATGTAGCTATGCCCCCTCTCTTCGATAATTTCTGCCCTGTCGTCGTAGACATAGACTGTGTACCTAGGCGGGTCTGCTACGACAAAGTGGTCCACTGGGAAGGCTCTCCTCACAACTCCCTGTCTGTCTATAAACACTTTTAAGTAGTGTCCCTCGTGTTGTACGACGACTTCGTACAAGCCTCCCAGAGGCTCTTTGTCGCTTTTAAAGTTAAATGAAAACTCCTTGCCGCAGACGGGGCACTTTAACTTAATCACGTGCCAAACTTTCCCCAAGTTTTAAAGTAGTCTCGCCGCGTCTCTCGGGTCCAGCCGCCTAGACTTGTACTCGTAGTAGTTGAGCACAGGCGTGCGGACTCTGTCTAAGTCGTCTATTCCAATACGTGGACAGGCCGTGTTGATAACTAAGTCGAATTGTAAGTCGTCTATGTACTCCGGCGTAATTTCGTCGAGTACCACCACTGTGAGCCCCATAGAGCCCAGCTCAGCTGCCTTTTCCACCTGTCTCTGGCCTGGTTTTGTGGAGACCAGCACCGCCACTTTGCCGGGGCTCGCCAGGTGGGGCCTGGCCTTTAGTTTCATCACTCGTCGGAAGTCCTCCTCCACAGACCTCACCTCGCCTCTGAAGGGGTCTATTTGATAGACCTCGGCCTCGGGGTAGAACAGCTTAATTGTGAGGGGGTAGAACGCCCCCGTGGCGACTACGTAGGCCACGCCCCCCGGCGGCTCGCCCACCCAGCACCCCGTAATTGGGTCTCTGGCAAGGGGGAAGCCCGTCTTCTCGTGTATAAACTGGGCAATTCTCCTATAGGGCACCGGGAAGTATATCTTCCCCTCCCTCTCCGGGAGCGGCACGTTTGGCGGAGTTTTGTAATACACCGGTATGAAGTAGACGTCCACGCCTTGCGTAGATAGGCGGAAGAGGTCTTCTCCCAACTGCCGAATCTCGCCGCCGAGGTTTTTTCTCAACAGGTAGGCCACGTTTGGCGGCACTCCGTGTCCTAGGTGGAATATCCTCTTGTACGCGGGGTCTATCTTCACGTCGCAGCTCCCCCAGACGGGCCTCCCAGAGACCGCGGCGCCGGTCTTTTTTGCGATCTCCACGGCGAGCCACTTAAAGCCGGGCGGCGCCTCGATTAAAGTGTCCGGCCCAGCCTCCCACGCGAGGGGGTGTACTTCAACTACTTCCACTAGCTGTCGTGGGTTTGTTATTTAAAGCCTTTTCTAATGCCAGGCGTATTTCCCCCTGTCTACTCCTCAGCGTCTCGTAGTATTTAGAAAACTCGGCCTTGATGTCATGTATTAGTTTGCTGGGCGGCGTCCCGTCTTTTACAATACTATTTAGCGCCTTCTCTATGCGCGCTCTTACAGTAGGCTCAATGAGCTCGGGGGCGAATTGGAAAAGCGCGGTGGCCAAGGTCATGCCCAGCGGAGTGGGGACGCACTTGCCTTTTTGCAACTTCATATAGCCCCTCTTTATATTTGTATGTATGTGGTCTTGCATCGTTGCGTCTGTGCCGATGCCGTATTTTTTCATAAGCGCAAGAAGCTCAGACTCCGTCATTTGAGGAGGAGGCTCGGTCTCGCGCTCAACAACCTCCACCTTGACTACCTGCGCCTCGTCGCCAACCCTCACCACGGGAAGGGGCTTCTCCCTCTGCCTCTCCCACGGGTAAATCTGCCAGTAGCCCTCGTCAAGTATTCTCAAACCCTCGGCCTCCAGCTGAATCTTTCCAAAATCTACAACAATTCTCTGACGCTCCACGGCCGCGGGAGGGCTTAAAGTGGCTAAGAAGTGTCTTACTACAAAGTCGTATATAGGCCAGGCGTAGGCCGCCAGTTTACCAAACATTTTGTAAACCTCCTCACGCGTGGCGCCTCTCGTGGGGTAGATAGGCGGATGCGCCCCGTCGTCGGAGTCGCCTCTAGTAGGCCTAAACCCCGTGGCGAGCAGTCTTTTCGCGTAGGCGCCGTGTTCGCCGTTTGTCAGCTCTTTAAGAACTTCTCCGAGGTCAAGGCTGGGGGGGTATATGGTGGTCTCAGTTCTCGGATACGAGATAAGCCCAGCGCGGTACAGCTCCTCCGCCACGTCGAGGGTCTTTTTCGCATTTATCCCCAGCCACCAGCTTGCCCTCCGCTCCAGCTCCACTGTGTCGAGCGGGTCGGGCGGAGAGACGTGATGCGGCTTGTACGTCGCTACTTTAACAACGCCGCGCCTAATAGTGGCCGCTATTTGTTCTGCATCTTTTCGGCTCTTGTAACGCACGTCGGAGGACATCTCAACTCTGTGCCCGTTAATCTCGACGACGGCTTTAATCACGTAGTACTTCTCGGGGACAAAGTTCGCTCTTTCTAGCTCTCGGCTAACCACTATGCCTAGGACTGGAGTCTGGCAGGGGCCGTAGCTGAGGAACTGTCCCCTTTCCAGCGACTTTTTTACAGTGAGCGTGAGAAATCTGGTAAATACGGCGCCTAGCGTCAAGTCGATTTGCATACGTGTAAAGACCTTTTCCACAAGTCTAAGGTCGAGCCTCTCGGGGCGTTGAAACGCAGTTTTGACATCTTTTGTAGTAACTGCGTTAAACCGCACTCTGTAGACACGGGCTTTTTTGTTTACCATCCTAATTACTAACGCAACTTCGTACGCAATGGCTTCGCCCTCCACGTCTGCGTCTAGGGCTAGGTACGCCTCCTCGGCCTTGTAGGCGAGAGACCTCAAAGCCCTTACGTAAGGCGCAGCCTCGTCTCTAACTACCAACACCGGCGACTTCTTGAAGAGCTCCTCCGGCGGGATCCAAGACCACACGTTTTCACGCGGCGAGAAGTCGAAATCCATGATATGGCCGGCGAGGCCTATAGAAACGGCGTCTCTCCCCCCGTACTTAAACCGGTAGGTGGAGACCCCGTAAATTCTCTCAACGCGGTAACTGCCGCCCAGTATCCTTGCAATCGCCTGCGCCACGCTACGCTTCTCTGCTACGACGAGTATCACATCATTTCTGAGAACCCCTTATATATACTGAACTTAGAAACTTTTATATACGGGGAGGTGGGGATTTGGCATGTCAGTTGACGACAAGGAGCAGGAAAAGCCGCTTAGGAGACCGCCGCCTCCGCCTCGTCAGCCGCCTCCACAGCCTCCGCCAGCATACCAACAGCCTCCGCCTCCTCCTCCGCCAGTGCCCCCGCCCTTGCCCCCGCCGTACCCCGGCGCAACGCCCACAGTACGCACCCAGAGACCTCCTCCTCCGCCGCCTCTAGCCCCTCAGCAGCCTACGCCAGCTGCCCCTCCTCCTCCACAGGAGACCCAGACGATGAGGAGACCAGCCAAAGTCGGTGTGGAGAAGAGCCAGCCGTTGCCCCTCGTTGGCATCATAATTGCAATGATTGCGGCGCTGATGGGCATCATAACGGCGGTCTTTTCAATATTTAACGAAGGACTAGGCATCTCTCTCCTCGCAGTGGCGGTGGCGGGCACGAACGCTGCGATAATCATTGTGGCAATTGCAATATGGCGCCTCCTATCTAAAAAGTGAAAAGTGGGGGGCGGCCTCTTCTACGTTTTCCACGATTAAAGCCCCCGCCAATACGTCCCTCAGGGCGTTCCACAAATCCGGCTCGACGTATCTCCTATCTAGGAAGACTAATACGCCTCTGTCGTTGGGGCCTCTGAAAAGTCGTCCTATTGCCTGTCTAATGTTTACAACGGCTTGGTATAGGTAGACGGCGCCCCACGCCCTCTCCTTTAACCTAGGCTTTAGAAGCTCTACGCGTCTCTCAAGATATGCGCTGGGCTCTGGATAGGGCACTCCCACAATCGCCACCGTGGATAACAAATTGGCGCCTTCTACTACATACTCTACTCCTTCTACAAACCTGCCGCCGGCCACGGCGCCTATGAAAAACTTGTTGGGCAGATTCTCTATCTCCACTTCGTCAAACCCCTCAAACCAGTGGGGGATCGAGATTTTCAAATATTTGCGCACTGCCTTTAACACTTCGTAAGATGGGAACACCGCCAGCACTCCGCCGGGGGAGGCGTTTATAACTGCCGCAATTCTGCTGGCTATTTTCAAATACATCTCCTCGCTACGCTCTTGGTAGCGCGTCGTAACTCCGACGTCGACGACAGATAGGAAGTTCTCCCTAGGGACGTATTGGTGAAAGGCGATGTCCAAGGCCTCGTATTTAGTAAGGTTTAACACTTCGGAAAACAGCTGTATCGGCAAGGTGCCGCTTACGTAGACAACATTAGCCGCCTGTTCTAAAGCCTTTTTTACAATAGAGACTGGGTCGAGCGGCGTCAACGCGAGGTACTTGGCCGAGTCTACTTCTCTCACCTCGGCCAGGTACTTCACCCTGCTCCGTAGCGCGTCTACTAACTCTTTGACTAATAGGAGGGGGGTGTACGGCGTCACGCCGGCCTCCGCCTTCTTTTTTGTAATCTCCCAGATGGCCTCTTCGAGGGACAGGTCTGCCGCCTCTCCAAGCAGGTCCTCCACCACGCCGGAGGTCTTTCTAATCAGCGTCAAGAGTTTGTAAATTTTAGAGGCCTCCTCTAAGAAGCCGTACCGCCTACACTCCCTATAGGCGAGTCTTAGGTCTGACTCGGAGATCTTAACTGCGTGCAGGCTGGCCACCGCGTTGAAGAGAGAGTGCGCCTCGTCTACTATTACCACCTTGTCGCGGACGTCTGCCGCCTCCTTTCCAAACACGTAGTAGTACGTCGACACGACTACCCGCGCCCTGCCCACCCGCTCCTTCGCGTACTCATAAGGACACGACTTAGATATACACAACATTTTGACATATGTAGAGACGTTTTTAAGGGGGACTTCCACGTCCTTGGGAGGGTAGTACTCACAACGGCCCATTTTTTTAAGCAGAGAGCACTCGGCCAAGAATTCTAAGTACTCCAGTCTCCTAAGCTGGCGGTAGCAACACATGTCTTGTCTACTTTTCAAAACCACGTACTCCACGTCAACGCCACGCTCTCTTAGACGAGACAGCTCCCTCACGGGGGGCTCAAGCTCGTTCCTAGTCCTCACCACGTAGTGCACGCCTAGCCCTCTCTCAAAGGCGTATTTCAAGGCGGCTCCCAACACAGCCGCCGTCTTGCCAAGCCCCGTCGGCGCGTTCACGAGGGCTGGGACGCCTCTCTCTAACGCCGAGTATACCCTCCAGTATATCTCCCGCTGAAACGGCCTAGGGCTGTCGTAAGGGAAGTAGTCCACATCATATTTAAACTATGTATATATCACTCTTTAATGCACGTAGCCTCTCCCTCCGATATTTTCAACGGCCGTACTACAGATGTATACTTCACGCGTACAGTAGAAGTATTGAAAAACGCGGGGCTGGCAGATGTGAAGGTCAGGGCTGAGTTCCACGTCTCTTCTCTGCCTAGGGAGTACAAGTGGGCGTTGTTCACTGGGCTTAAGGAGGTGGTGGAGGTCTTAAAGGGGAGGAAGGTGACGCTTTACGCAATGCCCGAGGGCACCTTATTCTACGAAAACGACCCCGTCATGGTAATTGAGGGCCCCTACTTAGAATTCGCAGTGTTAGAAACCGCGGTTTTGGGCATAATTAGGCACTACTCGTCCATCTCTACGAAGGCCGCCAGGGTTAAGAAAGTTGTAGGCGACAAGACGTGCCTATACTTCGGCGCCCGCGCCCTCCACCCCGCAATACAGCCCATGGCGGACAGAGCCGCATACATCGGCGGTTGCGACGGCGTCGCCACGGTGATGGGCGCCGAGCTGATCGGCATAAAGCCCTCAGGCACGATGCCCCACGCGTTGATGATAATCTTCAAAGCCGCCACGGGCGACCACACGCTGGCGTGGGTCTGGTTTGACAAGACCATGCCCCCCGACGTGCCTAGGATAGTGTTGGTAGACACGTTCCTAGACGAGAGAGAGGAGGCGCTGATAGCCGCCCGGCTTTTAAAAGACAAGCTCTACGGCGTGAGGCTCGACACGCCGGGTAGCAGGCGCGGCAATATGAAGCGAATTGTAGAAGAGGTGAGGTGGACGCTTGACCTACACGGCTTTAAAAACGTAAGAATATTTGTAAGCGGGGGCCTCGACGAGGCCCAGGCGGCTCAGCTGAGAGACGTGGCGGACGGCTTCGGCGTCGGGACCTCGATATCTTTTCCCCCAAGCGTCGACGTCGCCATGGACATCGTAGAGGTGGAGGTGGACGGCAGGTGGGTTCCCATTACGAAACGGGGAAAGCTGCCGGGGTTTAAGCAGGTGTATAGATGCGGTGTAAAAAACGTGGTCGTGCCGTGGGGGGCGGATCCGCCGTGCGGCGAGCCGCTATTGGTGAAGTGGCTGGAGGACGGGAAGCCCGTACGCGAGTTGCCCACAGACCAAGAGATCAGGGAATACGTGTTGAGACAGTTGAAAGAAGTGGAGCTATAACCTGAGAGGTTTTAACAACAGGCTGTAGGTGGCCTCTCCTGTGTATACTTGTGAGTATAGCCTAACTAAGCGCCTGCCTAGCAGTTTTACAACTCTCGGGTTTTTGCCCACGGCGTGCGCCAGCCGCGATAAGATGCGGGTCTTTTTTACCTCTTCTACGTAGGGAGACACTAAGTTTTTGTAAATGTCGTGGGCGTATTTTTCGCGGCCGTATACTCTAAGCGCCACGTACGCGGCCACCGCCGCGGCGGCGCCGGACGCCACTGCGTAGTAAATGCCTTCCCCCGTCGTGGCGTCTACAAGGCCGGCGGCCTCGCCTACAAGCAAAGTGTTTTTCTCTCCTAGGCTTCTTACGTAGCCTAGCGACAGGGGGTGTCCGTATATGGGACCTGGCTTGTAGCCTGCCTCTTCTGCGTATTTCGTCACTAGACTCCTCAAATCCACCCACTTCCCCCAGCCCACTCCCGCGCCTATGTTGGCGCCTTCAGAAAGCGGGAACACCCACGCGTATCCCACTCTGCCTAATGTGGATATCACGACGTCGAAGTCTATTACACACGTCTCGGAGGTAGGCCCCTTTGCAATAGTCATGTAGGCTATGCCGTGTGTCTTCTCTCCTTTGTAATTTCCAGCGTTTATCGACTTAGCGACGACGCTCGTAGCGCCGTCGGCTCCTATTAACACGCGGCCTGTGTACTCGCCGGATCTGCCCACCACGACGCCGCCTCTGACGGCGAGGACCTGGTCTTTTACAAACTCTGCGCCGCTTTGTTTAAGCAACGCATAGTCGAAGTCGGGTCTCCTAGTGACGAGAATAGGCTCTTTCTTAAGCTCGTATCTCAGCCCCGCGGCTTTTGTTACAATGTTTTTACAAGACCCGTACACTGGGTACTCTACGCCGAGGGCGCCGAGCAACTTCTGCATCCGCGGCGTGAGCCCACCTCCGCAAGGCTTCTCTCTGGGGGGGTTGAACCTATCTACGACAAGCACCTTGAGCCCGAGTCTCGTGGCTACTATAGCCGTGGTGGAGCCGGCCGGGCCCGCGCCTACGACTACTAAGTCGTACACGGGGGGTAGATTTGTTAAAGTTATTAAACTACAAAGATGAGGCGCCTGTGGGACAAGCCGGAGTGGTTTGAGGTGAAGTTTCGGTGTATTAAATGCGGCATATGTTGCATAGGCACAGAAATGGAGCTCCTTGCAGAGGACATCGCCCGTATTGTCGCCGCCGGATACAAGATGGAGGAGTTCGTAGTTGAAAAAGACGGCGTTTACAGGCTGAAAAACGTAGATGGCCGTTGCGTCTTTTACGACCCTGCCAGCAGAAGTTGTAAAATTTACCAAATTAGGCCGGTGGGTTGCCGCCTCTACCCTCTTGTGTACGACGGCGCGCATGTGACGGTAGATAGGACTTGCCCCACCTGGGACACGGTTCCGCGTAGAGAGATAGAGAGGCTGGCCCCCTATGTGTTGAAGTTTCTAGACGACGTAAAGACCACTAAGCTGAGGATCAGAGTAAAGCTTTGACGTCCTCGCCTGTTACAAGGGGGATAGACAGCGCTTCTGCAAGGGCCTTCGCCTCTTGGAGAGGCATGGCCTCTAGGTGGCCCCCCAGCGCTTCGACGATTACCAATGCCGGCGGTAGGCCGGCGGCCTGTGCGAGGATTAGGGACAGCTCGGTGTGCCCCCACCTCTCCCCCACTCTGCCTCCTAGCACAGGCACGTGGCCAGGGAGGTAAAAGTTTTTACGAAACTCCTCTCTCGCCGTTTCTACGTCTAACTGCGCCAGTTGGACTATTCTTGCTAGTTCTCTGACGGTGAGGGCCTTGTCTACGTCGCGTATCCCTGTCTTGGTCTTGACGTGGTTTACGTATGCCATAAACGCCGGGTCGTCGCCGTACGGAGCCCTTGTTTGAAACCCTAGTTTTTGGTAGAAGTTGCTTAGAAAATCCAGCCCGAGGGCCTTGCCCACTTCTCTTGTCGTTACGAAACACAACAACCCGCCTGCGTTGAGTCTAAGCCATCTGACCACGTGGGGCGTGACGGCGTCTGCGCGTATTACAAAGTCTACCTCAGCTTCTCTGCCGTCTCCGTCGTATAACATAACGAGGCCGCCGCTTCGGAGGGCTTTTATCGCCTCTTCAATCATAGGTAAACTGCTGTCTACAGTTATTATACTTTTTGTAAACTATTTTTTACACGTAACTTTGTACGTCAGCACCACCTCTTGGCCGCATTGGCATAACCTCGCTGAGGTTAGCGAAAGAGCGAAAGGGGCCTCTTCTGTCGTGCCATATCCCTTGCCCTCGAGTAGCGACACGCCGTTGCCGAAGACGTAAGGCGTTATTGTAACTATCAACTCGTCCACCAGACAGTTAGACAGGAACTGCCAATTAGTCCTCCCCCCTCCCTCTAACAGCACTTTTCGGACGCCGCGGCTGTAGAGATTTTTAAGAACCTCGCCGGGGGGGACCTGGTCCTCCCCCACTACCACCACCTCGACCCCCATTTTTCTCAGATGGTCTACCTTATCCTGGGGGGCCTTAGACGTGGTGTAGACAATAGTAGGCGCAGATTTGTCAAATATGCGTAGGTTCGTGGGGGCTTTGAGCAAGCCGTCTATTAGAACTCTGATGGGGTTCCTCCCTTGGGCGTACCTCACGGTGAGCCTTGGGTTGTCTGTAACGGCTGTGTTTGCCCCCACGACTACTGCGTCGACGCGAGCCCTCATCTCATGTAGCCGCCTTAGGTCGTGTGGACAAGACAGCTTTGAAAACCCCGTGGCGCTTGCAATTCTCCCGTCTACGGTAACAGCCGCCATTAGGTAGACGTAGGGCCTCATTGTACTACCAATACGCCTAGCTGATTGTTTTTTCTCAACTGGTCGAGGCCTTTGGTGGCTTTTACAAAGGCGTTATACGGCTTAGGAGACACCCCAACGCCGACGCGTATCGGCATGTCGATGTGTGTAACTATTTGGAAAATGTCCTCACGTGAGGAGAGCATTATGGCCAAGTTGTCGCCGCCTAGGTATAGGGGGATGCAGCCCAGGCCTTTGCACAACTCGCTAATTTTAGATATTATCCTAAGGGTCTCTACGTATATGTGTAGCGGGCCGTTCTTTTTCGTTATTGAAGTGCTGTCGGCGATGTCTACATGCGCCACTACGGCGTCGGCGTCGTCGCCTCCTTGGCGGCCGTCGCAGTTTACAAAGGCGTCGTAGGGGGTGGGCCCCCTCCCGATACATACCTCAACCTCTACTGGGGAGGCGGAGGCGATTTTGGCCACAGCCTTCTCTATGCCAGTTACGTTGTTTACAAGAGCGATGGAGTAGTCATATCTTAACTGGTGGGGCAGGCCTCCGATGGCGGTGAAGGCGTTCCAAACGGCGTAGTGAAGCCTTGCCTGTACTCTCTGGATGATGTGCTCCCTCCTCGGCCCAAGAGACTCGGTCCACTCCCGGTAGTTTTTCAAAGCCACCACCGCCACTCTATGCACGTCGAAGTTAACACTAGTTATTTTTAAAGATTAGTAATTGTCAACTTTTATTTACTTGTCAATTCTTAGGCGTGGTCTGCGTCCTGCCCATCGGGTCTTACGAACAACACGGCCCCCATCTGCCGCCCACCGTAGACACGGAGGTGGCCCTATACGTGGCTAAGAAGGTGGCCGAGGCTGTGGGGGCAGAGGTCTTGCCGCCAGTTGCCTACAGCTGCAGCCGCGAACACCTAGGAGTTGGAAAAACGATCTCGATAAAATGCCACAGCTTCCTCTCATACCTAGAGGATTTGCTGAGAGGCGCCGTTGAGATATGTCAAAAGGTGGTGGTAGTAGTAGGCCACGGGGGGGTAGTAGACGCGGCACGAGTCCTAGCTACGCAGATAAACTACGACTTAGGCCCCCGCGTATTTGTAATACCTGTCTGGAAATACATAAAGATCAGAGACCACGCAGGTAGCGACGAGACAAGCATCTACATTGCGATAGGCGGCTCTACCGTCGCCCCCATACCTCACTTATGTGAAGGAGACGTCTCGTTATTCGACCTCGCCCCAGTGAGGATGATGTCGAGAAGCGGGGTGGTGGGTTGCGTAGACCCTGCAGAGGTGACGCGGGAAAGAGGAGTTCAGCTATTAGAAAAAGGCTTAGGAGAAATTATAAAAAAGGTAAAGGAGTTCCTTACTCTTCACATTTCTTAATAGCCTCAGTCAGCGCCTCAATGGCTTTTACAAGTTCTTTCAACCCGGCTATTTGAATTGTCACAGTAGCGGCGCCGTGCTCTTCTTTCTCATCTTCTTTAATCTGCGCCAAGATTTTCTCCAGCTCGTCGTCTTCCTCTTTCTTCTTCTTTTTCAAGATCGACACGTCTTATACCTCCTTTAAATGCAACTTCAGGTATATAACTCCAGCCGTTGTGACGTCTATGAAGGTGGTTTACTCGCCTATGTTTAAAAAACATGTGCCGCCTTTCCGCCACCCCGAGGCGCCGGACAGACTAGACGCCTTGTTACAAGGCGCCTCTGAGGCCCTGATAGAAGAGCCAAAGATGCGAGACGACGTGTGGCGCCTAGTAGAACTTGCCCACGACAAGTCGTATATAGAGTTTATACGTAGGCTGTGCAGAGAGGAGTACGCACAGGTGGACGGCGACACGTACGTCTCTAAGGGCACTTGCGACGCCGCGGCGCTTGCGGCATCCGCCATCGCGGACGCGATTGACAAGCGAGAGACGGTGCTCATCGCCGCCAGACCTCCCGGCCACCACGCCGGTTTTGTCGGCAAGGCCCTAACGGCGCCCACACAGGGCTTTTGTATATTCAACACGGCGGCAATTGGGGCCTTGTACGGGGGAGAGGGAGTCGCGGTGGTGGACATAGACGTACACCACGGCAACGGGACCCAGGAGATTCTCTACGACAAGGACTTGCTATACATCTCCACACACCAACACCCATACACGCTCTACCCAGGTACGGGCTACCCAGAGGAGGTGGGCACAGGCAGGGGGGAGGGCTACAACGTAAACATCCCGTTGCCCCCCTACACTGGCGACGACGCCTACGCCAGGGCAATCGACGAAGTAGTGATGGAAGTACTACGCCAATACGGCCCGCGCCTTGTCGTAGTCTCCCTCGGCTGGGACGCCCACAGAGACGACCCCCTGGCTAATATGAACCTTTCGCTAAACGGGTACCTCTACGCAATAGACAAAATCCTGTCTCTGCAAAAACCCACAGTATTCCTACTAGAGGGAGGCTACAACCGCGACGTGATACGCAGAGGCACCGCCATGTTAGTACGACGAGTGGACAAAGGCGAGTTGTTAGTAGACGAAGACAAGACAGCCACAGATCCAAAAACATTGACGCGGTTCGAGAAAGAACTTGCCAACGTCAAAAACTCAGCTGGGCGTTATTGGAAGCTATAAAATCTCTAACAGATGTTTTTTAAACACGGGGCCTAACTTCACTTCGGCGTATTCATTTAAAATAGAGTCTGTGCATATTAGCCTGTCTACACAACTCCTCACCTTCTCCCTGGCGTCTTTCAGCAGCTGGCAGTGGGAAACGGCTGCTACTACCTGCGACGCCCCCAAAGTTCTACACGCCTTACAAGCCTCCACAAGCGTCCCTCCCGTGGACAAGATGTCGTCTACCAAGACGACCCTGGCGCCTCTCAGCTCCACGTCTGTCCTTGGAGTTAACGTGATGGCCCCGGTCACCCGGTCTCTAAATTTTTCAAAATACGTATGCCGAGCCCCCAGCGTTTTCGCCAAGGCCTCTGCCCTGCGGTAAGACCCAAAGTCGGGGCTAACTACGACGTCAGCCTCGCCGACAGCCTTTGCGAACTCCTCCACAGGAAAGACGTTTCTAACAACGACTCTAGGCGCGTATTCAGCCACGTAGTGTTTATGCAAATCTACAGTTACGAGGGCGGAGACGCCGAGGCTAGATAGGATTTTAAAAACGGTCTTGGCGCTAATAGGCTCCCCCTCTCTAAACCGCCTGTCTTGGCGCATGTAAGGCATGTAGGGAATTGCCAGGACGATCCTACGGGCCGCCATGTCGTTTAAAACGTCGAGTGTGAGAAACAGCTTTACCAAGTTCTCGTTTACAGACGGGTAGAGACGGGCCACTAGTACAACAGTCTCCGCGGCTGAGGGAACCCTCACCAACACCTCGCCGTCGGGAAATGTCCGCTCTTCTACCTGCCTCACCTCCCCCAGCTCTTGCAACTCAGCGGCTAAGTCCAAGGCGTTTTGAAAGGCAAGTACTAACATGTCGGCAACTAGACGATGGTTTTATAACGATTAAGCCGTCTCCTTAGTCCAGCTCGCCGCCTCGGCAAAAGCCCTGAGCAACCCGCCCGTCTTTACGGCCACGACTATCAGCCTGTCTGAGTTTTTGCCATAAGGCTCTCCGTTAAAATCTCCGTATGCCTTCTCTACGGCAAACCCCACGCTTGTGAGCATTACTCTCAACTCGCCGAGGCCGTATAAGTACAATTCTAAAACTCTCTCCCCAAGATACCTCCCCGCCCTGTATATGTGCCTGACTTCTCTAATTTTTGACGTCATTGGGTTGTAATACGCGGTGCTCAAAACGCGGTAGGGCCCGGCGGATATCCAAAAATTCCACGTCTCGCCCAGCGAGGCGTATATGTTCTCTATCTTGTCCTTGTTAGCCACGTCTATAAGCAACCGCCCGCCCATCTTGACGATGCCGGAGAGCCACGTCAAAATTTCCATCTCAGCCTCTGGTCCAAACATGCCAAATGTAGAGTGCATAATATACGCGCCATGGAAAGCCCCCCTTCGAAACGGCATGTGTCTGACGTCCGCCACCACTACGTCTCCATAACGCTTAGCCAACTTAACATAGTTCAAATTCACGTCCAGCCCCACAACCGTGTCTCTGGGCATGTGGGCCATGTGCCTCCCGTGCCCACAGGCCACGTCAAGAAACCTCTTCCCAGGCTCTACCCCCAAGGCCTTTTGTACAAAAAGCGCCTCGGCTCTGGAGACCTCCTCGCCGCGGTAGTGTTGCATAAAATCGAGATACACCTCGTCGAAAAAGCCGTCCCAGTTCATACAAACCTGGCCAATTCCTCAAGGTTATAAGCCTCGCGGTGAGCCGAGGCCTTCCTCACCCGATTCATAATGGCGAGCCCTATGCCCGACTCCTCAACGGCCGGGAACACCCCCACGTCGACGCCGACTTTGTCCAACAGCCGGAGGCCTTTGTAGAGGTTACGAGCCACCTCAAAGAGGTCTTTGCCCAGTGGTATCGCCACGGCGTCTCCAGGACACTCCCCAATGCAAAAGACCGCCACTCTTAAACCCCTCTCTCTTAAGAAGCGCGCCGCTTGGCCTAAGTCGAAGTGCACCACAACAAGAGGCGTCTCCGGGGCGTAGTGTCTATACTTCATGCCGGGGGCTATGGCCACGTCCGCCTCGGCGAGGCCCCTGGCCACGGGGGGGACCACCACGGGGCCAAAGATCTTCTCCAACTCCTCGACGGCGAAAGGCCCTGGGCGTAGGAGCACTGGGGGGCTTTTAGTTAGGTCGATTATAGTAGACTCCACTCCGAAGAACGTCTCGCCGCCGTCGACAACGAGATCCACGGCGTCTCCCAAGTCTTCAACAACGTGTTGAGCCGAGGTGGGGCTCGGACGGCCGGCCTTATTTGCGCTCGGCCCCGCTATAGGGGCGCCCAGCTCTTTAATTATAGCGAGCGGCACTGGATGAGCCGGCGACCGTACGGCTACAGTACTTAACCCAGCCGTGACGCACCGCGGAAGAACCCCTCTTGAGGGAATTACCACGGTTATCGGGCCAGGCCAGATCTTCTTTAAAACGTCGTAAAACTCGTCTGGAATATGGCCGACGGCCCCTGCCATTTCTACAGAGTCTACGTGGACAATTAGGGGGTTGTCCATGGGCCGCTCCTTTGCTTTAAACACCTTTACACAGCCCTCTTCGCTGTAGGCATGTGTAAACAAGCCGTATACAGTCTCCGTAGGAGCCGCCACGATCCCCCCTCTGCGTAAAACGTCAGCCGCTCTTCTCACCACTTCGGGATCTGGGCGTATTGGGTCAGTCTTCAACACGAGCACGTTCTTTAGGACATACGAATTTAAACATATGTTGTAACTGGGCCATGGACGTAACAGTGGTGGGAATGGGCAACATGGGCAGGGCCTTCGCCAAGAGGGCCCACTCGCTGGGGTTTAACGTATATTGGTGGAATAGAACTAGGGAAAAGGTACGCGACGCGCCTGGCGTCGAGATTAAAAAGCTCAGCGACGCCAGGGGCCTAGTCGCCGTGTTTGTATCCGACGACGCGGCGTTGTTCCAAGTCTTGGGAGACTTGTCTGGGGAATACGTGGCGTTGTGCGGCACGTATTCGGTAGACGCCGTGAGGAGGGCCGTGGGCTTTATGCACGAGAGAGGTAAAAAGGCCTTCGCCATGCCGGTGGTGGGAAGCCCGCGCAACGTGGAGTCGGGAGACGCCATATACTTAGTAGGGGCCTCTGAGGACGTCTACGTGAAGCTGAGGCCAGTGTTGGAGAAAGTGGGAGTGTTGTTCTACGTCGGCGACAGCGTCAAGGCGGCCGCCTTGAAGCTTGCCTACAACTCCCTTTTGATAACCACAGTGGCCGCTTTAGGAGAGTCTTTAGCTTTAGCTTCTAAATACGGCGTGAAGGCTGATGAGTTTAAAGAACTTCTTTCACACACAGTTTTTAAAGAGATAGGCGCCAGGTATTTAGAAAGAATGTTAGGCAAGGCTACGCCTAGTTTTACGATAAGAAACGCGGCGAAGGACATGCGGTACGCCTCTGTGGCGTCCGGCGAGGCTGGAGGCGGCAACGTGGTGATCAGCAGCGTCAAGGCCTTGTACGAGTTGCTGACGTCCCTAGGCTACGGAGAGGAGGACTACGTAAAGGCGGGGGTGCTTGAGGGGAGATGAGCCCCTACGAGTACCTCCTAGTCCTCGGAGTGGCGTTTATAATGTTGATCTTTTTCATGTACATGTTCTGGAAAGAGACGGCGACGAGGAGTAGAGAAAGGCCGGCGGAGATATACACAGTAGTTCGTTGCGGCGACGGCGTGGAAAGGCGGCGCAAGTACCAGGAGGGCGACTACGTCGGCAAAGCGGCGCCGGACTGCGCCGGCGGCATCGTAGTTGGAATTTATAAGGAAGTGCCGCAGACACACTGATGGCGTATAAAAACTCCATCTCCGTCGCAGAGGCGCTGAGGAGGGGGGAGGGGAGAGTCACAATTAGGGGGTGGGTGTATAGGAAGAGAGTTTTGAAAGAGAAAGTGTTCATACTGCTACGAGACTCCACGGGCGTAATCCAGTTGGTAATCCCCCGGGGCCTAAAAACAGCCGAGGATTTAAACATCGAGTCGTCGGTGGTGGCCACTGGCATGCTTGTGAAAGAGCCTAGGGCGCCGGGCGGCGTTGAGCTCCACGTGGAGAGCATCGACTGGGCCTACGTGGGGGAGCCCTACCCAATAAACGAAGACGCCGCCGCGACAGAAAGCGAGTATCTACTAGACGTCCGCCACCTGTGGCTTAGGAGCCGTAAGATGCAGGCGGTGCTTAAAATACGTCATACGGTCTTCGGGGCCGTACACGAATACTTTAGAAAAAACGGCTTCTACGAGGTCCACACGCCCATGTTCATAACTGCGGCGGTGGAGGGAGGCGCGACTTTGTTCAAGGTGGATTACTTCGGACAACCTGTGTATTTGACCCAGAGCTCCCAGTTCTACCTAGAGGCGTTGATCTACAGCCTCGAAAAGGTGTACGTAGTGGCCCCCAGCTTTAGGGCAGAGCCTTCTAGGACTAGGAGGCACCTCACTGAGTTTTGGCACGCAGAGATGGAAATGGCGTGGGCCCACATGGACGACGCGGCGAGAGTCGGCGAGGAGGTTATCAGCTACGTAGTACAAAAAGTACTTGAAGAAAGACAAGAGGAGCTAAGACAACTAGGCCGGAGGCTGGAGGCGCTGGAGAACGCGAAGCCGCCGTTTTACAGAATTAGCTACGACGAGGCTGTGGAGATTCTGAGGAGGAAGGGGGCTAGGATAAACTGGGGCGACGACATAGGCGCAGACGAGGAGAGGGCGTTAACCATGGAGTTCGACAAGCCGGTGGTGTTGTACGGCTTCCCCGAGAAGTTGAAGGCGTTTTACCACCGTAACAACCCGGCGAGACCTGAGGTCACGTTAAGCTTCGACGTCTTGTTGCCAGAGGGCTACGGAGAGGTGATCGGAGGCGGCGAGAGGATATACGACGCCAAGGAGCTTATAGACAAGATAACAAGATTTGGCCTAAACCCCGAAGACTACTACTGGTACATAGACCTGAGAAAATACGGCTCGGTGCCTCACTCAGGCTTTGGCCTCGGCGTCGACAGACTGACGATGTGGATAACTGGGGCGGACCATATAAGAGACGTAGTTCCATTCCCACGTGACATACGGCGTACGAGGCCCTAAAGTCCTCATCACGGGCACCCCCGGCGTCGGCAAAACGACGCAGTGTGCACTACTGGCAAAAAGCCTCTCTACAAACTGCATATCGCTTGGCGAGTTGTTATCCGCCTCTCCCTTTGTTAAATACGACCCGGATCTCGACACTTACGAAATAATAGACCTAGAAAAGGCCAGAGAAGTGGTGGCCTCGCATATACGAGGCGGGGAGGTGGTCGACACGCACGTAGTTGCCCTAGTCCCCGACCCCGAGGCCGTAATTGTCTTACGCAAGGCGCCGGACGTGTTGTTTGAAGAGCTGAAGAGCCGTGGGTGGCCTTTGAGAAAAGTAGTCGACAACGTCTGGGCCGAGATATTAGACGTAGTCTACCTAGAGGCGGCGGAGAGGTGGAGGCGCGTCTGGCAAATCGATGTCACGAAAAGAGAGGCGTGGGAAACCCACCTCTTAGTTAAGACATGCGTAGTGCAAGGTAGATGTGTTTTCGAAGAGGTAGACTGGCTTTCCTACGCAGAGGAAACCGGCTTCTTGGCGTTTATCGAACGTCTGTCTCGGGAGACGGAGTCTTGACAGTTTTCTTCTCCACGAGTAGGAGCACTTTCCACCCCTGTTGCGTCAATTTTTTCAAGACTCCTCTGAGGGCGTTCTTAGGCGATGCCAAAACGACGTAGTGGACAATTCCCCCGCCCATGTACAGACGGGCGAGGTATCTACGGCCTGCGGAGTCTTCTAGCACTGTGTCGAGCACGTAAAGCCCGCCAAGCTGTGGGATCGCCTGCGCGATGTCTTGTTGAATAGTTTCAAGTTGCTCGGCGTATTTCACAGGCCTAGTCTTTGTGTCTCTTAGCCCGGCAATTCCTAAGTCTAGGAACGCGACGCCGTAGTCGCGGCCTACTTTTAGAAGAGCCACAGATTTCATAACCATAGGATTACAAATGCCATACTTAAAAAATTATCTCGCAACTACGTCGGCTACGGCCTTCATTATCGTCTTGGTGGGGTCTTCTAACTTCAGGGGGGCCGTCTTACCCATCTTTAACATGAGGCGGAGGGTCTCCACGCAGTGTTGAAGCTCTTTGCACCTATAGAGAGGCGCGCCGTTTTTTTGAAGATACTCGTCGATGTAATACGTCTCTGGGAAGTAGGAGAGAGAGGGGACGCCTAGCAAAGCCGCCTCTGTGGCCATGGTGGCGCCGCCCGTAACTACGCCGGCTGAGAAGTACGCCAACTGTAAGTGGTCCACCGCCTTTGTAAGGTTCACAACGCCCTCTATCACCTGGTCTGGGTAACGGGGGACGTTTACCACCACGTAGC
>JAVZUI010000002.1:0-7459 GCA_038879095.1 Pyrobaculum sp. | reverse complement strand
GCCCATAGACTTTGCCACCTCGACAAAGGCCTTTCGCACCTGGGCCATGTCCCACTTGTAATACGCCGCGTGGCTCTCCTCAGGCCGCAACACCACGTACCCGCCCGGCTCGAGGCCGATGTCCTTAACCACAGACGGGTCGGGGGCAAACCTAGAAACCCACATGTACTCAAACACGCCCTCAAACGTCTCAACTTTCCTCGGGCAGTAGGGCCTCCAAGCCTCGGCGGGCACCGCCGCCGGAGCCACCAAGACCTCAGCCAGAGGCAGGACGAGCCTGTTTACGTGGACGGCGTGGGGGGTGTCGTTGAGCACCACCAAAGGCCTGCCGAGGCCGAACACCACGCGGGCCGCGTCTGGGGAAGGAAACCCCACGTACCCCTCCACGTCTTTAGCCACCTCGGCAAGGGCGCGTTGCCTCTCAATTCCGTATATGAGCTTCTCGTATAGGGACGCGCCGTATCTTCCAACGCATATATACGGCACATCGTACATCTTCAAGACGTCGGCCAGGTGGAAGTACTCCCTACACGTAATTACCAGCTCAAACCCCCTCTGCAAGCCCTCTTTATAAAGCACAGCGGCGATCCTTGCCTGCTTCGGCGTCAAGGCGTCTGACAGGAGCTTAGTCATGTACGTACACAAACTCCCCAGGCCCGGCCTTTTTCAAAAAGCCGTAACGCATAAACTGGACGTAGGAGCCCACCTCCACCTGTTGCAAGACGGCCTCGCCCAGCCCCACCTCCTCCACCTTCTTCCCCAACGCCACGGGCTTCACAACGCGGACCTCCACGGGGTTCCACACCCACTGTATGATAGGCGCCCCCACCTTTTTAGCCTCTTCAAGACTTAGGCTGTGTACTCTCCCCACGGCCAAGTCGCCGGACACTTCTAAAACCTCGATATTTGCCAACTCCATTAAGCGAACGACGGCGCCTTTCACCAAGTCGTTTTTCTGCACATACACCTCCACGCGTCCCGGGCCCAGTCTGTACACCCTTTCACCTCTTTCGCGGAAGCTCGGGTGTAGAGGAATCCTGGCCACAAGCTCTTTCTCTGTCTCAAAAACAAGTTTTACAGGGTTAGATACATACATATACCGATTAGCCACCGGCTCCACCCTCTTCCTATTTAGGGCGTATAAGTTTGACAACGCCACTGTGGAGTCAGAAGGCTTGACCCCCACAGTCAATATGAGTTCCCATATCGCCTCTGGCAAAATGCCGCGGTTCCTCAGCCCGGCCAAGGTTGGCAAAGTAATGTCGTCGTAGCGTATTTTCAACGCCTTAAGCTTAGACTTGCTTAAGGTGGCTCCCTCTATCTTCAACCTGCCGAAGTGAATAGTGACCGGCTGCTCCCACCCGAAGTGTTTAAACACGTAGGACTGTTTAATTGTGTTCACGCTGTGCTCCTGGGCCCTAAGCACGTGTGTGACGCCCATCAGGTGGTCGTCCACAGACACCGCGAAGTTGTAAGTAGGCCAGACTACGTACCTGTCCCCGGTTAAGGGATGGGGCGTCTTAGACGTGTCAATTATCCTAAACGCCACCCAGTCCCTTACGCTGGGGTCCGGGTGGGCTAGGTCCGTCTTAATCCTAACCACAGCCTCTCCCTCCTTAAAATCTCCTCTCAACATCTTATCCCACAGTTCTAAGTTGTCCTCTGGGCTTACCTCTCTGTGAGGACACGCCTTGCCCACGTTCCTAAGCCTTCTCCACTCCTCAGGCTTGCACAAGTCCACATACGCCTTCCCCATGGCCAGCAACCTCTTGGCATGTTCGTAGTATATCTCCATACGTTGCGACTGGATGTACTCCTCGTCCCACCTAACGCCCAGCCACCTCAAGTCTTCTCTAATAGCGTCATACGCGTTTACGTCCTCTGACACAAGCGGCTTCTTTGTCCGGGGGTCAGTGTCCTCAAATCTGAGGATAAACCTCCCCCCGTACTTCAACCTATAGGCGTAGTTCAACACGGCAGGCCTCGCGCTCCCTAGGTGCAAGACGAAGTCTGGATTAGGCGCAAACCTCACAACGACGCCGCCTTTGACGTTAGGTAGCTCTGGAAGACTCTCTATGCCAGGCCTCTTCTGCTCCGCCTTCTTCTCCTCCAACATCTCAGGCCACCTCTCGACGAGCACTCTCCGTTGCTCGTCTGGGCTCATCGCGTTGACCGCCTCCACCACTCTCTCCACAATTTGCCTAACCTCGCGCGCCCTCGGCCTCAGATCAGGCACCTCAGCCATTATTTTAGACATCACAGCCTTTACGTCGGCCTTCCCGCCGTACTTAACGGCGTTTGCCAATGCGTATTTATAAGCAACTTCCTCAATGTTCATTGGCGAAGTACCTGTCGACCTCTTCCAAGTCTTTAAGGCTGTCCACAGACCTCCAAAAGACGTTTCTAAACACCACGGCCCTAAGCCGCCTCTCCCTAGCCATCCTTGGGAAGAGAGTCTCTTCAATATTCCCCCTGTCCGGCAACTCGCCGAGCACCTTCTTCCTCAAAACGTAGACGCCAGCGTTTATAAAAAAGCCCTCTAGCATAGGCTTCTCCTTAAACGCCGTGATGTACCCCTGCTGGTCGAACTCCACGACGCCGTAAGGACTTCTAAGAGGCACAAGCGCAACGACCCCGTCGGCCCCGTCCAGCGCCTCCACCATCTCCGCAATAGGGATGTTAGTCAGCACGTCGCCGTTGACGACTACAAACAAGTCGTCGTGTATAAAAAGAGATGCGTTTTTCACAGCCCCGCCTGTGCCCAGCGGCTCCTCCTCAATGCTGTAGAAAATCCTCACGCCCAGCTTCCTCCCATCCCCCATCACCTCAAAAACTTTATGTCGCAAATACCCCACGGCGAGTATTACGTCGGTTATACCGAAGGACTTAAGCCACTCAATCTGCCTTACTAATATGGGCTTCCCGCCCACGGGGAGAAGCGGCTTAGGGACCTCAGAGGTGAGAGGCGCCAGACGCTTACCAAAGCCCCCTGCCAATATGACGGCTTGCATAAGCCACAAGAAGCGCCAATTTAAATTTCTTCAAATATTTAAATACGAAGCAACCCCCATCTGTGATCCTGTATACTTCACAACTCCCCACAGTGGAGGAAATAGAAAACATCTTAACAAAGTATAAGGTGAAGCCTGTGGTAATCAAAGGCTCACATGTAAACTTCGTATGGCCGCCGCAGCCGACGGGAGTGCCGATAAGTATTCTGAAGTACTTCCCCCCCGACATGTACGTAATATTTAGAGGGAGGAACAACCTAATAATAGTGCCATGAGAAATTTAAAAAAAGTAAAGGTGACAGACCTAAAGATTGATCCCAGGGTTAAAGAAGTAATGTTAAAGATATTGGGGCCAGACGAGGAGGTGTTCTTGGAAGAAGTGGGGAACAAGGTCAGGGTTATACTATGATCGTAGTACGTTCACAAAACATTGAAAAACTAATATGGCAGGTCAGAAGCCTCATCCCACAAATAGAATCTACGCCGATCCTGCTGGCAAGAAGACAGGTGGGGAACTACGTAATTGGGCTGGGCACCCTCGGCTACCTATACACCGCCCTGTCCGCAGTCTTGGAAACGCTGGTAGAGACTACGAAAATGGCAAACGACTTAAAACTAAAAGAATACACACTGGTGATAGGCCCAGAGGGAGGCTACATCACCACGGCGCCGCTTCCCGAGGTGGTGCCCCCGCTTCCACAGCCTAGAGAAATCCAGCCGATCCCAAGAGAGGAGGCGCGGCTAAACACCTTTGGATGCGAGAGCCACACGCCGGGCATGGTAAAGTTTTGCGTCGGCAACGTGGAGTTTGCCTACTTCTTAGAAAGATGATCCTCGCCACGCTGTCCGAGTTGGAAAAACTGCTCACGTCGTTGAGAGACTATGCGGAGAAGTATAGGACAAACCGCCCGGTGCTCGAAGCCGTCGAGGACAGGTGGCTAAAGTTTCAAGAACTCGCCTTCGCGTTTGGCGTGGAGCTAAAGCCCGCCGAGGGGGTGGAGTTCTACGCAGGCGGCCCGCTGGCCGATAACTCCGACTTCATACGGAGGCTAGATAGAACTATTTCCACTATTAGAAAACTAAGAGAAATTTATGGAGATGTAAAAGTCATCGTAGATATAGACTTATCTGTGAAAAAAATCACCATTAAAATTTAAATATAGAGGATTAAAAATATTATATGCCACTGGCAAAACGCCGAGAGATCCCGCTCAGGGTCTCAGACATTATGGTTAAAAACGTTGTCGTGGCTAAGGAAAACGAGAAAATAAGAGAAGTGGCGGTGAAGATGTACGAAAACAAGGTAGGTAGCGTCGTGGTTGTAGACGACGAGGGCAAGCCAATAGGCATCGTCACGGAGAGAGACATGGTCTACGTAGTGGCGAGGAACCTCGCCCCAGACACCCCAGTCTGGATGGTAATGACAGAGAAGCCGGTCACCATTAACGAAAATGCACTGATTACAGAGGCCATGGAAAAAATGCGCGAGCTAAACATCAAACACCTCCCAGTCGTCGACTCCTCGGGGAAGCTGGTGGGCATGCTGTCCTTTAGAGACATCGTAGACGCAGCCTCCATACTCATGTCTTTGTCTAGATGAGGTACTTACTCATAGTAGAGAACCCCGGCTACACGCCGTCTATACGACAAGAGCTCCTACGCAGACTCCGCGCCCAGTTGCCAGTAATCAGCGTCCGCGTCGGCACTAGACACGTCGAGGTGGACGTCAAGACAGAGGACTTAAACGCCGCAAAAGAAGTGGTGGAGAAGGTGGTCGGCGGCGAGGTGAAGGAGGTGGTGGACATAACATTCGAGGACGTAGGCGGCGGGGTGGGGCAATTTGTAAGACGTTTTAACGAAGAGCGGTTCTGGGAGGCGCACAACGCCTTAGAAGGGGCTTGGAGAGCAACTAGAAACCCCACCCTCCAGGGGCTTATCATGCTGGCCGCCGCATTTGTAAAACTTCAAGAAGGCGCCCCTGAGAAATTTGAAAAAATGTTAAAAGAGGCCATGGACCTAATTACAGAAGACGTTAATTGTATAAAGGCAAGCTACATTAAGAAAATGGCAGAGCGGGCGCTGTTGCTTAGACAGCCTTTCAAAATAGAGTGCTCTTGATCTTATCCACGATCTTAGGAAGCACCTCCTCCACCTTCCCCCTGATTATGTAATCGGCGTAGAAGTCGTAAAAAGTCTCATCTGCGTTTATTATTACAAGTTTTGCCCCCCGTTTCTTAGCCGCCAGGGGGAGCTGGTTGGCGGGGTACACCGCCAGCGATGTGCCGACTGCCAAAAACACGTCTGCAATTTCTGCTAGCATAAACGCCTCTCTCAACGCGTCTTGCGGCAGAGGCTCGCCGAAGAAGACGACGTCCGGCTTCAACACGCCGCCGCACTTCTCACACCTAGGAGCCCCCCTCGTCCTCTTCTTAACCACTTCGGCCAGGGGGTACTTCCTGCCGCATTTAGTGCAAACCGCGTCTTGCAGAGCCCCATGTAGCTCTATGACGTTTCTACTCCCCGCGGCCTGGTGAAGCCTGTCCACGTTTTGAGTAATTACGGCGCACAGCTTCCCCATTTTCTCTAGCTCTGCAAGGGCGTAGTGGGCTGGGTTTGGCTTTACGTTGAAGGCAGGCAGGAGGTATTGTACAAAAAGGTCCCACACCTCGTCTGGGTTCTCGTAGAAGTAGTGAATTTCAAACTTCTCGGGGTCTACCCTGCGCCACACCCCGTGGGGGCCTCTGAAATCCGGTATTCCGCTTGCAGTAGAGACGCCGGCGCCTGTGAGGGCCACGTTACAACTTGACCGCGCTAAGAGGGAGGCGACTTCGTCAATGACGTCAGTTGAGAAATCCACCTCCATGTCAGATAAAGCCAGTAGAAGTATAAAAACCCTAAGGTGATTACAGACAGGATCACATATAAAGTAGTGCTGTGAGGCCTATGTACAAATACATTAGCCGCTATTTGTATTAAGTATAGGTCTCTATTAAAAAGCTCTATTAGATATAAGGCGGACGCCGCCCACGCGGCTACGAGTAGGAATATTCCAAGAGCCAACGCGCCGATAGCCGCGAGTTTTGTAAAATCTGCAGTCTCCACACCGGCAGGCGGCGTGAAGAAAGACAACTGCGAAAAGAAGAAGTAGGAAGCTACGTTGGAACCCACGCCCGCGAGGACAAACAGCCAGATAGCCGCCTCGTATTCGCCGCCTATCCAAATCTGAGCCACTTTCTCCCACAGGGCGGTTTTTAGCTCCTTTAACTTCTTATAAACGGTAGAAAGGACCACGCCCACGAGTACAACAGATGCAGTGCTTGCCGCAGTGGAAAGCGACGTAAGTCCTGCCAGCCCCAGGGCTAGCGACGCGGCGTAGAGAACGGCCGAGAGGACGATGTAGAGCATATTTATGAGTACGTGTTATTTAAAAAAGGTGAGGAGGATGAACCCCACTGACTAGTGAAGAGGTCGTTGCTCGCTGACTCTACTAGGCGCCGGGAGGTCCGGCCTTAGCTCCAACACCTTGTCGCCGTAGCCGCATACGGGGGTCTCGTCCAGAGGGTTTGCCAAGTGCCAAGAGGTCGCCGCCTCGCCGTTTATCCAAACTATTCTCAACGGAATCTTAGTGTTCTTCATCCAGAAGCATAGCGTCGAGGCGCGGGGGAATTTAAAAAGCATGCCCACGGCCCCGACCCCACGCGGGTCGTAAGAAGAGACGTTCATATAGCCAATGGTCCACTTAACGACGTTGTCGGCTAGGTACACCGTGTGTTGTGCGCCGTCTATCAACAGTGCGGTGGTGTTTGAAAAAGGCGATATTAACAAGAGGAGGTACGCTAGCTGTATAGCCATTTCTCAACCCAGCTCTTTATGAGTCTGTCCATCTCTCCGCTTTGCAACATGTTGTAAATTACCTTATCCACTGCGAGTTTTAAGTCGTATGCGCATAGAGGCATCGCCGCGGCGCTGTAGCGGACGCCGGTGGAGAAGGCCGCCTCGAACTCTGGGAAGCGGGCAATTATCGCCCTGCCTACTACGCCGCCTACGACAATTGCGTCTAGGTCGCCTTTTCTCAACGCCTCAACCATGTAGGGGTAGACCTTGTCGTATCTCACCACCTTAGACACGTTGCCCAAAGTCCTCACCGCCCAGTCTTCCTGCACAGTGCCTATCTGTACGCCTATGCTCTTGCCTCTTAGGTCCTCCACCGAGGAGACCGCCGCGCCTTTTCTCACAATGACCACAGAGCTGTCTACTTGGTAGGGGATTGAGAACAAGACCTGCGCCTCTCTCTCCGGCGTGATGGCCATGTCGGCCAGAACGATGTCCACGTCTCCGCGCCTCACGGCTTCGATTAGCGCGGAGAACTTCATGTCTCTGACTTCAAGCCTCACTCCTAGGCTCTCCGCCACTTTTCTAGCGATGTCCACGTCGATGCCGACGACGTT
>JAVZUI010000001.1:0-118394 GCA_038879095.1 Pyrobaculum sp. | reverse complement strand
GATTCATAAGAGGATGGCCATGATTAGTAGTCATGTGGTGATGACGTATTGTGCAGTTCTAAGGGATCTTGACTCCACAGCGCTTGTGCCTGTCAACCCTTGCCATATATCCAAGTATTGCTCCCTCAATAATTGTGCAGCAATAATCCTCGTGAAGATACAACCTGGAGAGAGGATCCACATAATTACCTGCAACGAGCTCTGCAACGTTGAGGTACTTAAACCCGTGATAATCATGATTAGGCATGAAACGCGTTTCGCGAGATCCCCATCCTAAATAAACTAGGTTCTCAGTATTCACGATGAACTCGCCCTACGGTGCCGGTAACATCGTCGAGGAGTGGGCCAGCTTAGCGATCTTGATGAGTTCACCAGCATTGATGTCAACATCACCATGGCCTTGGATGCGGAGAAGATAGGCATAGGGGCCTACATCTACTCCGCGGCTTCATGATGGAGGATGAGGCTCTCCCTGAGATTAGGAGGATGATGTTACCTAACGACCTACACTGGACAATACCCATAATACTATCTCCACCGAGGCCGCCTAAGGATGTAGGTATTGGCTACGATGTCTTCAACGTATAATGGAGAACCTGTGGCGTTGATTAATGTGGAGGATAAGTATAGGCTGAATAAGGGGGAGGTCGTGGAGCTCCTCTATGGTACTAAGGACTCAGCGCATCCGAATGTTGCGGAGGTACTTCATGAGTTTGGGGAGATCTACCTAGGGGGTACGGTGAGGCTAGTGAAGAGGCCACGACACGTCTAGTCTAAGTATGAGCTAACCCCAAGGTTAGTTAAGGAGGGGTTCTCCAAGAGGGGTTTTAGGATTATTGCGTGTTTTCAGTGCAGAGATCCACCACATAGGGGTCATGAGTATACGCAGAGACTACTCGAGCTAACAGATGGGTTAGTGATACATCCGGTGCTCGGTAAGTTGAACCCCATCATAGAGTCTTTGTAAGGGAAAAATCTTCATGAAGCACATTACTTTAAATTGATAAATCATCAGGCTCATCGATGGATGCTTCACGGCTTGATTCACTCATTGATACATTGAGCGAGGAGGAGAGGTGGGCGATTTATTTGTGGGGCGTCTCATGTTGCATGGGTTGTAATCCCTCCGAGATGGATGAGGTATACAGTGCATGGTATAGTGAGTCGAGTTATATGGAGATTCTAGGTAGGTTTGGTAGGGAGGTGGGTGGGGCTTACTGCGATAGTACTGTAGATCTTGGTGAGGGGCCCGTGAGTCTACCTAGCCTCATAGTCAGTAGGCTTGAGGGGAAATTAAATACAGGGATAGATAACAGGGGTCACTTATCGAGGATCGCCAAGGCCCTACTTGAGTATCTAGCTGGCTCGGGACTACTCGACAAGTTCGCGGAGAAGAGGGTGGTCAAGGGGGGCTTGGTGCTTGGTTACTCATTGCCCTACGGATTTCTTGAGGTATGCTTCACACACCACATGAAGGCCCTAGGTAGTGATGTAACTCAAGAAGAGGCTTATGAGGCTATTAAGGAGTTAATCAAGGCTAGGATCATCGTAAGGTGTAGTTCGGCCGGCCAGGATAGGTACTACGCTCTAGGGCACTTAGGGCATAAGGCTAATCAGTAAAGGCTGGAACTCGTGTTACATGGAACCCGCCTATTAGTCCTTAACTTGAATACACCCTCCTCATGCAGTGATTAGTAGTTTTAAAATTATAATATTATGATATTATGCGTATGCGTAAGACACCTATCCTCCATATACCAAGTGCGGTGAATCGATTCCTAGCGCTGACGAATACCGCGATTAACCCGTAGATAAAAGGGGTTGCAAACATTGAACAATGAATTATCCCCAATCATCGAGCTAGCCCCTCGAAGAATTCCCCACAGCTCTTTATGCAACCCACCTTGTTGGGTTGGCCTTATCTCATCAAAAGTAAAATAATCCCATTAAGCCTAATTCCTCGAAGAACTATGCTCTGGTAACTGAAGCAGCCATTGTTGGCTACACTCATTTTATATCCTTAGGCACATACGAGACGTTGCTTAGCCTAATTTCGTCTACTCCTATATAGGCCGCAAGCCTAACGAATTCTGGTAACTCCTACACAGCGTCTTTTAACATCATGTAAATGGCGATTAACCTCGTCTTCTTGTAAGCGACGCTTTTTACCAATTCAACAAATTTCTTCAAGTTATTAACAACTACTAGTTGAAATCGTTTCCCTCTTTATTATGCGTTTCCGCCGTAGCTCCTGCAAAAGTGACTGCAAGTAGGTCGATGCCTATTTTTCAAAGTCTTCTCCGAGAGAGTTGGCGTGAGGAATTTGCAACTTGTGATAAAGCCGACGGAGTATCTCTTTGTGAGGTCAAGCATTTCTAAAAACTGCGGGTGAAGCAACGGCTCTCCCCACCCCTATAGGTGCATATACTCAACGCCTATTTATCCAGCCTCCCTAACCACTTTTTCAAATAGAGACAAGTCCATAAACCGACTGATCCGATCTTTAAAAGCAGTAAGGGGGCAGTACCCACAAGAGGCGTCGCAAACAGTAGAAACCTCTACCTGAAGATACTTAACTACAGCATACCTCGTTTATAACATAATTAAAATTTCAAGGCTTGCAGAGTAAACAAGGTAAGCTAGAAGAAATTTTGGTGCCCGCCGAAGTGCAGAACTCTTCAGGAGCGAGAAGCCGTGGTAAACTTCGGCCTGTTTAGAAGCGTGTATGGCAAAACCCAGCTTTACGGCTGTGTGCTTCGCAACACAACATCAAAAATAAAGGGATTGGAAAAGAGATTTAATGCAAACGTGCTGGTACTGGGACCTTTGCTACTGCTACCTTTTTTAGGTAGGCGGATCTGCTAACTAAAACACGTGGGTGTAGCCCCCCTTCTCTGTCTTTACCACCACACCTTTTGCCCCTTTAATACGTCTTCTACCCTCGCCCCGCGGAGGCCTTCTGGGAACACCACCACGTCGTCTTTCGCCTTGACGTAAGCCTTTACGTCGTATAGGCAGAACGTCTCCAATACTTGGTCGTAGGTGAACGTGGGTAAAAACGAACTTACCTAAAAAAGGTTATTAACAGTTAAGTGGGAGGTAGCACGTACTCCTTTTCCCGCGCCGCCGCCTGTTTAATCTCCCCGATTCTTTCAAACACCCGCTGAAACGCCTCTTTTCCAACGCTCTTGGTCTCCACGACGGCCTCGAACAGCGCCCTTTTGAAGGCCACGGGGAGGTCCTCGAGGAAGCCCCTGGCGTCTACCCTAGCCGCTGGGAACTCCGCCAGTATCCTCTTGGCGGTCTCCTCGTCCACCTCCACCTCAAGGATGCGTATCTCGCCGCCGAACATAGACTTCATCTTTGCGGCAAACGGCAGGTTCTTAATCGCCTCGTACCTCTTCTCGTCTATTAACAGGCCTATTTTGTACGTCATAGCTCCACCTCTAGCTCCTGTTCTTTAATTTTTAGGTAGCGGTCTGTCACGAAGGGATAGCCGTACACCTTCCACCACTTTACAATTACGTCGTACACCTCGGGCCTCATCACGACCTTCGGCGGCCTGAGGCCTTCGATGATCACGCCGCGTAGGAAGGAGCCGGATATGCGCTCGGGCTCGTGGCTGCATAGAGGAGTCTCTTTGTAACCGCCGTAGGAGATGCCAAGGTATGTGTACTCACCACACTTGGGGCAGTACGCAAATTCGCCGAGGTTCACCGGCCTGATCTTGAGCCCCTTGTCCACTTCGTGGGGCGGTGCGTTGATGCCATAGCTGGGCAGGCCCCTCGTCCAGAGGATCTGCGTAGCGTATGGGTCGTAGTAGTCGCCAGTGGCGGCGTGGTCACGGCCGAACATGTGGTGAGTGGCGCCTAAGTTTTGCCTAATGACGCCGTGGAGTATTGACTCAAGTGGGTTGCCGTACCTCATGTCCCACAGAGTCATTGTGACCACCTGGCGTTGTGGGTGGAAGTAGCCGAATTTATTCAAGGCCTCGTGGCCCTCTAATATGGCCTCGTCCACGTAGTCGCCGGGCCGCTTCGCGCCTATTATGGCGTTTACCAACACGGCGTCGCCGGGACGGTCTCCCCCCGCCACGAACATTGCTCTTTTCATAAGCATCTCGTGACCGATGTGAGGCACGTTGCGCGTCTGGTGGGCAACTATAATTTTCCAACCCCTCTCTTCTATTAACTTGCGGGAGGCGTGGGGCGGATGCCAGAAGCGGCTGTACGGGTCTTTAAACCTCGGCGGATTTACGACGGTCACCTTTCCGGCGACGGCCAGCGGCTTCATCATGCGGTATATGAGCCAGCCTGGGTGCTTCTCGTCAAAACTCTTCTTTACCACCTCGCCGTTTTTGTCGGGGGTGCCGAAGACGGCGTCGGCAAGCTCCTTCCTATCGCCAAGCTTGTATACCTCCGCCACTTCTAAAACGGCGAATGGCCTCCCCTTAAGCGTCAGGAGTACTCTGTCCCCCTCCTTAAGCCCAGACGCCCTCCACTTCTCCTCGTCCACGTCGAATATCAGGGGAAAGGGGAACAGCCAGCCGCTTAGGAGCCTCCTCTCTCTAACCACGGAGTCTACTTCGTTGCGAGTCATGAAACCCTCCACGGGGCTGAAGAAGCCGTATGCGATAGATATCACCTCGCGGTATGGATTTCGGATAGGCGCGCCGTCCGGCCCAAGCGTTGGCTCAATCTCCCACTTAGGCAAACCGGCATACATTAACTCCGCCTTGTCTCTGTCATCTACCACATTGTACACAAGCCTTCCGCCATGCGGTTCAAACATATACGCCTTGCAGTACTAGTTAAAAAGAATTATTCCAGTGGTGAATAAAGATCTTGATAGTCCAACGACAATTGTTAGCACGCGATCTCGTATGTCAAGAGTCTACGCAGGGGAGCCCAGATATGCCACGTCTCCAGACGAGGGCCCTTATGCCAACGGCACACCTATAAATAGCGCTAGAGAAAAAGGTGGATCTAGTATCCGGGCTGTATCTCCTTCCTAGTAAAAAATGAATATAAGAAGGAAAAGCTAAGTACATATTGGTATTTCCTAGTCTTGACGAGAGTGCTAAGTCAATTCTTACGTACATTGCTTTGAAGGGGCCTACTACAATGTACCGCGTAGCCAGAGACCTCTCTTACCACTTTTCTCACACATATCGAAAGGCCAATAAGCTGGAGAAGCTCGGCTTAATAAGAAAAGAGCCGCTGGGTTGCTCTGCGCTGTACGAGGCCACGATCGGCGGCTACTTGTACTGCTACGTAAACGGCGTAGAGCCTAAAGACGTCGCGGTGGCTAAGATAGCCAAGCTCCTCGGGCTGGAGCACTTTACTCTCGGTGGAGAGCTTCTTAAAGTTCTACCTCTCTGTGGCTGAGAACGACGCACCCCTTAGCGGCTTTATCACTATTACTTCTTACATACTTGAGAAGTGCGGGTGGGATGTCTACTCTTGTCTCCGCGGTGATACAAAAGACGTGGCGCTTGCCAGCAGGGTTTTGTCCTACGGCATAGTTTCCATCATTAGAAAGTTTTACAACCGTAGCGTAATCGTTGCTGGGGACAGCTACTTCGTAGTTTCGACACAGAGAAGTGGCGGATCGTCGCTGCGCACTTTAAGCTGTGTGGAAGAGATAAGTACTGCAACCTCGACCCGTGCCCCATCTTAACCAAAGAAGTGGAGCCTAAACTAAGAGCGTTACTGGAAAAACGTGTTTTTAGCATAAAGAGTACTTATCAAGAGTCTGTGAACAATTTTTAAAACCTCAGCCACCGTCTCCCATATGCCAAAGGTGCTAGACGTAAGAGGCAAGTTCTGCCCAATTCCAGTAATGGAGACTGCCAAGGCGATAAACGAGGTGCAAGTCGGCGACGTCTTGGAAATACTCGCCACAGACCCCGCCGCCGACCCCGACATAAGGGCCTGGGCTAAGCGAATGGGGCACGAGGTGGTGTCCTCAGAGAGGCTTCCCGACGGGGCTTTGAAAATTGTAGTGAAGAGGCTAAAATAGATGTCTATAAACCTCCTCGATTTTTTCGAACTGCTTAAAACATACATCAAAAAAGTTGGCCAGCCTTGTAATACAGGTAAAGAGCTCACCCTCTGGGACGACCTCTACATGTGGGGCGATGTTTTGTACAGCGGGGGCCGGTGTATAAAAGCGCCTGATTTGACAGAGGCCCTTCGCCTAACGGCGGCGCCGGCGTGTGTGGAGAAGAAGTCCGCAAGGGTAGGGCCGCCGTATTTAGAATACTTCTCAGCCTCTGACTACGGGCTGTTGGCGGCGCTCGGCGAAGACGGGGTGTACTTAGTAGAAAACGCAGACGGCGCGGTGGGCTGCGTATGCAAGACTGACGTAGCCCCCGACGTGTTTAAAAAAGCTGTGGAGACCCTCTCTCGATGGCTGGAAAAAATTAAAACCATATCGACTGTGGGAGGTGTGGCTCCGTCTGTGTAAGACTCGGTCAATTCTCGACTACAGACCCGTCGTCTTTTTAGAAGAGGTGGGGCCCTACGTGGAGGTGAGGAGCAGAGGCGGCAGGAGGGCGGTGGCCAAGGCCGCGGCGGGGCCGTGTAGGGGGGTGTCTCGGGAAATTGCCTATCTTCTCTACCCCTACTACGGCTGGGAGAGGATGGACATCGAGGCTGAGTTTTACCTAGAGCCCGCCAGCCCCCCCGAGGCCACCAGGGTGGTTATGAAGGTGCCGTTCGGCATTTCGGAGCAGGTGGTGAGGAGGCAACTGACGGGGTACCCCGTGTACGAGGGGGCAGTGGCCTTGGAGTACTTAGAACACATAGAGTTCGGCGAAGTGGTGCACGTAGAACCCCAGCCCTTCTCCGTAGTTGGGGACAACACTAAGTTTAGGCTGGTGGAGATACCGGTGGACCACGACGCCGTAGTGTTCATGCGTAGATAGAATTATAACGTTATATCGAGATATATACATGAGTGGTGTGAAATATGTAATTAAGGGCAATTGGACACACGACGGGGCCGGCGTCAAATTGTACAGAGTCTTCGGCGGATTGGAGCTGGCAGAGCTCACAGACCCCTTCCTCCTCCTCGACCACTTCGGCTCTCGGTACCCCCACGAGTACCTCATGGGGTTCCCCTGGCACCCCCACAGAGGCATTGAGACGGTTACCTACCTCTTGAAGGGCGAGGTGAAGCACGCCGACTCCACCGGCGTGGAGGGCGTGATTAGGACAGGCGACGTACAGTGGATGACGGCTGGAAGCGGGATCTTCCACGAGGAGATGCCCCGGCCCGCAAGAGTTAGGCGCGGCGACGTGGAGGAGGTGGACCCGGAGGTCTTCGGCTTTCAGCTTTGGGTAAACCTGCCCAGGGCCAAGAAGATGACAGACCCCCGTTACAAGAACCTCAGAAGGGAGCTGGTGCCACGGGTTAGGACCGACGAAGGCGCCGAGGCGGTCCTCATTGCGGGACGGCTCTACGAGCCGGGCACCGGCGTCGTGGAGGGGCCAGCCTCGGACCTACACGTACCCGTGGTCTACATGGACGTGAGGGTGGAGGAGGGCGCCTCCTTCGCCTTCGCCGCCAAGGAAGGCCACACCGTGCTTGCATACGTCTACGAGGGCAGCGTGTCCCTCAACGGGAGGGAGGTGGGGAGGGGGGAGCTGGCAATTTTCGACAGGTCTGGCGGCGAGGTGAAGGCGGTGGGCGAGGGCAAGTTCCTCCTGCTCTCTGGGAGGCCGCTGGGGGAGCCCGTAGCGTGGAGGGGGCCTATTGTCATGAACACCTGGGAGGAGATATGGCAGGCCTTTAGAGAGCTTCAAGAGGGCACCTTTGTGAAGAAGAAGGCTGTGGAGTACGACTACTTTAAGTGATGTACTTCTTGACGGAGGACGGGCTTTACGAGCTGGCCGGCGGCCGGGCAGAGGAGAGGTGTTGTCGCGGCGTCTGGCTCGTGGACGGGATGCGGTGGAGGGGGGAGCTCTACCTGTGTTCTCCGGACGTGGGCGTTTTGAGCCGCGACGGCGAGGTGGTTCTGAGGGGCGAGTGCTGGGCGTTGAGGGATGCCGGCGGCCTCCCCGTGGCGTCTTTAGGCGGGCCTCGGCTAGTGGATTTAGAGAGCGGCGGGGTGGTGGCGGACTACTCCAAGCTAGCCGAGGAGAGGCATTGGTACTTCCCTGAGCCTGGGTACAGGCCGCACTTCACAGACTTGGCAATGTTTTCGGAGAGGTGGGTGGCCTCCGCGGAGGTGGGGGATTTAATGGCGGGGCCGGCGCTGGGCGACTTGACGCCTGCGCCTCTGTACGCAGATCAGCACGTCTTACACGTGGCCGAGGGTCGTCTGCTAATCGGCACAGCCTCCGGGATCTACTTGACGGAAGATCTTAACAACTTTGAGGAGGCGAACGGCGCGTGGGGCTACGTCCACGGCATAGTTAAATGCTCTGGGCTCTACGTGGCCCAGGAGATGTCGCCGAAGCCTCTGTGGGTTTCTAAAGACGGAGTTGTGTGGGATAACCTTCCCATGGTTTTAGAAAGCCCAACCTTCGGCTCCACCAACATCGCGTGCGCCGGCGACGTGCTCGTCTACGCCTTCCGCCGCGTGTACTACGTCGATCTCGCCGAGGCGAAGGCGGAGGCCTTGGGCGTGGAGCTGCCCAGAGTGTATAAAATCGTCGTGTAGTATGGTGCTGAAAAGTGCGACGCTGGCTGTGTCGAGCTTAAAAGACGCCGAGGAGTTCTACGGCAAGATACTCGGCCTTGAGGTGGAGAAGAGGGGCGGGGCCCTCTGCGTGGGCGGCTGCGCCTTGAGGCTCGTGGAGGGGGAGGCCAGGCATCCGCCGGGCACTTATCTGTACCATGTGGCGCTTTTGTTGCCCGACAGAAGGAGCCTCGGCGCCGTGTTGCGCAGAGTTTTAGAATTCGAAGAGGTGGTAGAGGGCTTCGCAGACCACTTGGTTTCCGAGTCGGTGTACGTAAGGGACTTCGACGGCATCGGCGTAGAGCTTTACGTAGACAAGCCCAGGGACCTCTGGCGCAGAGACCGGCAGGGCTACGTGTCGATGGACACCCTACCCCTCGACGTGAGGGCCCTCTTGTCTGACGCCGGGGTTGCGCCGGGAAGGCCGAGGCTTGGGCATGTACACATGAGGACCGACAAAGTTGCGGAGGCAGAGCGCTTCTACGCGGCGTTAGGCTTTAGAGTGACGGGGAGGTGGCGTGGGGCTGTGTTCATGGCCTACGGCGACTACCACCACCACTTGGCTTTTAACTCCTGGCCCGTTCAGCCGCCGAGAGAGGGCGCCGGCCTTCTACGGCTAGAGCTCGGGCTGGCGGTCTGTGGGGTGGACCCCCTGGGCGTTGAGTTAAGTGGGCCGTGATTCCGCCGTGGCTTACAGTTAGGGCGGGGGACTACGAGAAGATGAGAGAGGTGAGGGAGGTGCTTAACAGGCTGGGGGTCTATACTGTGTGTGAGGGGGCGAGGTGTCCCAACGTCTTCTCCTGTTGGGGCGGGGGGACGGCCACGTTTATGATTTTGGGAGAGGTGTGTACAAGGGCCTGTAGGTTCTGCTCGGTGAAGACGGGCGACCCGAGGGGCTATGTGGACCCGCTGGAGCCTTACAGAGTGGCCGAGGCCGTGAGGAGGCTGGGGCTGAGGTACGTGGTGATAACCTCTGTGGATAGAGACGACTTGCCGGACGGCGGCGCCGGCCAGTTCGCCGCCGTGGTCGCCGCAGTGAAGCGCATGGCCCCGGGCGCGGCGGTGGAAGTGTTGACCCCGGACTTTAGAGGCTCTGTGGAGTCTGTGAGGACTGTGGTGGAGGCGGGGCCCGACGTCTTTGCCCACAATTTGGAAACCGTAAGGCGCCTGACGCCGCTGGTCAGAGACAAGAGGGCCTCTTACGACGTCTCTCTACGCGTCTTAAAGACCGCCAAGGATCTGGGCGCCAAGGTCACCAAGTCTGGGCTAATGCTGGGGCTGGGGGAGACTCTGGAAGAGGTGGCGGAAGCGTTAGACGACTTGAGAAAAGCCGACGTGGACATTGTGACCATAGGCCAGTACGTAAGGCCCAGCAGAAGCCCGCGCCACCTCCCAGTGGCCAGGTGGGTGCCTCCGGAGGAGTTCAAGGCGCTTGAAGAGCTTGCCTATTCCCTGGGCTTTAAGGCGGTGGCGTCTGCGCCGTTGGTGCGTAGCTCTTACAAGGCGGAGGAGCTATATAAAACCGCGGTGAGGAAAATAGAGAATTCGTAAATTATTTACAAAAACATTTTTTAATTCAAAAAGGATTCTTTTCAATGTTAATTGAATTAAGTAAAGAGTTTTTAACTGAGGTGAGAGAGCCGCAGGTCTTAAGAGTGCTCCGCCCAGGCGGAGATGTGGACGAGTCTACTTTTAACATGGGCTACAAGCCAACAGACGCCGAGCTTGTAAAGCTTTACAGATACATGGTGTTGGGGAGGGTCCTCGACAGATACGCCTTGATGTACCACAGAATGGGCAAGGTGAAGTCCACCTACGCGCCTCACGAGGGCCACGAGGCGGCCGACGCGGGGACTGCACACGTCTTAACTCCCGAGGACTGGGTGGCCCCCTACTACCGCAACTTGACGCTTCTCTTAATACGCGGCGTCCCCTTGGAGTTGCTGTGGGCTAAGTTTTTTGCGAAAAGGGGGGACCCGGACAAGGGCAGGAACCTCTCAGTGGAGTGGGGCGGCTTCTCCAAGTGGCGTGTTCTCTCAATTGGGGCGCCCATAGGCCATCAGTTCATATACGCGGCGGGGTTTGCCTACGCGTTGAGGTACCGGGGTAGGCGCGAGGTGGTGGCCGCCTACATGGGCGACGGGGGGACTTCTACCAACGGGTTCCACACGGGGCTGAACTTCGCCGGGGTTTTTAAAACCCCTGTGGTTTTCTACGTATACAACAACGGCTACGCCATTTCTGTGCCGGTGTCTAGGCAGACCGCCGTGGGGAGGCTGGCCGTGAAGGCCGTTGCCTACGGGATTAAGGGGCTGGCCGCCGACGGGATGGACCTGCTGGCTGTGTTAAAGGCGGCTCACTACGCCGTCAGTAGCGCCAGGTCTGGGGAGCCTGTGTTGGTGGAGCTGTTGACGTACAGATTCGGGCCTCACACCACAGCCGACGACCCGCTCACTAGGTATAGAGACCCCAAGGAGGTGGAGGAGCAGAGGAGGTGGGACCCCATCGCAAGAGTGGAGACCTACTTCACGAGGACGGGTGTGTTGACTGAAAAAGAGGTCAAACATCTCTGGGAGGAGGCGGAGGCAGAGGTTAAGGCGGCCGCCAAAGAGGCAGAGGCATACCCAGATCCGCCGAAGGAGGAAATTATTGAGGACGTCTACAGCTTTGTCCCACAGTCTCTTAAAGAACAGCTAGAGGAGCTTTGACATGCCTCTCGTAAACATGGCCAAGGCTATAAACATGGCGCTACACGAAGAGATGGAGAGAGACGACAGCGTGGTGGTCCTGGGCGAAGACGTGGGGAAGAAGGGAGGCGTCTTCTTAGTCACCGAGGGCCTCTACGAACGTTTCGGCCCACATCGGGTCGTAGACACGCCTCTCAACGAGGGGGGCATTATAGGCTTCGCCCTGGGCATGGCCATGGCGGGGCTGAGGCCCGTGGCGGAGATCCAGTTTGTGGACTTCATCTGGCAGGGGGCAGACGAGCTTATAAACCACGTGGCAAAGCTGAGGTATAGGTCTGGCGGCAACTACAAGGCTCCCATGGTGGTGAGGGCGCCTGTGGGGTCTGGGGTGAAGGCCGGCCTCTACCACAGCCAAAGCCCCGAGGCGTACTTCGTACACACGCCGGGCCTAGTGGTCGTGGCGCCGTCTACTCCGTACAACGCCAAGGGCCTCCTCAAGTCGGCCATAAGGGGGGAAGACCCCGTGGTGTTTTTAGAGCCTAAGGTCTTGTACAGAGCCCCCAAGGAGGAGGTGCCCGAGGGCGACTACGTGGTGCCGATCGGCCAAGCGAGGATTGCAAGAAGCGGAGACGACGTGACTGTGGTGACCTACGGCGCCATGGTTCATCGCTGTATAGAAGCCGCCGAGAAGGCCAAGGCCTCGGTGGAGGTGGTCGACTTACAGACCCTAAACCCCCTGGACTTCGACACAGTTAAGAAAAGCGTGGAGAAGACGGGGAGGCTTGTGATAGTCCACGACTCGCCTAAGACCGGGGGAGTAGGAGCCGAGGTGGCTGCCCTAGTGGCGGAGAAGGCTATGGAGTACTTGGTGGCGCCTATTATACGCGTCGCAGGGCCCGACGTGCCGCAGAGCCCCGTGGCCCAAGACCACATATACGCCCCCACTGTGGAGAGGATAGTAAAGGCGGTGGAGAAGGCCCTCTTGTACAAATGATCGAGTTTAAGTTCCCAGACCTAGGCGAAGGCCTCGTCGAGGGCGAGGTGACTAAGTGGCACGTAAAGGAGGGCGACTTTGTAAAAGAGGGAGATCCCCTGGTTGACGTCATGACCGAGAAGGCAAACGTGACGCTCCCCTCCCCGGCCACCGGCAGGGTGGTAAAGATATTGGTAAGGGAGGGGGAGGTGGTCAAGGTGGGCCAGACGCTTTGTGTTATAGAAGAGGCGGCGGAGGCGAAGCCACCTCCGCCACAGCCCGAGCCACAGCAGGCTCGGCGGCCCGCGGCCATGCCGGCAGCTAGAAGGCTGGCCAGAGAGCTTGGGATAGACCTATCCACAGTCAAGGGCACGGGGCCCGGCGGCGTGATTACAGTAGAAGACGTGAAAAAAGCCGCCGAAGCCGCGGCGAGACAAGCCGCCGTACAAGAAACGCCACCTCAACCCACCGCGCTGCCTGCGCCTTTAAGTGAGGAGGAGAGGATACCGGTGAGGGGCATCAGAAGGGCTGTGGCGGAGAAGATGGTCAAGTCCGCCTCTGCAATTCCACACGCGTACCACATAGAGGAGGCGGACGTCACCGAGTTGGTGAAGTTGAAGAAAAGGCTTGAGCCCCTGGCGGCTGAGAGGGGTGTGAAGCTTACTTACCTGCCCTTCGTCGCCAAGGCCGTGACGATAGCGCTTAGGGAGTACCCGTTGCTCAACTCTTCTTTTGACGAGGCCAGGGGCGAGATTGTGGTGAAAAAGAGGGTCCACTTAGGCGTGGCTGTGGATACTGAACAGGGGCTCGTCGTCGTGGTTGTAAAAGACGCCGATAGGAAGGGGATATTAGACATCGCAAAAGAGGCCTCTGACCTAGCCGAGAGGGCCAGGGCAGGAAAGCTGTCGCTAGAAGACGTGAGGGGGTCCACCTTCACCATCACTAACATCGGCGCCATAGGGGGCGTCGGCGGGTTACCTATTATAAACTATCCAGAGTCCGCCATCTTAGCGGTGGGGAGGATTAGGGAGGTCCCCAGAGTGGTAGACGGCAAGGTGGAGCCTAGGCACGTGGTCCAGCTGGTGGTAGGCTTTGACCACAGAGTGGTGGACGGGGGCTACGTGGCTAGGTTTGCCAACAGGATTAGGGAGCTTCTCGAAAATCCGGAGTTGATGTTGCTGTACGCATGAAGGTGGTGGTAGTTGGCGGTGGGCCTGCCGGCTACGTGGCGGCCATTAGGGCGGCTCAGCTGGGGGCCGAGGTGAAGTTGATAGAGTTGGGGGAGCTGGGAGGCGAGTGTACCAACTGGGCCTGCATACCCTCAAAGACTCTTCTACACGTAGTGGATTTGTACAAACTGGCGGCCGACGGCGAGGCGATGGGGTTGGCGGCCAGCCCAAGGCTTAACTGGAAGGCTTTGCAAAAATGGAGAGAGACCGTCGTGGCTAGGCTGAGGAGCGGGGTTGCGTATTTGCTAAAGACAAACGGCGTGGAGGTGGTTAAGGCCGAGGCGTCGCCGGGCGGGGACAGGGAAGTCGTGGCGGGAGAGGAGAGAATTAAGACAGACGCGTTGATCTTGGCGACGGGGAGCTCCCCCAGCGCCCCGCCCGGCGTGTCGTTTAGCAAAAGAGTGCTCGACACGCGCGGCGCCTTGACTCTAGAAGAGCTTCCAAGCACGGTGTTGGTAGTAGGCGGCGGCGCCGCGGGGGTGGAGCTGGCCACCATATTCGCCAAGGCGGGCGCCGAGGTTCACCTAGTGGAAGTAATTGACGTCTTGTTGCCATCGCTGGACAAGGACCTAGGCCAGGCCTTGGGCAGATACTTGGCAGAGCTCGGCGTGCGGGTCCGCACGTCGACTAAAGTGGCGTCCTTGAAAGAAGGCCCTGGGGGCGTCGAGGCGGTCTTGACGGGCCCCTCAGAGGAAAAAATTTCGGTGGAGTACGTCGTGGTGGCGACTGGCCGGAGGCCCAGGCTGGGCCACTTCGCCGCGATGATCAAGACAGACGAACGGGGACATGCCGTTGTGGACGGCCAGATGAGGACGTCGTTGCCTTGGGTATATGCGGCAGGCGACGTGGCGGGCCCCCCCTACTTCGCCCACAAGGCCTACGCCCAGGGGAAAGTGGCCGCTGAAGCCGCCATGGGGAAGAGGTCCTACTACGAACCTCTGGCGGTCCCCTCGGTGGTATTCAGCGACCCTGAGGTCGTGTCGGTGGGCCTCACAGAGGAGGAGGCGAAGGCCGCCGGGATCAAGGCGTCTTCCGTCAAAGTGCCGCTCTCGATCTCCGGCAGAGCGGCGGCGTTGGGAGACACGAGGGGGTACGTAAAGCTGGTCTACGATACGGAGAGCCGTAGGGTTCTGGGCGTACACGGCGTGGGCAGAGGCCTCTCAGAGCTGGCAGGGGAGGCAAGCGTCTTGGTGGAGTTCCACGCCACGCTGGACGACTTGGCGCTGGTGATACACCCCCACCCGACCCTCAGCGAGCTTCTAGTCGAGGCGGCGGAGCTGGCGTTGAAAAGGCCCACACACGTGGCAAAGCTATGAGGATATTCCTACTCGGCAGGACTCGCTACGAAGAGGCTTGGCGGTTTATGAAGACACTCCACGCCGCAGTCGCTGAGGGACGGGCTGAGGAGGCCATATTAGTGACAGAACACGAACACGTCATCACCGTGGGCAGACACGGCAGGCTGGACAACGTGCTGAGGAGAGAGCTCCCAGTGTACGTAGTGGAGAGGGGAGGAGACGCCACCTACCACGGACCCGGGCAGGCGGTGGTGTACCCAGTGGTGAGGCTGAGGACCGGCGTGAGGACTTACATGTGGACGCTAGAAGAGGCTGTGATTAGGACACTGGCGCGATTTGGGATCGAGGCAGGCAGGCGGGAGAACCACAGAGGCATATGGGTAGGGGGGCGGAAAATAGCGAGCCTCGGCATCGCCGTGGAGCGCGGAGTGGCCTACCACGGCGTCGCCGTCTACGTAAACCCAGACATGAGGTACTTCTGGCACATAAACCCCTGCGGCCTCCACCCCTCCGCAATAACCTCCATGTCGGAGCTCGGCGTAAAGGCTGATGTATACGAAGTGGGGCTACTGGTAGCCGAAAACCTAGCCAAACTCCTAGACGCAGAACAAAGCCACATCAGCCGCGACGCAACTAGCCTCGGCTTAATGAGTAAGGCCTAGTTAAAAGTCCTTATACACACCGTTAAAATTCGCTACATAGAGATAAATTTAACACACAAAAAACCTGTGGACTTTCCCACGTTGGCTAAGCCTTGGAGAGACTTAGGCTTGTACATACGCGCACGGGAACGCGAGGCGTTAGTTGAGGCGAGGCTTGCGTTGGAGTTTCTCGGAGACGGCTTGATTAGGAACGCGGCTGGGAAGGCCTTCCAAGCCTGGAAGGCGCATCTAGCCACGCCGGCCGCTAAGCATAAAGAGCGCTTGGCGCGGGAGTACCCGGGGTCGAGGAGGATTAGGGCTGGGGAAGATGAGGTTGTGGTAAAGGAGGTGGATTTGGTAATAGCTCTGATGCCCACTACACAGATGGTAAAAGCGGCAAAGGCGCTGGCGGAGGCGGAGGGAGGCGACGTGTTTAAATACACGATGCTAGCTATGCAGTTACACCGCTATCAGTACAACGGCCCGGACCCCGAATTGTCTGACTTCCCCGACGACAAGTCGGCGGCCTACGCCGTGTGTCTGCTGCTGGGCGCGTTTGCGGAAAAAATAGACATTTACCCAAGTATATGCCGCGCTGGGGGGCTACCTCCGTCTGTACAAAACTCTTAGCTTATCTCCTTCGCGCCTCAGCACCACGAAGCGGTCTACCATGGGACAGGTGCAGTAGATGAGGAAGGACTCGCCCTCTCCCAAAGTGATGGCCTCGAGAAAGGCGTGCCACGTCTTGGCGAAGGAGACCACCCCCTTGCCCTCGTATCTAATCTTCACGTTTACAAAGTCTAGGTACTGCCCTGGGACGAGCTCCTCCCTGACCAGCCTCTCAATTTTTTCAAATTCTCTAAACCTATCCTCCGTAAGCGGCTCGCCATCAAGGCCAAGCGTCTTCAACACATCTAACTGGTACTCCATGTATACTTATCGACAGTTAGATAAAAAGTTGCATTTTTACTCACGCCCACCTCCCGGGCCAGCCGATGCGCGTAAGCGAAATGCGCACAGGCCCCGCCGCAAAGACCTGGGCCGACGCAACTGAAAGCAGTAGTGCCAACGCGACTACTGCGCTGGCTAGCCCCACGCAGTTGGCTGGGTAGTCGGCCACAAGCGCCATCCACATAACGCCGGAGGATGCAAGCGCCACAGATGCCAGGGCCAGCCTCTCAGAAGGCCTAAAGATAAGCCAGGTGTTGACAGCCGCCACTCCGGCAGCCAACGCCAAAAACGGCCAAAGCCCAGACCCCCAGAACACGAGAAAGTAGTAGGGAGCTATACCCAACGTGGCGGAGGCCAACGCCACAGGACGGCCAAACACATGTCTCAGATACCCAACAAGCCCAGCCCCGCCTAGGAAGACGCAAATCAGCCACATGGTCGCCATCCCCACCTTGCCACAGCCCAAATCAAACGGGTTCCCCGCCACCGGGTATAGGGGTTGCATCTCGGAGTAAAGCGGGGCGTCGAGCAAAACGTGAGACGCCGCCCCCAGCACCCCAGACGCGAGGTGGCTTGACAGAGTGGGCTTTAAAAAGCCCCCCGCACCTAGTCTAAACAGCCTGTAGAGGAAGTACAGGCGGGGGTCGAGGAAGTACATAGCCAAGGCCACCGCCGCACCCACAGCCGCGGCTCCCACGAAGGTGTGTAGGGGCCCGTGGAGCGGCGCGTCGAGCCCGAGCAGAAAGACTAACAGGGGCTCCACGTCAACCGCGACGCTTGCCACAAGGAGCGTGGGCAGATGCAGACGGCCTCTAAACAACACCCCCAGGTACAGCGCCGGGCCGAGGTGTAGCGGTGTTAACGGCATAGAAATATTTACAAAAAACATTTATAAAGTTTATTTAAGAAGCTGTGAAAGAAAAAAACGCGGCTATCTAAGAAGTTGTCGAAAAAACTCGCCGAAAGAGAGGGTAGCGGAATCGACGAGTTGGTAGGACTTGGTCTGTTTTCAGATTCTCAATGGAGGGGCGAGGACTTGGCGGACGCCTTGTGGAGGCGGCTAGCTGATTATTCTTAACACTTTTTGGACTACTTCTGTCGGCGTCTTGCCTAGGACGGTTATAAGCGGCTCTTTGCCCCAGTCTCCAAGGTCTACGACTACGTCGGGGACTCTGCCGCCTGCATGTCTCACGGCTTCTTCTATTTTCCACTTCATAGAGCCGCCCTCTACCTTTTTCACCTCCTCCGGCTCGTTTCTCCTGTCCACAACCGCGACGACGTAGCCCGCCTTTTTGGCTTTTTCTACGAGCTCTTTGTCGTATTTGATGTTCATGGCGGCTCTCACGGCGTTGTCCAACTTTACGGCAGTTAGTATCGTCCTCGCCACGTGGTCGCTGGCGCCGAACGTCGGGGGGCCCGAGGGGCGGGCCTTGCCTAAATACTTCACAATCCTCCCCGGCACCGCGGCCACGTCCTCCCTACCTCTTGCGTATCTGGGGTCGATTACGTAGCCTATGTTGCTCTGCACCTCTGGTATAAACGCGCCGAGGATGTCCGCCTTCTCTTCTATCAGCCTTAGAGCCGCCGACATTTCCTCATAGGCCCTCCACCTCTCCGCCGGGATTTCCAACCACGCGGTGGGGTTGACAGGCCAGTGGCCCTTCCCCACAGACACGCCGTATTTAATGGCGGTGTAGATAAACTCCTTAGCCTGCCTAATGGCGTCGAGGGGGGGAAGCCCTTTTGCCAGCCCCGCGGCGATTGCGGCCGAGAAGGAGCACCCCGTGCCGTGGGTCGCCCTGGAGTCCAGCCTGGGGGTCTTGAGCTCGTGGAAGACGCCGCCGACGTAGACCACGTCCACGGCCTCAGGCGCGTCGAGGTGGCCCCCCTTCACGACGACGACCTCAGTCCCGTACTCTCTGTGTATCTTCTCAGCCGCCCTACGGGCGTCTTCGAGAGTGGATATCTTCATGCCCGTGAGCCTCTCGGCCTCGTGGCGGTTTGGGGTAACCACCTTGGCCGCCGGCAACAGCCTCCTCGCCAGGGCGTCCATGGCGTCTTCTGCGATAAGCGGAGCACCCGACTTGGCGATCATGACGGGGTCTACCACCAGGGGGAAGCCCAGCCTCCACACCACGGAGGCCACCTCCTCGATTATCTCCCTCGTGCCCAACATCCCAGTCTTCCCCGCGTCTATCCCCATGTCGTCCCACACGGCCATTATCTGGTCTCTCACCAGCGAGGGGTCAAGGCAGTGGGCCCTCCTCACCTCGTATGTGTTCTGCGCCGTGACGCACGTAAGCGCAGTGGCGCCGTGTACGCCGAGGGCGGCGAAGGTCTTGACGTCGGCGTGGATCCCGGCGCCCCCTCCCGAGTCGAGGCCGGCTATTGTAATGGCCACATTCCATGACATAAGTGCGTTATCTACAGTAAATAAAAATGTTAACTGCGCAAAAGTTTTAAGTAGAAACGGAACTGGCACCATGTACGTAGGCATAATCAGCGACACGCACGACGACTGGCTAGCCCTGAGGGCGGCGGGGAGAAAGTTCGCGGAAAAAGGCGTGGAGCTTGTCATACACGCGGGGGACTGGACCTCCCCGTTTTCAATGCTTAAGTTGCGGAGGGCTCTGGGCCCCGGGCCTAGGATTGTGACAGTTTTTGGAAACAACGACGGAGACCGCTACAACTTCGCCAAGAGGGCCCAAGAGGCCGGGGTGGACATCTTAGGCGAGGCGGGGTTGGTGGAAGTAGGCGGCGTGAAGATAGGCGTGTACCACGGCACCTCGGAGCTGTTAGTAGAGGCAGCCGCTCGGTCTGGGATGTTCGACGTCTTGGTGTACGGCCACACACACAGAATAGACGTGAGGAGGGTAAACGGCGCCTTGGTGATAAACCCCGGCGAGGCTTGTGGATGCGCCACTGAGAAAAAAACGGCGGCGTTGTTAAATATAAAAACCCTAGAAGTGGACGTTTTAGAACTCTAGACGCAACCCGTCGGCTTAGGCGCTCCGGCCACTTTACAAGCGCCGTGCGCTGGGCCCGATGGAAACAGCTGGTATATCTTCTCCAGGCTGAAGCCCGTCTCCTTAATCACCATCTTAATAGGCGGACAAGAGCCGTACGTCTCCCAGTACTCTCTCAAATACCTCACGAGCTTCCAGTGCTCCTCAGTCATCTGCTGGACTCCCTCCAGCTCCCTGGCAAGCCACTCGGCTATCTTCTCGTCCCACTCCTCTGTGTTCTGCATAAAGCAGTCCTCGTCTAGCACCACCTTTTTACCGCCTACTGTGTACTCACCTGGGCATTTCACCGGCATGCCCCTACGGAGTTTTTTATTAAAAACTTTGTATTATTAAAGAGGTGTGAATAATGTTTTATAACCACCGGCCCGACGTCGGCATGGCAGACAAAGTCGCCTTCCTGGCGACGATGCCGCCCGCCGACACGCCCAGGATTTCCACAATGCTCGGCTACGCCCTCGCCGCCGCGTCTATGGGCTTCGAAGTCCTAATCTGGACTCTCGACGGCGCCCACGTGGTCAAGAAGAAGGTCTTCGAAAAGCTCGACCCCCAGATAAGAGAGAGGTTTAAACAGTGCCTAGACATGGGGTGTAAGATGTGGCTCTGCTCCAGCGCCGCCGCTACCTTCAACATCAAAGAGGACGAGGTGGTGGAAGGCGTCAAGATCATGGGCATCGCCAGCTTCTACGAATTTGCGGCAGAGGCCAAGGTGACGCTGACCTGGTAGCTAGACCACCAAAACCGCGTCCACAACCTTGATTTTTTATTCAACTCCTGGAGGAACTCCTCAGACCTGTCTCTTAAAAACATAGCCGCAATCTTGCCCCAGTTGAAGTAGAGAGAGTCCACCCCCACGTTGAACTTAACCGTGATAAACCCGTAGGCGCGGCCCCCTTCGCAGTGTATTGGGTAGACGGCCATGGCGAATTTAGTAGACAGACCAGGCCACGGGACGTCCTCGGCCTCAGCCCACAGCTGAGACTCCTCCTCCAAGGTCTGGCAATCCCCCCACTCCACTAAGACCCGCCGGCGGAGGTCGAGAAACCCCAGCCTAAGCACCTCGCCGTCTTGAGAAAAGGCCATGAGAAGCTCCAAGTCTCTGACGTAGTACAGCCCCTCCTTCCCGAAGGTCAGTACATGCGGGACTTGTTGTGAAAAAATGGGGGTTTGCCCCGTGGCCCAGGCTAAAAACTCGTCGTAGTTCACAGAGCGTCTCTAAGCCTCTTGTAAAGCTAGCCCCTGCCTCTAAACGTCAAGAAGGTTCTGGCGAACTCAGGCACCTTCTGGTAGTAGTCGTGTACCTCTTTTAAGCTCACCAGCTCGAGGAACTTAGACCACCCCACTCTGTCTATGAAGTCGGCTAGGCGCCCCCCAGGCTGAGCCTCCTTGCGCCACACCTCCACCACGTGTTTAACCACAGCCACGATCTCCTCGTATTTGGGCGGGATGGCGGGAAGCCACGGGATCAACACCCTTGCCAGCCTGGGCCCGCTGCCGGTTTGGACAGCCTTCCGCCTACTAGTATGGCCACGTCTACGTTCTCGGGATTGTAGTCAACGCCATCGCAGTTCTCCTTACAGCGGGCGCAGTTCATACACTTCTCTGGTATGAGCGTCAGCTTTACCTTCTCCCCCTCTCTTCTCAACGAGAGGGCACTTGTGGGACAGACCTGGACTAGGATTATCTGCGCCTCTGGAACCTTCGCCAAGGCATTAGGCGGCGGGAGGCACATCCCAACTACCCCCTCCCTAATCTTCGGAGGCGCGCCCCACTGATCCACAATTGCAATGTATATGGCAGTTCCGCCCGCACACATGGCGGGACAACCAGAGACTAATATCCTCAACTTAGCCGGGAGACTCTCCTCTTTGAAGTAAGACGCCAGGGCGTCTCCAAGCGCCTTTGAAATAGACGGCGAGTCCACCACAGCGGTTGTGCAAGTGAGGAATGCGGTACGCGAGTTTATCCCCCACATGGAGCGGCCCCAGCCGCCGACGGGGAAGCCCATCTTCTCCACCTCCTCCTTAATCTTCAAGGCCTTGTCTAGGGAGTCTGTCAAGATCTCTATGTTGCCGGCCATGGTCACCCTCATAGCCCCTATGCCCAAGCTGTCGGCTATGTCTGCAAGCTTGTCTAAAGTGTCTGCGCTAATCCTCGCGTTAGGCGGCATCGCCACCTTCACCGCAAATATCCTCTCCCCAGTCTCGGACACGTGTTCAATTATGCCAGTGCCGTGGAACTTTCTGTCAATCCACTTGCCGTAGTTCCTCAAAACCGCCTCGGGCAGGAACTTCTCAAGTCGACGGGAAATACCTTCTGTAATCTGGCGGCCTTAGGCGACATCATACCCTCCTCTTAAGCTGTTCTGCAAAGCTCAATGAGGCCTAGGCCGTACTTCTCGGCGAACTCCACCAGCTTTCTCAGCTTGTCGGTAGTGTAGATGTAGCCCGAGGGCTACCAGACGCGGAAGTGGAGCTCGGCAATTTTCCCGTCGCGGGTTCTCCTGGCGGTGAAGCCGGTGTAGACGTACCTAATCCTGGCAGAGCCGGCGGCCCACATGGTCTTCCTGGCGGCGAGCCCGGCGGCATAGGCCTCAATGGGGTATCCGCTCTTCTTTAGCTCAGCCACGTGGCTGGGCCATGGCCCCTTCTCGTAGTACTCTAACAGCTTCATCCCCTCTTGCGCCCACGCGTCTACTGTGAGGGGCTTTGTTGGTTGCACCCCCGCTTTGAGACATGGATCCCCCTCTTTTTTCACACAAAGGAGAAATACTTTAATAAAAAAGCAGGTTCTTGCGTAGACGTGGCTCGGTGGACTGTGATCATAACGTCGGGGAGGCCCTCCAAGGCCGAGCTTTTGGCTAAGCTCGTTTTTAAACACGGCGGCGAGGCGGTGTACCTGCCCCTGGTGAAGGTAGAGGAAAACCCCCACGACGTGTCATACCTACTAGACGCGGTAAGGTGGAGCGAGGCGGTTTTGTTCATGACTGGCCAGTCGGCGTGGGGGATGGCGGAGTTGTTGAAAAAGGCTGGGGGGTTGCAAGAGGCGGCGGCGCTTCTGAGGGAGAGAGCGGTCGTCTGCAGGGGGAACAAGGCCTCTGGCAACGTGAAGACGTACTTCGGCGTTGCGTGTCCCAACCTAGGGGAGACAAGCGACGAGATGATGCAGATGGTGGACAGATACGTGGCTGGCAAGAGGCTACTAGTCTCTTTCTACGGCGTCGTGGACGAGGAGCTGTTACAAAAATTGGCCAAGGTGGCGGCCGAGGTTAGGTATGTCCAAGTCTACAAGACGGAGGTAAACGCCGAGGAGAACGCCCTGGAGGCGGCGAGGAGGGTGCTGGAGGGAGGCCACATAATCGTCTTCACCAGCGCAATAGGCGCCTCTACGTTCTTCACAGCGGTGCAGAAGGCCGGTCTGCTGGGCGACGTGGTCAAGGCCCTGAACGAGGGTAGGTCTCTTGTGGCGGTGATAGGCCCCGTGACGGAGGAGGAGGTGAAGAAGTGGGGCGTGGAGAGGGCGGTGAAGCCCGAGAAGCCGTTCCTCGCCTACTTGGCCGAGGAGCTTGCCAAGGTCTTAAAGTAGCCCCCTCACGAAGGCGATTACCTCGTGGATTCTTCCCCCCGGCGAAGTCGCCGGCTTTATCCCGTGCCTCTCCAAGGCGGCGGCTACGGCTGGCCCCGCCGCCACCACCACGGCCTTCTCCAAGAGGTGACGCCGCCTCTGGGCCACCGCCTCTGCGGCCAAGGCGCTGAAGAAGACGTAGACGTCTGCCTCTGGGAGTGAGGCGATCACCGCCTCATCTGGGGCGGCCCTATACGTGTAGAACTCCTCCACCGTGCACAGCTCCTCCAGCCTCTTAACCACCTCAGCCGCCCTCTCGCCGTGGTGGAAGACGACTGCCTTCTTACACCGGGACGCCGACCTCGCCAGCTCCTCTCCGCTGTCTGCCACCAGCTGGGGCTCCACGCCGAAGGCGTTTTTCACCATGACGGCGCCCTTACCGCCCTCAGCCGTGGCCACTGTCTTGCCTCTTAGGTCTAGCCTGGCCCCAAGCTCTCTCAGCCTATACGCCGCCCTCCCCGACATAAACACCACTAGGTCTGCCTCTGCCACCGCCCTCTCCACTGCCGCAACGTCGACGTCTACGGGCTCGATCCTCAGCACAGCCGCCGCCACCACCTCGACGTCTCGCAACGCCTTTTTAAAAGCCTCGCCGGCCCATGGGCTGGCCACCACAACTCTTCTCACGTGGCTATGAAATAACAATTAAATATATGAATTTAGGCGTGTGCGTGCAGCCGTATAAAACTGTAAAGATCTCGGGGTCCCACTGCCTGGGCCCCGTGGTGGTGAACAAAGAAATTTCCGACGTCCCCCTCGGCGGTGTTTTAGAAATCTTAACCGACGACCCGTGTGCCAGGGAGGACCTCCGCGTCTGGGCCAAGTTCACGAAGAACGAAATTGTAAAAGTAGAGGACCTGGAGGGGGGATGGGTGAGGTTTTGGATAGTGAGGAGGAGGTAAAAACGACCTCTGCGTATTACTCTCCAACCCTCCGCATTGGCGCCTTCTCGCCTTAGGCCGGCGGTGATCTTGGCCTTCGGGGGGAGGTCGGCGAAGGCCCCGCCGGGGCTCCCCACTTATGTGTGTACCTATCTGCCCGGCGGTTTGAAGCCCGGCGCAAAGCCGATAGGCCCTTTAAAAATGTTAGATATTTGTAAAAAAAATTGGGTTATATGAAAAGGGTTACTGCGGCGTCTTTTGCCCTCTCTAAGAAGGTGGCGGCGCCTACTACGTCGTCTACGAAGTCTGCCAGCGCCGACTTGTCTTTAATGCCGAACATCTCCATGGTGGTGGAACAGGCGTAGACCTTCACCTTGCCAACGGCCTTTGCCTGTCTCATGAGTTCGTGCCAAGGCGGGAAGTTCATCTGTTTCACGGCCTGGGCCACGGCGGGGGCGTACTCGGCGAAGTCTGCGCTGATTTTTGGCGGGGCGTTGAGCATTTCCCTCCTAATGGCGTTGAGCCCCCAGAAGGTGAAGAAGACCTCTACCTCCCAGCCGCCCGCCGCCGCGGCGCTGGAGAGGATGGCAACCGGGTAGAGCTTGTCGACGGTGCCGGACCAGGCAATAATCGCCAGCTTGTCCTTCTTTTCTACTTTTTCGCTCATGTACCCAACTTGGCGGGGGTATATATATCTTATTACCAGCGCCTAGTAGCTCAGTTCCGTTCAAAAAATTTATGTATCTAAAGTATTATACTTGTGGAACGTATATTTGTAGACAGGGAGCAGGAGCTGAGGTATTTAGAGGATATGTATGCCGAGAGGAGGCCGCACCTTGTGGTGGTGTACGGGAGGAGGAGGGTGGGGAAGACCGAGTTGTTGAAGAGGTTTATCGAGGGGAAGCCCTGCGTCTATTTCCTGGCGGCGCGTACCTCTTTGAGGGACAACTTGGCCGAGCTGAGGCGGCGCATCGCCGAGGCCACGGGGAGGAGGTACTTCGAGAAGCTTGAGGCGGAGTCGCTGGGAGAGCTCCTCAGGTACTACTGGGAGGAGGCGGACCGCCCCTGCCTTGTGATAGACGAGTTTGGCTACCTCGTGGAGCTGGACCCGGGGGTGCTCTCGGACCTGCAGAGGGCGTGGGACGAGCACCTCTCAAAAAAGCCCGCCTTCCTGGTCCTCTGCGGCTCTACGGTCTCCACCATCGAGGTGGAGGTGTTGGGCAGGAAGTCGCCGCTGTACGGCAGGCGGACGGGGAGCTGGGAGGTGAAGCCTCTGGACTTCCGCTGGGCCAGGGCGCTCCTCCCTAGGTACGGCTTTGAGGACGCGGTTAAGGCCTGGGCGGTGGCGGGCGGCGTGCCCCTCTACCTAAGAGAGCTAGACGGCTCTAAGACGCCTGAGGAGAACATCAGAGACGCAGTCTTCGCCAAGGGCAGGCTGCTATACGACGAGGGCTACTTCCTCCTGAGGGAGGAGCTTAGAGAGCCCGCCACCTACCTAACCGTGTTGAAGTACATAGCCCTCGGCTACACCACGGTGGGGAAGCTCTCCAGCGCCGCCGGCATGGACAAGGGGAACTTGATGAAGTACCTCTCCGTCTTGGAGTCCCTCGGCCTTGTGAGGCACGTGGTGCCCTACGGACAGAGGCGCAAGGGCGCCTACGCAATAGCCGACAACTACATGTGGTTCTGGCTTAAGTTCGTCCTTCCCAACAGGGGGGACCTAGAGCTGGGCCTCGCCGAGGAGGTGCTCCGCAGGGAGAGGCAGAGGCTTGAACAACACTACGGCTTGGTGTTTGAACAGCTAGTCAGAGACCTAATCTCCGCGGGGCATGTCAAACTGCCCTTTAGGCCGAGGTACGTGGGCCAGTGGTGGCGCGGAGACGCCCAGGTGGACGTGGTGGCGCTGGACGACGAAAACGCGCTGTTCGCAGAGGTGAAGTGGGGTAAGGCCGACAGGAGAGACTACGAAAATCTTGTGGAAAAGGCGCAGAAAATCGACGTAGGCCCCAGGAGGAGGCACTACCTAATCTTCGCCAGAGGCGGGGCGGCGGAGGGCCTAGTGGACTTCGAAGAGCTTGACAAGGCCACGAGGCCCCCGCGGTGAGCTACCCGCGGCAGTTTTTTACGATTACCGTCAAGGGTCTCAACCCGGCGTACTTAGGTAGCTCCACAGGTTGCACCTCAACACAGCCCCCTCCTCTAGACACCGAGTGGCAAAGCACGACGCTGGCCGTCTTTTGACACGTCTCCTGCAGTATCTGCGACAGATGGCCGAGGCGGTCGCCCATCATGTAGATCACCACGGTGTCCGCCGCCACTCTGGCCAACTCCTCCGAGGTGACGTGGGGGTAAGACAAGACGGCGACGTGGCGTAGCCTCTCCCCGTCAGTTATTTCTACTTTGTAAAGAGCCGCCGCGGCTGTAAAAGCCGGCACGCCCGGCACCACCTCGCAGGGAACGCCTTGTCTCTCAGCCTCAGCGCATATCTGAAGACCCCGGCCGAAGAGGGTGGGGTCCCCGTTTTTCAACACCACCACGTTCAGCCCCCTCTTAGCCTCCTCCACCAGCTGCCTCACAGCCGCGTCGTGGTCGGCCCGCCTGTGGCCGATCCTAACCCACCTGGCCCTCGGCGCAAACCGACGCGGAATTTCCTCAGGCACCAAGTCGCCGAAGGCCACCACGTCTGCCTTAGACAAAAGCTCCACAGCCTTTAGGGTTAATAGCTGGGGGTCCCCGGGCCCGGCGCCGACTACGTAGATCGGCATAACGCCCTCAACACGCTGTACGTGTAGGGGTGGAGGTGCATATACTGGGCGTGCAGGTTCTTCTTCACCACGCCGTCCCAGCCGCCGCCGATGCCCACCCCCCGATCCAGCTTAATCACAGGCTGCACCTTCTCACGGAAGGCCATTTTAGAGTAGTGAAACTCGTGTCCCCTCAGCGCCGCCCCCACGGGGGCGACGGGCGTCTTGCCTACCACAGTGCCCCAGGCGTAGCCCTTCCCCACTGGCCTCTCCAGCATGTACGTCACGGCGTCTATGGCGCCGACCATTTCGTACTCAGAGCGGTCTATCACTATGGAGGAGGTGAGGTACATGAAGCCGCCGCACTCTGCGTAGGCCCTGCCCCCCCGCTCGACGTAGTCCAGCACAGCCTTTCTAAAAGACTTGTTACGCTCCAGCTTCTCCGCCAACACTTCGGGGAACCCCCCGCCCACCACTAAGAGGTCTAGAGGCGGCAGAGACCCGTCTCTCACCGCGCTTAGGTACACCACCTCGCCCAAGGCCTCGGCCTCTTCGATAAGCTTGGGGTAGTAGAAGTTAAAGGCGCTGTCTAAGACAACGCCGATCCTACACCCCGCCTTAGGCGGCGGGTCCTCCTCGGCGACGGCGACGTCTAGCTCCTCGGCGGACTTTGCAATTTCCATAAGCCTGTCGAAGTCTATGTACGGCTCGACGTAGTTGTCCAACACCTCCTCCAGAGTGGGGTAGTCCCCCCGCTCATCCACCGGCACTAGCCCCAGATGGCGGTAGGAGAAGGCCTCTGACACGGCCCTCGACTTGGGGACGACGCCCACGATGTCCACGCCCTCCTCGGGGAGGGACTTGGCAAGCTTCTCAGCTTGTCTAGGCGCCACGTTAGTAAGCACGACGGCCGGGATCTGGACAAGGGGGTCAAAGGCCTTGAGCCCCCGCACCACCGCCCTGAGAGTCCGGTTTATACGCTCGCCGTTTAGGACCAGCACCACGGGGGCCTTAAGCAACTTCGCCACCTGCGCCGTGGAGCCGAGCTCAGTGACGCCGTCCACCGAGTCGTACAGCCCCAGCACCCCCTCCACCACGGCAACGTCGGCGTTGGCCGAGTGGCGGACAAACCTCCTCACCACGCCCTCCTCCCCCATCAGCACCACGTCTAGGTTTCTGCTAGGCCTCCCAGAGGCCCACCTGTGATACGAGGGGTCGATGTAGTCGGGCCCCACCTTGAAAGGCGCAACTCTAAGCCCCCTCTTCCTAAGCCCTCTCAGAATCGCCAGCGTGACGATGGTCTTGCCCGACATCCCCTTAAAAGCAGAAACGACTAGGCGCGGTACCACCTAGAAGCGGACACATCACTTAATAAATGTTATTACACATCGATCTTTCCACACCTTTGTTAATAACCTTTTTTTAGACACAACCCCGTACATCTATGACACATGGAGCCGCCACACACGCAGAGTCGGCTCCAGTTTTTAAAATGGGCGACACTTCGAATTTTAAGCCCTTCAAGGCGAGGGAGGACCAGATAAAGGCTCTCCACGCAAGGGTGGGGCTGGAGCTACCGCAGAACCCCCTGGAACACGTCAAGAAGAGGCTTAAGGAGGTGGTGGCCACAAACCGCAACGTGAAGATGGCTGTGGAGGTGTGCGTCCACTGCGGCGTCTGTCTCGACAACTGCCCCACCTACGTGCGGACAAAGGACATCTTCAACTCGCCGGTGGGACGCGCCGAGTTGATTAGGGCTGTGCTGAAGGCCGACTCGGCAAGCGGCAAGATCTTCGGCAAGCTGGTGGGCGCAAAGGCGCTGGACGAAGAACAGCTGGAGAAGATATACACCTACTACTACCAGTGCCTGGAGTGTAGGAAGTGCGGCTACGCATGTCCCTTCGGCATAGACCAGGCAGACGTGACGAGGGCCGTGAGGGAGGTGTTGTACGAGGCGGGCATATTCTCTAGGTACATAGCCACCGTCATAGACGCCGTGGAGCGCACCGGCACAAACCTGGGCATGAAGCCCATGGCCGTTGTCAAGTCCATAGTCTTCGCCGCCGGCGAGATAAAAGAGGAGAAGAAAGTGGAGGTGGAGTACTACATCTACAGAGACGACCAGGGCAAGATGTACAAGTACAGGGGAGACCAGCAGGTGGGGGAGGTGGCCAAGGGGTCCCCCGACTGGCCTGAGGCCCTCTTGGTCCCGCCGTCGGCAGACTTCTTTACAAACATAGACACGTTGAAGGGCTACATGTTGTTCCTCCACCACATGGGGGTGAAGTACGCCTTCTCCACAGAAATGGCCGAGCTGGCAAACTTCGGCCTCTTCGCCAGCGAGAGGCACATGAAGGCGATAGCCCAGAGGCTCATCAACGCGGCGGAGAGGCTGGGCGTCAAGTTGGTGATCGCAGGCGAGTGCGGCCACGGGTGGAGGGCCTTCAAGAACTACACAGCCCCCGAGCTGGAGAAACGCGGCGTCAAGACTATGCACATATTCCACCTAGTCGTGGACGCAATACGGCAAGGCAAGTTGAAGCTAAACCCAGAGGCAAACGGCGACATCGTGTACACCTTCCAAGACTCCTGCAACTACGCCAGGGGAGGCGACTTGACCGAGGAGCCCCGCTTCATAATAAGACACGTGGTTAAAAACTTCGTGGAGTCGCCGAACAACCGGGAGAAGACGTGGTGTTGCGGCGGCGGGGGCGGCCTACTGACCGAGGAGCTGCTGCCCCTCAGGATTCAATACGCCAAGAACTGGTACGAAGACGCCCTGAAGGTAGACGCAAAACACGTAGTGAGGGCATGCGCCATATGTAAGGCGCAGCTAAGCCACACCATCCCGCACCTAAACAAGGAGTACGGCAAGGAGATCACCTACTCCGGCCTCATGGACCTAGTGTACAAAGCAATGGTTGTATAAACGAATCTATTTCTACTTCTAAAATATTCCCAGCCTTTCTGTTAACAAATCTATTAAATATCACAAAATTGAATAATTATGTCGAAAAAGGTGGTAATCGTAGGAGGCGGAGTGGGAGGCGCGTTTGTGGCAAACAAGCTGGCAGGCAAGCTCGGGGCCTCCATTAGGAAGGGGGAGGTGGAGGTCACGGTGATAGAGCCCGCGCGGCAGTTGGTGTACCAGCCGGGCTTTTTATACGTCCCGTTTTCCGAACTGCCGCCCGAGGTGATGTTCCGAAGCCCAAGGAAGGTGTACAGCCCGCTGGTGAGGCTAGTGGAGAAGCCCGCAGCCAAGATAGACCTAAAGAGCAGAAAGGTGCAAACAGCAGACGGCGCTGAGTACCCATACGACTATTTGGTGGTGGCCACAGGCTCTGTGCCTCGGACGGACTCTTTGCCGGGGTTTAACAAGACTTGGTTCACCCTCTGGACCTACGAGGGGGCCAAGGCGCTTCGCGAGGCGTTGAGAAGGCTTACCAAAGGCACGTTGGTGTTCAGCGTGGCGTCCACTCCGTACAAGTGCCCAGTGGCGCCATACGAGTTCTTGTTCATGTTCGACGAGTATTTAATGGCCACGGGGCTTAAAAAAGACGTAAAAATCGTCTTCACCACAGTGGCGCCGCACCTCCACGCCCAGCCAAACGTGAACAAGTTCCTGGAGGAGGAGATGAAGAACAGAGGCATTGAGTACCGCACCAAGTTCCAGGTAAACGAGGTTAAGGAGGGCGAGGTGGTCGGCACAGAGACCCTCAAGGCAGACTTAGTGGTGCTGGTGCCGAAGCACACCCCCGCCGACGTTGTGGTCAACTCGGGGCTTGTGGACCAGAGCGGCTGGCTCCCCGTGGACAAGTACACTTTAGAGATTCAGGGCGGCTCCGGCGTGGAGTACGGCATAGGCGACACCACAAACCTCGCCGTCCCCAAAGCCGGGTCGGTTGCGCACTTCGAGTCGGAGGTGGTGGCCTCTAGGATATACGAAGAGCTGACCCTAGGCCACGCCGACACGAAGTACACCGGCAGGGTGATATGCTTCATAATGACCGGCCTCGAGGAGGCCACACAAGTGTCGTGGAACTACGAAAGGCCAGCCATGTACCCGCCGCCGGCCAGCAGATTCTTCGCCAGGCTGAAAGACATGACCAACTACTCCATATGGGGAGTAATGAGGTGCGGCCTATGAGCGCGGCAGAGGAGAGGCTGGTAAAGGCTCTAGAAAGCCCCAAGGTACAAGAGGCGCTAGCAGAGTTGTTAGAACACATAGACGTGGTCAAGGACTTGGTAAACACCCTGTGGGATTTCAAGAGAAGCGGAGTGTTGGAGGACTTGCTAAACCTAGCCGCCACGCTGAGGTTCTTCACAGAGGGCATCCTAACGAGAGACTTCATGGAAAAGGTGGCCAAGCTCCAAGACGTAGCGCTCTTGGCCGGCGTCAACCTATCCCAAGACCCCGCCAAGCTGGACTGCCTAACCCACGCCCTGGCCACCGCTGAGACAAACAAACAGATAGGGCTCATGGGCCTACTATCGGCGCTGAGAGACCCAGACGTCCAGAGGGGGCTAGGCTTCTTCATATCAATGCTAAAAGGACTCGGCCAATGCGTAGCCACAAAGGCGTAATACCCCATTTTTTATCTTCCCACCACACTTACAAGCCCTCAACCAGCTCCCGCCTTTGACAGCCGCCTCAGCCGCCCACGCGTGGACAAAGCTCCTGCAAGGATGCCAACGCCCTTCTCAGTGGCCGCGGCGCGGCAACTCCGCCATACGTAGTGGAGAAGACGCAAAAGTATTGCCGAGCGGCTAGCAGGAGACGTCCCGCGTCCTGCGGCGCTTTGTATATACGAGCGTCCATGGCGCTCTTGGGCAAAGGCTAATGCAATATTGTCCGCCCTAGGATTTGTTGTTGACAGATTTGCAAAAGACATTCGGGTCAAGGCAACTTATAAAGTAGTGACGTATGCAGGCAAAATTGCGGAGTCGGCGTTGGCATCTGCGAAGGCTACTGTGCGGGTTGATCCAAATGGCGTCGTGGTCATAAATGTTGGATGGGAAGAGACAAAAAACGTCGTGACGGTAAATATCGCATTTGACCACTTAGAGACTCCACAAGCGGAGACGGATTTCTACATGTAGTCAGTAACCGGCTGGGCTCAAGCTGTGCAGTTGCCAGCACAGTCTGTCGTAAATTACCTTAAACCCTTATACGTGGATGAGTACCGTACATGGTTCTGCATGTATCAACAAGCGTCTGCAGCAAATGTCTGTGATCCTTCGTCATATATGTAGAGCGGCGGCCTCTGTGGCTTTGCTTTATCTCTTAAATGTACCTCTTTTTCTCTCTAACCCGTTGCACCTCCCCCTCTTGTTTGTGTTGGGCGTTTCTTCTTACCACGTGGCGTTTCTCGGCCTGTACTCCCTCTGGGGGTGGGGGTTGCTGGGTGGCGCCTTGTTGTTGGGCCTAGTTCACCCAGCGGCCGGCGTGGCGGCTGGGTTCTTCGGAGGCTTCGTTGCGGCGGCGGCTCTTGGAGGGGGCCTGCGCGGTCGCCTACTCTCCTTAGCGCTGTATCTTCTACTATACGCAGCCTTGACGAACCTCCTCCTGCTCGTATCCCCCCTAGCGCCGTATGCACTAGAGAGAGAAGACGTCCCTGACCCCCTCCACGCGCCGTGGTACTTCTTGTACTACTTCGCCTACCACCTGGCCTACGGCAGGTTTGTAAAGCCTTTCCCCCTCTGGACCCGTTGGGAAAAGTTCAAAAAGGCTTAGCCACGTTAGGTAGTGGAGGCTTGGCTTCACAAGGCGTCGCGTTTTCGGAAAAGCGCCTACAGAGCCTTCGACGAGGGGGAGTACGACTTGGCTTGTTTCCTTGCTCAGCAGGCCTCCGAGTTTCTCCTGAAGGGCGTCTTGATTAAAGAGGCAGGCGCAAGGCCTGTGACTCACAGCCTCTACGAGATGGCCAAGCGGCTGGGGGAGCTTAGAGGCCATACCCTTGGCGAAGATGTGGCTAGGTGTTCCAAGTCGCTGGAGGAGCACTACATACAGGCCAGGTATCCAGACGCCAGGCTTGGCCCCTACGAGAAGTGGGAGGCTGAGGAGTGTCTCAAGTGTATGGAGGTGATATGGCGCTGGGTAGGTGGATAGAGCTGGCTAAGAGGAGGGAGGCGGAGATAGCCGCCGAGGTTTCTCGCTTCGTGCGCGAGGCGTGTCGCGAAGGCGACGTGGCGTTGTTCGGCTCTAGGGCCCGGGGGACGCACCACGGACTCAGCGACTGGGACATCGCCGTAATCACGGCCTCTGGCTCGTATGCAGTAGAGGCGCGGGGGTTTGGGCAGGTCTTCCGCATCCCCCTTGGGGAGCTTCGGCGGATTTTAGAGCTCAGTATGGTTGTGCTAGACGTGGCCTCCGAGGGGGTGTTTCTATGCGGGAGGGGCGACTACTGGGCTGAATTTGTAAAGGCGGCGGGGGAGTACATAAAGGCGAGGCGCCTTGTGAAGACTCGGCACGGGTGGTATCCAAATGTTAAATAACTGACCCAGGCCCTTGTCGATGGACGCGTCGGAGTTTAGGAGGTGGCTGGACATGGCTGAGAGGACGTTGAGGTCTGCGGCTAGAGACGCCGAGGGCGGGGACTACAACTGGGCGTGTTTCAAGGCGCACCAGGCGGCTGAGTTTGCCTTAGAGGCACTGCTCTACGGCATCGGGAGGCCTACGAGGGGCCGCCCGGCGACTCGGCTTCTTAGAGAGATTTCGGCCTTTGTGGAGGTGGGGGAGGAGCTCTTCGAGCTGGCCGCCCTCTTGGACAAATTCTACGTGCCCACGCGCTATGTAGACGCCTGGAGCGAGGGGGTGCCCTACGAGTACTTTACGAAGAGGGACGCGGAATCTGCGGTAAGCGCCGCTGAAAAAATTTTAGAGTTTGTGAAAGAGACGTGGAGGCGCTTGAGTGGAGGAGGAGGCTGAGGGAGGAGGCTTTGGCAAAGGCTCGTAGGCTTGCGGAGAGGGTGGGGGGCACGGTGTTTTTAGTGGGGTCGTACGCCAGGGGGGACTTCTCAGAGGACAGCGACGTTGATCTGCTGGTGGTGGGCCTCTTTACAGAGCCACCGCATAGGAGGCTTATGGGCGTGTGGGAGCCAGGCGTAGAGGTGATCGCCCTTACCGTCGACGAGGCGCTCAGAGCTGTAGAGAGGTGCTACCCGCTGGCTAGGGACGTCGCCCTGGGGGTGGTGTTGCGGGACGACTTGAAGATCGCAGATGCGCTTGTGGAGAAGGCTAAGAGATGTATATAACCGGCAATATTTCTTAAGTGGTTAGGAGGGATAGGCCGTCGGTGGTTGTGGTAAGGGGGAGGGCCCGCCTTAGCGACTTGTTGGCCGAGACCCCTCTGTACTTTGCCTACAGGGGGCCTCACGAGGGGTGGTTTAGGGATGTGGCTGAGCGCCACGTGGACGAGGCGCGGTGGGAACTCCTCCCGGCCGCCGAGGCGAGGACTGCCACTAGGCGCGACCTTTTGAGAGGGGGTTTTATAAGGCTTAGAGACACCGTGGTGGTGCGGCAGGACAGGTGCATATGGTGTGGGCTCTGCGCAAATGCGTGTCCATACTCGGCGGTTGAGTACGTGGAGGGGAGGCGCGTCTCGGTTAACTACGAGAGGTGCGTGGACTGTGGCTTGTGCAACTCCGTCTGCCCCGTCGACGCGGTTCAGATGCCCTCTCTCCCCGACGGCTACCTAGCGGAGTTGGTGAAGACGGCCCCCTCGCCGCTTAGGTTTATATGCGACTACGCCTTTGAAGACGGCGACGAGGAGGGGGTGAGGGTTAGATGCATCGCCGCGGTGCCTAGGCAGTACATGTACATCGCCGCGTCTAAACACGGCGAGGCCAGGGCCCACTGTTCCAGAGGCGAGCGGTGCCCGTTGTGGAAAGCCGCCGAGGTGTGGGCCGCCGGGCTGGAGAAAGAGGGCGGAGACTTCGTCGTCAAGGCCCAAAAAGCCAAGCTGGACCCCGGCGACAGGTGGCAGACAAGGATGCTGGCCGCGGCGGTGGGGATGCCCACAGGCCACATAGAAGTGGCAGAGGGCTGTACGCTTTGCGGAGCCTGCGTAAACGTATGCCCCACAGACGCCCTCGCCATCACTAACTACGAGCTTAAGATCACACCCGCACTGTGCATAGCATGCGGCTTATGCGCCGAGAAGTGTCCGGAAAAGGTGATAAAAATAGTGCAGAAGCGCGACCCCTCGCCGTATGAAAGGCGTGTCGTATTTAAGGACAGCCCCGCTAGGTGTGTGTCATGCGGACGCGAACTCCCATACACGGAGACGATGGCGAGAAAACTCGCCGAGAGGCTAAGAGAAAAGGGCCTGCCCCACGACCACGTCTACCTCTGCGACGACTGCAGACTTAAACAACTCTAGCCCACGCCTCAGCCGCGCGGGCGTGCCCCTCTCCACGTCCTCGTCCCAGGGAAGCTTATCTCTTAACATTAAGGCCTTGTCTAAGAGTCTCTTGGCCAGAGTTTTTAAGTCCCGCGCGGCGGCCTCCACGTCGCCGTAGGGGGAGAGCTCGCCGCCGGGGTCTAGGCCGTTATATGCAAACATGTGTAGCAACAAGCCGAGGTTCACCAAGTCTTCTACGTCGATGCCCGCGGCAAGTAGCCACTGTGAGTATTTCCTAAGACCTGTGGTTGGGGCGGTGTACTCCCTGGCCCTTAGCCTGGCCGAGGTCTTCTTGTCTAAGTCTAGCTTCTCCATGTTGTAAACAAGGAGCGAGCTCACCAAGGCCTTCACGGCGAGGAAGGCCTTGTTCGCGGCGTTGCGCACGTGGCCGGCCTCAAGCAACCTAGCCGCCAGGGCGAGCTCGCCGAAGGCCTCTAAGAGCCGCAACTTGGCGTAGCGGGGCGTCGGCTTGGCTACCAACGCGTTAACATCCACGGCACTGCCCGCAGTTCTGTATAAATAGTTTATGTTTCGATGTAGATCTTTTTCAGCCGTTTGTAAAACGCCACTTGTGAGTTTACAAAGGTTAAAAGCTCCTCCTCAGTCACTTTTTCTCTTGTCTTTACGTAGGCTACTGGCACCTCGCCGTATTCTGGATGCGGTTCGCCGACTACTCTAGCCTCCACGACGGCTGGGTGTCTCTTCAACACTTCTTCTAAGTCTCTGGGGAATATGGGGTAGCCCTTATACTTGATCATCCTCTTCTTTACCCCCCTGAAGTACAGAAGCCCCTCGCTGTCCGCGGACATTACGTCTCCCGTCCTCAGCCAGCCGCCTTCAAAAGCTCTCTTAGTCTCCGCGGGGTCTTTGTAGCCGGCCATCACCCAGGGGGCCTTTACCAACAGCTCCCCGTCTTCTGACAGCTTCGCCTCAACTAGCGGAAGCGGGAAGCCCACCGACCCCTTCCCATATGCGCTCGGCGGCTCGAATGTCAGCACAAGCCCCTCGGTTAGGCCGTAGACTTGGAGAATCTTTACGCCAGTCCTCTTTTCAAACTCGTCTCTGACGCTAGGCGGCAGATACGCGCCTCCCGACACGGCGAACTTCGCCCTCAGAGGGCCGACCCCCATTTTTAAAAGCTCTGAGTAGAAGGCAGGAGCGCCCACTATCACCGTGGCGTCTCGCAAGTCCTCCACCACGTCTGGCCCCAGCTTTTTCATGAGGTGGACCATGGCCCCTGCGGACAACGCGGCTAGCGACGTGACGAGGCCTAAGACGTGTGTAATCGGAGCCGACACGTATACCACGTCTGTGCGCTCAAGCCCCATTGCGAGGGCCAAGGCGTGGGCGTTGGCCCAGAGGGAGGCGGTCTTGTTCAAAACCTGCATGGTGCGGCCCGCCACTCCCGCGTAGTACATTACAAACGTCGTGTCGTATGTCCACTGGCTACCTCCCACCGTCTGCGACACATCCGCCGTCTTGTAGCCCTTCAACACCTCGGCGTTGTTAGTCAGAAACTCGGCGTCTCCCACCACCACCTGGGGGGAGAAGTCTTGTAAAATCCACCTCAAATCCTCCGCAACTGTGAGGGGGTCCACCACAGCCACCTCGCCCCCGCCGTGGAGAAGCCCTAGCAACGCGGCAAGGCTAGACGCGGAGTTTCTAGCGGCGAACACCGCCCTGCCCGGGTAGGCTCTTTTAACAGCCTCGTTTAACAACTCTCCGTACGTTAGACGCGCCTCGCCGTCGCACACTGCGAGCTTGCCCCCAATGGACCTGGCCCAGAACATCATAGCCTCCACAGCCTACTATTTGACATATTTCTAGGTATTTGTCAATTTATAAATTTTATTTCTCGTAAGATTTAAAAAATTAATCAAAAGTAATGACAATGTGGAAGCCTCAACAGAGACACTTAGAAGACTCTAACGTGGCTAGGTACATCGCCTCTAGGGGGTTGAAAAACCTCGACGACTTCATACGCTTTACGTATGAACAGCCCGAGCAGTTCTGGGGCGACTTTGTAGACAACGTCTTGGCGGTCAGGTGGGCCCGTAGGTACGATAAGGTCTTAGACCTCTCCAGGGGGGTGCAGTGGCCCAAGTGGTTTGTAGGAGGCAGGCTCAACGTCGCCGACCAGCTGGAGGACTCCCCAGCGCCTTTGGTGAAGTGGGAGGGCGAAGACGGTAGCACTGCGGAGTGGAGCTACGCAGAGGTTTTATACAAGGCGAGGGCTGTGGCGTCATGGCTTAGGAAAAACGGCCTCGCGAAGGGGGACAGAGTGGCCGTGTACATGCCGATGGTCCCCGAAATTGTGCCGGTGATGTTAGGCATCATAAGAGCCGGCGGTGTCTTCGTCCCGCTTTTCAGCGGCTTCGGCAGAGAGGCCATACGCGTAAGGCTGGAGGACAGCGAGGCCAAGTTCGTCTTCGCCTCAGACGTCTCCTACCGCAGAGGGAGGGAAGTGGACATGTTGACTGAGCTGGAGGCCGGGCTGACCCCTACGGTTAGGCACGTCGTGGTGCACGCCAGGTCTAGAGAAGTACGGAACTACGTTCCGCTAGTCGAAGTTTTCAAGACGGGGGGAGACCACGTGGAGGACACAGAGGCGGAGGACCCCATGATGGTTATATACACGTCGGGCACCACGGGGAGGCCCAAGGGCACGGTGCACACCCACGACGGCTTTCCCATAAAGGCCGCCGCCGACGTCTATTTCCACTTCGACCTGAAGCCCGGCGAGACGCTGACGTGGATAACCGACATGGGCTGGATGATGGGGCCCTGGATGGTGTTCTCAGCCTACTTGCTAAAAGGCTCGATGGCCTTTTTCGAAGGCGCGCCGGACCACCCAAGGGACAGAGTTTGGCGGTTTGCAGAGAGGTTTAGGGTAGGCGTCCTCGGACTGGCGGCCACTCTGACCAGGCACCTGAGGTCCATAGGCGCCGCGCCGGACAAGGCGCCGGAGATAAAGGCCTTTGGCAACACGGGGGAGCCCATAGACTTAGAGAGCTGGAACTGGCTGTATAAAATCGGGAGGGGCGAGGTGCCGATCATAAACTACTCTGGGGGCACGGAGATCTCAGGCGGCATCTTGGGATGCTACGTGGTCAAGCCGATAAAGCCCAGCTCCTTCAACGGGCCGTCGCCCGGCATAAAGGCGGCGGTCTACACAGAGGACGGGAGGCCGGCGCCCCCCGGCGTAGAGGGGGAGTTAGTAGTGCTGTCGGTCTGGCCCGGCATGACGAGGGGCTTCTGGCGCGACCCCCAGCGCTACCTCGAAACATACTGGTCTAAGTGGCCGGGCGTCTGGGCCCACGGAGACGCCGCCGTGGTCGACGAAGACGGCTACTTCTACATAGTGGGGAGGGCCGACGACACTATAAAAGTGGCTGGTAAGAGGATAGGCCCCGCGGAGGTCGAGACTGTGATAAACTCGCACCCAGCGGTGGCGGAGTCCGCCGTGGTGGGGAAGCCAGATCCGCTCAAGGGCGAGGTCCCAGTGGCCTTCGTAGTCCTCAAGCCAGGCCACCAGCCAAGCGACCAACTTAAAAAAGAGATAATATCCCTCACCGAGAGGGCCCTCGGCAAGGCCTTCGGCTCGGTGGAGGAGGTCTACTTCGTCTCTCAGCTTCCCAAGACGCGCAACGCTAAGATAATGAGGAGGGTAATTAGGGCGATTCTCACGGGGAGGAGCCCCGGCGACTTGTCGGCGCTGGAAAACCCAGCCGCCGTAGAGGAGATAAAAAAAGCAGTGGGAATATAGCTTTTCTAAACTTTTCGCAACTTGTCTAGCCTAGGAAGCTAAAGCTTTGTTAAATCGTGCTTAGAGATTTAACATCACTATACCACATAACAACATAGTGCACTACGATATCTGGCATTTTGAATCATCTGACATATTCCAGCCATTTGGTATTCTTCTTTATGTAAGGACTCTGGTATTTTAGCTCAATTTTCCCGGTCTCCTTAATATAATTTATATAATTGTAAAAAATCTATTAAAACTTGAAAAAGGCACAATATATAAAAACCTTTCAAATTACTATTTTTCATGAGGGTTGGAATAGTGGGAGTGGGGTGGTTCGGCTTTCAGCCCGAGGTTGTCGACTTCTCCTTCCGCGAGATGATGTTTAAAGCGGCGCAGAGGGCCTATCAAGACGCCGGCGGCCTCGACCCGCGCCGCGACGTCGACGCCTTTGTGTCGTGCCAGGAGGACTTCTGGGAGGGCATCGCCATCTCAGACGAGTTCGCCCCGGACCCCGTGGGCGGCGCCATGAAGTCCGTCTACACGGTGACTGGGGACGGCCTACAGTGCGTGGGGCAGGCCTACATGATGATAAAGAGCGGGCTTTTCGACGTCGTCGTAGTGGAGTCCCACGGGAAGCCGAGCGATATTTTGACTATGAACGACGTCATGTTCATGGCCACGGACCCCATATCGATTCGCCCCCTGGCGCTGGAAAATGTCCACGCCCTTGCGGCGTTGGAGGCGAGGGCTTACATGGAGAGGTACGGGGTGGGCGATGAGCATTTAGAGGCGGTGGTGGAGAAGGCCCACAGGGCGGGTGCTAAAAACCCCCGCGCCGTCTACGCGTCCCCCGGCAGGTCTAGGGCGGGGAGCCCGGTGGTGGCGGACCCGCTCAGAGAGGCTGACATAGCGAAGTTTGTGGATGCCGCCGTGGTGGTGGTGCTCGCCTCCGAGAGGGTGGCCAGGGAGTTTAACGACACGCCGGTGTGGATCGACGGCGCGTGGTGGGCCACGGAGACCTCCACGCTGGAGCTACACGACTGGTCTTTCCCAGTACACGCCCGCCTCGCCGCGGACGGGGCCTACGAACAGGCCAAAATCGCAGATCCTGCCAAGGAGGTGGGCTTCGCCGAGGTGGACAACCGCTACAGCTTCAAGGAGCTTCAACACATAGAGGCGCTCCGCCTAGCGCCTAGGGGGGCGGCCAAGGATCTGCTGGCAGACGGCGCCTTCTGCCCGGGGGGCAGGCTGCCGGTTAACCCCAGCGGCGGGGCACTGGCGGAGGGCGTGCCGCTTGAGGTGCACGGCCTAGCCAGGCTGAGCTACGCCGTGGCGATAATGCGCGGCGACTTGAAGGCGGAGGTCGACAGGAAGGAGGTGGCCGTGGTCCACAGCTGGAGGGGGGTGCCCACAACCACAAGCGTCGTGGCTGTGTTGAGGATATGACTGGCCGCAACTTGAACTTCAAACACCGGGTTGCGGTGGTGGGGGCTGGGCTTACTCTATTTCGTAGGAGGATGTTAGAGACGCCGCAGGAGCTGGCGTGGCTGGCGGCTAAGCAGGCCTTGGACGAGGCGGGGCTTACTCTAAAGGACATCGACTGCGTCGTCATTGGAAGCGCCCCCGACGCCTTCGACGGCGTCCACATGAAGGGCGAATACTTAGCAGACGGCGCGGGCGGGTGGAACAAGCCTGTTGTCAGAGTGTACGTGGGGGGCGCCACTGGGGTGTTCGTCCCCATTGCGGCTTGGTGGCACGTGGCCTCTGGGCTGTGTAAAAAAGTGCTCGCCGTGGCTGAGGAGAAGATGAGCCACTCTGCTAAGCCCCATCCGCAGTACGTCTTCCGCTACATTTGGGACCCCATTGTCGAGAAGCCGTTAAATCCCAACTTGTTGTGGATATTCGCAATGGAGATGCATAGGTATATGTACAAATGCGGCGTAAAGAAGGAGGACATCGCCCTTGTGGCTGTTAAAAATAAGAGAAACGCCTGCGGGCACCCCTCTGCGCAGCTGTGCGACCCTAATATCAAGGTTGAGGATGTGCTAAACAGCGAGGTCCTCGTGTGGCCTGTAAACCGCCTCGACGTGTCTCCCGTGTCTGATGGGGCGGCGGCGTTGGTGCTGGCCAGCGAGGAGGAGGCCCGGAGGATTACGGACACCCCCGTGTGGATTAAGGGCATTGGGTGGACTCTGGACACCACACACTGGACAAACCGCGACTTGGCCTTCCCAGAGTACGTGCGCCGCGCCGCGGAGATGGCTTACCGCATGGCCGGCATAGACAACCCCAGGAGGCAGATAGACGTGGCTGAGCCCTACGACCCCTTTGACTACAAGGAGTTGCACCACATGGAGGGCCTGGGTCTGGCGAGGAAGTGCGAGGCGCCTCTGCTGACGAGGGAGGGGGTGACGCAGAGAGACGGCGACCTCCCAATAAACCCCTCCGGCGGCCTGCTGGGGGTGGGCAACCCCATCGCCGCGGCGGGGCTTATGAAAGTCGCCGAGATATTCTGGCAAGTCAGAGGAGAGGCCGGCGCTAGGCAGGTGAAGAAGCCGGTGTATACAGGTCTTGCACAGGCATGGGGGGACTTGATGCAGGCAGGTACGGTGGTGGTGATGGGCATATGACAAAGCCAAAGAACCCCAGGGGTACGCCGTTTGAAGAAGTGGCGTTTCCAGTCTACGAGTTCCCAGTCGTGGGACGTGCGCGGTACAACTACGTCACCGGCGAGGCGCTGGGCAGGTTCCTAGCCGGGCTCAGAGAGGGCAAGATTCTGGGGACGGTCTGTAAGAAGTGCGGGAGGGTGTTCGTACCCCCAAGGACGTACTGCTCCTACTGTTTTAAAGAAGTAGACGAGTGGGTCGAGGCCTCGCACGAGGGCGTTGTGGTAACCGCGGTGGTGAGCTATATCGAGGCTACCAGGGCGAGGGCCGCCGAGCCTAAGGTCGTGGGAGTCGTGAAACTAGACGTGCCGGGCCGCCAATTCGACGACCACTTCTTCCCAGGGCTGTTGCACTACATCTGCGGAGCCAGCGAAGACGACGTGAAGTCTATGAAGATCTTCGGCGCCCGTGTAAGAGCTAAGTTCAAGCCGGCGGATAAGAGAACTGGCTCGGTCACAGACATAGAATGCTTCGAGTTGGTGAGGCCATGAGGCGCGTCAAGTACTTCCCAGAGGTGATGGAAATAGAGGCCTACGTCTACACGGCGGGGCCCATAGGGACAAAGTGGCTCGAGGCGTTGAGAGAGGGCAGGCTCACCGCCGCATACTGCCCCAAGTGCGGGAGGCTGTTCATGCCGCCTAAGGCCTTCTGCCCACACGACTTCGAGGAAGTTAAGGAGCTCCGCGACGTGGAGCCGGTGGGCGTCGTGGAGACTTATACAGTGGTGGAGAGGGATTTCTACGGAGAGCCTCTCAAGGAGAGGAGGGTGCTGGCTTTCATTAAGTTCCCCGGAGTCGAGGGGGGCTTGGTACACTACGTGAAGACCGACAGGCCGAGGGTCGGCATGAGGGTGAGGCCCAAGTGGCGGGGCGAGAGGAGGGGCCTCGTCACAGACATCGAGTACTTCGAGGAGGCATGACCCTCTTGACGCAGGAACACGAGCTGGCGAGGAAAACGGCCAGGGAGTTCGCGGAGAGGTACGTGGAGCCCATAGCCCGCAAGATGGACCGCGAGAACTACTACCCCAGGGAGGCCATTAGGGAGGCCGGCAAGCTCGGCCTTCTGGCCCCCACAGTGGCCCCGGAGTACGGCGGGGCAGGGGGCGACTTGAGGACGGCCGTGGTGGTGTTGGAGGAGCTGGGCCGCGTGAGCGGGGGGTTCAGCCTGCTGGTGGAGGCGTACGGGATTCTCTTCGCCGACGCTGTAAATAACTTTGCGCGGAGGGAGCAGAAGGAGGAGGTCTTGCCTAAAGTGGCGGCTGGGGAGAAGATAGGCGCCTTCGCCCTGTCGGAGCCTTGTTGCGGCAGCGACGCGGCGGCGATACAGACCAGAGCCGAAAAAGTCGGCGGGGAGTGGTCCATAAACGGCACGAAGATGTGGATCACCAACGGGCTGTACGCCGACTACTACCTAGTGGCGGCCAGGACTGGGCCAAGGGAGGCCAGGCACAAGGCCATCACTGTCTTCTTATTGCGGAGGAGCAACTGCGTCGAGGCCTCGCCCATAGAGGTCATGGGGGTCAGGGGCACCGGCACCGCCGAGTTAAAGCTCAACGACTGCAGAGTCGGCGACGACGACGTAATCGGCAGGCTGAACGGGGGGTGGGAGGTCTTAATGCACACGCTAGACGTGGGGAGGGTGGCCATCTCGGGGGTGGCGGTGGGCGTGGCGAGGGGCGCCTTCGAGGAGGCCTACAACTGGGCCAAGAACAGAGAGCTCTTTGGGAGGAGGCTTGTGGAGTTTCAAAACGCCCAGTTCGAGCTCGCCGAAATGTTGGCCGCCGTGGAGACGGCCAGGGCGCTTGCGTACTACGCGGCCTACCTCTACGACACCAAGTCGCCCGACTTCCTACTCATGTCCCACGTGGCTAAGCTACAGGCGGCGCGACTCGCGGTGGACGTGACTAGGAGGGCTGTGCAGATGGAGGGCGGCTACGGATACAGCAAGGAGAGCAAGGCCGAGATGTTCTACAGAGACGCCAAGATACTTGAAATAGGCGAAGGCACAAACGAGGTGATGAAATACGTAATTTTTAAACTGCTTTCTAAGTCGTGACGTACGTCCTCGAGCTGTCCACCCTCTACCCAGGCCCCCTGGCAGGCCGCCTCCTCCTATCCCAAGGCTTTCGCGTCGTGAAGGTGGAGCCGCCCGGCGGCGACTCCCTACGCCGTATTTCGCCCACCCTATACCGTTGGCTAAACGAGGGAAAGGAGGTCGTGGAGGCTGACCTGAGGACTGAAGAGGGCAGAAGAAAGGCGAGGGAGCTCGCCTCGGGGGCGGGCGCCGTCGTTACGTCCTTCCGCCCCCCTACGGCTGAGGCCTTCGGCGTCTCGTATAGGTCTCTAAGCGTCTCGAACCCCAGGCTCCTCTACGTGGCCATCGTGGGGTTCTCCACAGAGGAGCTCAGAGAACTGCCGGGCCACGACGTAAACTTCGCCGCCTACGCGGGAGGGGCGCCCTCTGTGCCGACGCCCCAGGCCGTGGACGTGGCCACGGGGCTATACGTGGCGTTTATAATTGCGTCCATGTGGGGGCGGGCGGGCTACGTGGAGGTGGCTATGGAAGACGTGGCCCACCTCCTAAACCTCTTAAACTACGCCCTTATGCGCGACGTGGGGGCGGCACCGCTGACGGGGAGCCACCCCTTTTACAACATCTACAAATGCGTGGGGGGCGCCGTGGCCCTCGGGGCCGTGGAGGAGAAGTTCTGGAGGCGCTTCTGCCAGATGGTGGGGCGCCCGGATTGGGAGAGCCGCATGACGGACCCGAGCCTCACCGAGGAAGTGGCCGAGCACCTCGCCACTAAGAGTTGTCGCGAGTTGTTAGAGGAAGCGAAGAGGTGGGAGGTGCCGCTGACCCCCGTGAGGAGGCTGGAGGAGGCCGACTGGAAAAAGGCCGTTGCCCTACTTAAACCTGGCACTACTTAAAAGCGAGTTGCTCGACCTGCCTAACAAGAGGTCCACGGCCGCCTTCGCAATCCCCGGGCCCAAAGTCCAGCCGAGTCTACAGCCCCCGGTGGCCACCACCACGCCAGGCCAGAGCTTGTCGATAACAGGCAACCCGTCCGGGGCACACGGCCTATACCCCACCGCCATGTCCAACACCTCAAAGTCGCCGAGCCGGCCCCTCGCCGCAGTCAGCACGGACTGGGCGGGCGAGTGGTCGTCCGTGGGGTCGAAGTCGAACCTCCCAGTGGCCTTGACCCACTGGCTGAAGGGCACTACGAAGACTCCTCCGACGAAGTCCGCCACCGTCTTGTCCGGCTTTTTGCCAGGCCTCACTCTAAATCCGTAGCCCTTCATGGCGGCGATGGGGACCCCCAGCTCCCGGGCCCAGCGACCGGCCGCCACGACGACGCCCTCGGCCTCTACTTTCAAGCCCCCCTCTGCCTCCACGACGGTGCCCCTTATGTTGTTCACACGCCTCTTTTCAAACTTAACTCCCAATGACTCCGCCTCTTTGTACAGCCTCTCCGCCGCCAGGTCTGTGGATAGCACCACTGCGTCTAGGTAGACTATCGCCCTCCTCCCCTCCAGCTCCCCCACCTCGAAGCGGGGCCCCAGGGGGTCTTCTTTCAACGCCGCGGCCTCCGCCTCAACGTCCTCCACCACCTCGTACAGAGGCTCCTCCCTCAGCTCAAAGTCGTTTTTCACCTCGGCCAGCCTCTTGTACTCCGACAAGGAGAAGGAGGCGAGAGTCTTTACGTAGTCCCAAACATCCCGCGTATAGTTCCTACCATACACTTTTAAATACGTAAGTATCCACCTCCAGTCGAGACGCGCCACTCTTGCCTTCCCCTTCAGCCACATTTTTAAATACCTCTGCGGGTACCCCCTCACGTTGATCCTATTGATCTCAAACTTCGTGGGCTCCAACACGCCGGCGGCGGCCCGGGACCAGCGCCCCGGCTCCGGGTCGAACACCAACACCTCGGCGCCCTCGGCGGCGAGGTAAAGAGCAGAGAAGAGCCCCGTCACCCCTCCCCCCACCACTACGTACATGAGAAAAGATTAATAACTGCTATTAAATTTGTTTATATATAATTTAAAGCGGAGCTATTTAGAAAGTTGAGAAACTATTTGAAGAGTCTTTTCCACCAGGTGTTTAATATCTCTGACTGCCTCCTCCACGTTGCTGTACCTACTGCCGAGACCCTCGGGGTCGAGGCCGTTGTATTGAAAGTCGTGGAGGTTCAGAGCGAGGTCTGTCAAGTACACCACCTCCCAGCCCACCCGCTCAGCCAGAAGCTCAGCCACCGTCCTCATCTTAGTTGTGGGCATAAGGGCGATAATTAAATCGGCCTTCTCTCTCTTCTTCAGCTTATCCACCACGACGCCTTTAAACTTCTCTGCCACCAGCTCTCGGTGTTTTGTAGCCAACGCCGCCAACGCCGCCTTCCACGCTTGAAAGGCCTTGCCGGCTGCGTTTCTCGTCAAGCCTCCTTCTAAAAACTTTAAAGCCAGGCGGGCCTCTAGCTCTGCCTCCTCAAGCCTCGCCTCTACGTACTTCTCTAAGCTACGCCAAGGCGGAGTAAACTGCGCAGTCCACATACATCTACGTGCGCCAAGTCATAAAAACATAACGGGCGGTTGGGTACGGGCTCGTGTATGCGGCGCCTACCGCCTGCCTGGGCATCTGCGGCAGTTTTTGAGGAGAGTTTTTATAAACCTAAAGTGGCCGAGCCATGGACGTCTTGGAGGTGCCGGGCTGCCCCGAGGGGTCGCTTCAAGTGGTGGCCTATATTAAAGAGAGGGGGCCAGCCGAATTGCTCGTCAAGACTAGAGACGAGGATTGTGTAAAAGTCCTGCGGCTCGTCCTCCCCCTATTCGGCTACGCAGTCGTCGACGTGGGCGTGGAGGGGGATTTCCATATTGTAAAGACGAAGAGATCTTCGTAAAGCTTATAAAAACAAAAAATTAGAGGGCTATGTCTCTCGCGGGAAGCGCATTAGGGCTGGTGGTGGGTTTTTTAGTGAGCACGCTGGCCGTGTGGCTTGCGCTAAAGATTTTTCCTGGTAGGCAGAGGAGGGAGAGCTTGGGAGGCGCGGCGCTTACGGCGCTTATAGGCGCCTTAATCTACTGGTTCTTCCACGCGGTGTTTAGAATTCCGTTTATAAGCGGCCTGTTGGCCTTAATCGTCTGGCTCTACGCCCTGCGCAAGATACAGGGCGTCGGCTGGCTAGGCGCCGCGGCGCTTGCCTTCCTCATATGGATTATAAATGGGGTGTTGAGCCTATTCCTCCCCACGCTTCTGTAACACATTTTTATAAACGGCCTATTTTTCTCCGTGTCTGTTGAAAACGCCTTTGCGGCCCTGAGGTCGGGCTACCTTCTACTAGTCGTCGCCGCTTTTCTGTTCTTCGTCGCCGCCCTCGTCGGCTTAGTGGGGTTGCTGTTCGCCATACCCATGGGGTTGCGCCACGGGTTTGGGTCAGCCGTAGGGGCCGCCGCCGTCGCGTTAGCCGCCGTGGCGGTGACACTGTTCGGGGTGTTTGGGAGGATTAGGCCGGGGTACAGGGCCCTCGCCGGGGTAGACAAGTCGTTTCAAGTGTGCTACGCCGGGACTACCCTCATGTTGGTGGGGCTGGTGCTCGTGGCCCTAGCCTTCACGGCGTTTCTCGTCTACGTCGTGGCCACCCAAAACTTTTTTACCGGCGCGGCGGCGCCGCTGGTGGTGGTGGCCGTGGTTGCGTTTTTGTTGTACCTAGTGGGCGCGGTGTTGTCTTTCATCGTGGGTGCGTTCATACTGTACGACAGGTATAAAGAGGCAATGTTCCTCGTCGCGGGCATACTGTACATACTCGACCTCGCCCTCTTGTTGTTCATACCAGGGCTGCTGTCCACCGTGGCGAATATCTTAATGTACATGGCCCTCGGCAACGTGGAGAAGGCGACAGTGGACAAGCCGAGCTATACCACAAAGTTTTAAACAAGGTTCCCAAACGGTACACATGACTTGTACCGTTATGGACTTATTCTCCGCCGGGCTTACTGTAGTGAAGGGGCTCCCCGGCGCGGGGAAGACAATACTCGTGGCGAAGGCGGTGTCGTCCTTTAGGCGTGTGGCGTGGTTTACTTTTTACGAGACTGAGGACAGGCTTAGGCGTTTCCTAAGTGCCGTCGGGGTCCCCGCGCCGAGCCATATCTACGACCTCGCCTCGGCGGCCGACGTCGAGTCGGCGGTGAAACTTGTGGTGGACAAGATATTGGAGGCGAGGCCTGAGGCCGTGGTGGTAGACGGAGTTTCTGCGCTGGCGGCGGAGGGGGAGAGGCAACTGGTACACACGTTGTTTTACCACGGCGTTTCTAAAGACGTCCCCGTGGTGCTCATCAAAGAGGGCCTCGACGTATCGCCGGCGGACTACGTGGCGGACGCCATAGTGGAGGTCCACCACAGAATCCTAGAGGGCGGCGCCTCTTACCGCTTTGTAAAAATCACAAAGGCCAGAGGCAGGGCGGTGGACCACTTCACACTTCCCTACGTGATTACAGAAGAGGGACCCGTCGTGCTTCCGCCTTTGAAAGAGCAGAAGGAGCTTTCTAAAGAGAGGCTGACCGCGGGCCCGCCGGAGATAGACGAGGCGCTGGGCGGCGGGATTCTCAGGGGGTCGCTGGTGGCTGTGGTGGGCCCCATCGACGGCTTGGCCAGCAAGATGCTAGTACTTACAGCGGTGGAGCTGGCCAGGAGAGGGGCGAAAGTGCTCTACCACCATCACAAGGCGTATCCAACTTTTGTAAAATTTGCAGAAGCCCTAGGCGTGAGGTGGCGCCGAGAGGGCATCACGTGGGCATACCACCCAGTTACGGACCATAAGAGCCTAGAGTGGTGGTACAAGTCGGCGCAGATGATAAACAAGGGAGGATACGACGTACACATCGCAGACCAGTACGAACTTGTCGCCACGACGGCGGGGGTTGAGCTACTTGTAGAAGCCGCCAGGGTATACCAAACTGCCTTGACGCATCCAGTGGTGACCGTCCTAGTGTTCAACTCTTACCACATCTGGGGCCAAGTGGCGCGTAGGATAGGCTCGTTGGGAGACTACGTATTTTACTTCAAGCCAGGCCGCGTGAAGGTGTACACCCCGGAGTCCCCCACGCCGCTGGAGTTCTCCTTCCAGCTGGACCCGTCCCAAAGGCGCGTTGTATTCAAAAAACTATGAACTGCCCACCATCCCAAGCCGTTGAGCAGTTCCTCTCGTCTCTGCCTCCGTCTGTAAAAGCATTGATAAAATTCCGCACCTTGCAAATACAAAACAGGGCAACGTCTTTATACGATGCCTTGCTACAAGCCCTGGGGCCTCACAACGCCGAGCTCCTATTCCAAATGCTTAGAGGCTGGCTTAAAAACCGCGGGCACGAGGTCGGCCTAGAGGAGTTGAAAAGATGCGTCAAGGCAGAGGCCTTGGTTAAACTCGGCGTGGTAGCGGGGCCCGGATTTGAACCGGGGACCTCGGGGTCTCGCAGGGGGTTGCCCCCCTTATGAGCCCCGCGGCCTACCAGGCTGGCCTACCCCGCTCAAGCGTATTTTGAAAGCCGGTTTTTAAATTTTTCCCCCGCTTTAAACACGGAGCAGCCCTTTTCTACGACGCCTATCTGCAGGTCTGCGGGAGCCCTCAGCCTCCTAGAGGCCCCCGTGCAGAGGCGCCTCTGAGCCCTAGCCTTTGTAGGCAGAGGCGTTGTAGGGGAGCCTGGGCACGAGGGCCATCAACACGGCGGCTAGGTTTAAGTCGAAGCGGGTCACCCTCCTCCTGGTCAATGCCCCTATGAGGCCCTCTCTGTACCCAATGGACGGCCTTAGGAAGTGGCGCTCTGCCAGCTCCCCCAGCTCCCTCCCCCCCAACACGCCGTGGAGAAAAGCCGTGGGGATTTGGAAACCGGGGCCGAGGCCTACTGTGACCACGCCGGATTTGTCCGCCACCGCCGCCACGGTGACGTCTAGGTAGGAGCCGGCGACCTCCACCGCCCCCGCCTCAATGCCCACTCCGTGCTCCGCCGCGTCGAAGGCCTCCAGCGCCGCCCTAGCCCTGGCCAAGGCCCCGCCCACCACCTGGCCGAGGCCCAGGGGCTGTTGCGGAATTCCCGCCGGCCTCTCCACAGGCACCACCCTCGCTGGGAAGCCCAACAGCTTGTACGCCTTCTCCACTGCCCTCACCTTGTTGGGGTTTTTCGAAGCCACAGCCACGTACATGTGCGTCTAAACTCAACTCTTTTTGAACTCTACGCAGACGAAGCCGAAGCGCTCGGCCTCCTCCAAGGAGACGTCCCTCGGCTCCTCGTACCTCTCACCTCCGTCGGGCCCGTACGAAAGCGTCGCCACCGCCCTAGCCGGCGTCAAGCCGGCGGAGGCCGCCATCGCCACGACCTCGGCCACTGTGTAGAACCTCGCCTTTGAGTAGAACACGTGCCCCCTGGCGCCCTCCTCCACGTACCGCCTCCCCCACGGCGACTCCCTCGGCACAATACACGCCACGACCCTCTCCGCAACTCTCGCAGACTCCCGCAATACGGCCACGGGGTCTTCCACAAAACACAACGTGACCACAAGAAGAGAGCAGGGGAACGCCCCGTCTCTAAACGGGAGGCGCTCCCCCACCCCGGCCGCCAGGTCCAATTCACGGGGGGCGAGCTTAAGCATCCCAACGCTGGGGTCAACCCCCGCTCTTAAGCCGAGGGGACCTGCGAACTTGCCAGTCCCCACCCCCACCTCCACGCCCCCCTCGCAACTCACCGACCTCACCGCCGCGAGTTCAGAAGCGTACAGCGCGACGTGTTGCGCATACCACTTGTCGTAGCGTTCTGCGTATAGGTCAAACAAGGCCTTCACGGGTCCCCCACCTTATCAGCGACTTTCACCGCCAGCTCTGCCACACGCCGATATAGCCGCTGTCTTAAAATCGCCTCCACCACGCCTATCTCCACGCTTAAGTAGCCGTGTGCCAGCAAACCCCACCACCGACTTGTATAACTTGGCCTCTTCTGTGATGACTCCTCTACGGGCCAACGCATAGCCAGCCTCTGCATAGCTTCTAGGCGGGTCTCCCAACAACGCCGCCGTCCTCTGGAACAAGTCTATCAAAGCTTGCGCCTGTAAGTGGGGGGCGTGGGCAAACTTCATGTAGTCGCCGAATTGGGAGAGGTAGTACCCCTTTCTACCTCCAAGTCGATGTTTTTAGTTATTATGTTATACTCGGCAAGTGCCCTTATTTTCATAACACTGCCCTGGCCGCCGTGTGGTAGAGGTCCAGCTTTTTTGCGTCTATTAAAAAGTCTTGACAGATGTTAAAGATTCTAAACACCTCGTCCCAGTCCGCCACGTATAGCGGCACCGACTTGCTCAAGGCGTCGACTACGAAGACGCACGGCGTGTTATCGTCTACCGGCACGAGGTCTACGTGGTCTTCGTCAAGGCCAAGGGCGTAGGTTATTTGGTACAACAACTCGCCGTAGTCCTCAAGGCTTATTTTAGACACCACCACGTCGACGTCGTTGCCACGGCCTCTTTCCGCCAGTGAGCCGGTTAGAAAGGCGAATTTTACGTACCTCCCCCACGGCACGGACTTGAGGGCCTCCAGCGCTTGGCCCAGCTCGACCACCCACTTCAGTGGACGTATTTTTATAAACATTGTAGTGTATAGCGGTGTCGGCGGAGTTCTGCGCCCCGGACTACTACCTTTGGACTTTGAAAAACTGGCTCGCATATATAGAGCCAGCCCTTGCGGAGCTTGGGGTTAGGATAGAGGCGCGGTATTCGCACTGCGAAGACGTCTATCTGAACTTATGCGGCCGCGTATACAGAGGACTTCCAGACAACGAGGGAGTCCTCCTTGAGCTAATCCTCAGCGCATGTTTAAAAAATGAAAACTGCAACCGGCTATGAATAGGTGGGCAGTCTTGTTCGCCGCAGTCGCCATACACATGATAGGCTTCGGCGCAGTCATCCCCTCAATCCCCTACCTAGTGAGAGAAGTCGGCGGCGACGCCGCGTTGCAGGGGGTCTTGGTCTCCACCTTCGCTCTCATGCAGTTCTTAACCGCGCCGCTGTGGGGCTACTTGTCTGACAAGCTGGGGAGGGCGGCTGTGGCCTCGGCGGGGCTTCTCCTAGCCGCCGCGGGCCAGCTAATTGCGTACACAGCTCACTCGGCGTCAGTTTTGTTAATCGGCAGAGCCGTCTCGGGCGTCGGAGGCGGCACCCTGCCGGCGTTGCAGACGCTGATGGCTGAGCTTGCCCCTCCGGAGAGGCGTGCCTCTTCGATGGCTCTCTTCGGCGCCGCCTTCGGCTTAGGGTTCGTCGTGGGGCCCGCCATAGGGGGAGCCCTCTCCGTCGTAAGCCCCCGCCTCCCCTTCCTAGCCGCGGCTTTGCTTTCGGCCGCCGCGGCTGCCACCGTGACTAGACTGCCCAACTTGAAGCACGCGGGGGAGCTTAAGGTGGAGTGGAAAATCGGCCTCTTGACGCTACCCGTCCTCTTGTTCAACGCCGGCTTTTCTATGTTCGAGGGCTTGGTCTCGTACTTCGCAGCCTTCGCCGCCGGCCTAACGCCGGCGCAGATTGGGCTGATGCTTGCCGCCGCGGGGGTCGCGGCAGGCGCGGCGCAACCCGCCGTGAGGAAGCTAGAGGCCTCCGCCTCCGCGGCCCGGGGGGTGCTCACGGGGCTGTTGATCACAACTGTGGGACTGGCCTCTCTCTACTTCTACTCCTACGGCCCTGCGGTGGTGTACCTAGGCGTCGCGGCGGCCAGCCTGGGGCAGGTGGTGGCATCTTCTTTCATCTTCTCCATAGCCTCTAGGACTAGGGGAGCCCTTGGGCTTAGTTTTGGGGCCCTGCAGTCGTCGGGCTCGCTGGGGAGGATAATAGGCCCTGCCCTCGGCGGCTATTTATACCAACACGCCGGCCCCACCGCCCCCTTTGCCGCGGCCCTCGCCTTCATGGCGGCGACTGCGGCGTTTATCCCCGCGTCGGCTCGGCGGTGAGCAGGAGGTCTGCCTTAGCCAAGGCCTCCGCGAGGCGCCGGATCTCCGGCACATCTGAAAGCTTGTACAAAGGCATTCTGCCAACTCTCTTTACAGTCACCACCCCGTACTCGAGGAGTGTTTTAAGCTGGGTGTTTACCACAGCCGACGAGGCGCCCACCCGCTTGGCGAGGTCCGACAGCCCCATCTCGCCGTGTTTGTACAAGACTATAATTATCCTTATACGAGTAGGCGAGCCTAGAGCCGCCTCAATCACGGCCTCCCTCTCGGCGTTTACGCTAGAGTACATCAGTGGTAAGGGGGTGTGTGTATAAAGTCTTTTCTCTCAACTTAAACGCCGAGTTTATTTAAGCCGGCGGGGGTGGAGACGTGTACATATTAACAGAGCGGTACTCGTCTTTGCCTCTGCCCTCGGGGTGCGTCAAGCTTATAGGAGGCGTCCCCATATACGTCAAAGAGAGGTGCGCCGGGGCGTACCTTGTGAAAAAAGAAGGAGGGGTGTACGCAGAGAGAAGGCCGGCGAAGGTGGGGGAGGTGTTCGAAGTCTACGTGGCGTGGGGCCCGCCGAGGCGCTACATATTTTCTCCACACGGCTCGGTGTCGCTAGACGGCCTAGACCTCTTTCGCGGCTTTAAAAAACGCGGCTTATGGAAAGAGTTAGTGCCGTCTTTCTACGCCGCCGTTGCGGCGTATGCGTCTAAATGCGCCTACTGCGCCGCTTTTTTCGAACTTGCGGAGAAGCCCGGCGCGTTGGGGGGACGGGCAATCCGTGTGGCGAAGGCCGGCGGCAGGTGGCATGTAGAGGTGGTGACGCCGCCTGGGAGGTCTGAGGAGTTTAAACAAGCGGCCCTTGCTGTGTTTAAAACCGCAGACTTTATCTATTACGTTAGGTTGGGAGGCCCCGTGGACGTGGCGCTAGACGCCTACTTAGCCACGGCGAAGAAGCCGGCGTACGTCACAGTGGTGGCCCCAGCCCCAGCGTTGAGAAGCCTAGCGAAGACGGGCCACTAAGGACTTATGAGTCACCATCATACACATGTCTTCTATTAAGCCGATGCCAGCCTCCTCCAGCCTCTTCTTTGCCTCAGGCGGCGCCCTTATCCCAAGCTGAAGCCACACCACCTTGACATCGCCCCTAGTCCTCCGCCTCTCTAACACCTCTTCCACAATCCTCGGAACCTCCTCGCTGGGCCTAAAGACCTGCACCACCTCCACCTCGTGCGGGATGGAGAGGAGGCTTGGGTACGCCTTTACGCCCAGCACCTCGGCCGCCGTGGGGTTAACCGGCGTAATTTCGTAGCCGTTTTCCATGAGGTACTTCGGCACTATGTGGGCCCACTTAGATGGGTCCCTAGACGCCCCCACCACGGCAATCCTCCTAAACCTCGTCAACACAGTGTACGGGTCCATGGTCAACACGCGTTTATACCTTATATCCGTTGCCTCAGCTCTGCTAGTAGCGGTATCTCCCGCAGCATCTCCTCTGTGACGTACTCCCAGAATATGCCCCGCGGCTTGGCGTCGCGGCGCTTGACATAGACAACTCTCGTGGGCGTCGCCACGATGTCCACAGGCAGGTCGAAGGGCTCTCTCGGCACCTCGCCGTCCACCAGCTGGAGGTCGTGCACAGTAGTGGCCACGGGGGTTTCCTCCCCCACCTTTCCCAGCGCCGAGAGCATCCCCCACTCCAACTCGGCGTAGCCGTGCGACTTGCCCAGCCTCCTGCCGGTGGAGGGGTTCACCGCCACGGAGCCGATAATCACAAGGTCCACCTCAGGAAGGTCCCAAGGCTTCACCGGCCTGCCCCACTTAAAGGCGCCCCCAATGGTAGAGGCCTCTCTATATGCCTGCCGGGGGATGGCCGAGGGGTCGAGGAGGAGGAACCCCTCCCTAATCCTAGGCGTCGGCATGACCAACAACTTGCCACCCGCCAGGGCCGCCTCTCTACACGGCCTCTGCGGCGCGTCTGGGTTTATCTTAACCACACGAGCCCTGCGGAAGACCTCCAACGAGGCCAGCCTCCTACACGCCTCCTCGGCGCCCTTGAAGTTTGGAATTCTGCCGAACACGGGACGGGGGAACGCGGCGACGTCCTTCTCCTCCATGGCCTTCCAAACGGCCTCCCTAATGGCTTGTTTAACTGCCTTTACGTCCACGTAACATTAAGACAAGTTTTTAAATAAACGCCCAGAGGCCTACGTGCTTGAGGTGGAGAGGCCTTGGAGAGACTTGTCTAAGTATAGAGAGGACAGGCTGGCTGAGGCGACTTACGAGGCTGAGCTCGCCTTAAGATTTTTAAAAAACGGCCTGTTGAGAAACGCCGCTGGGAAGGCCTTCAAGCAGTAAAGGCCTACCTGGCGGCCAAGGCCGCCGAGAGTAGAGACCTACTGCTCGCAAGATACCAAGGCGTAAAGAGAACTCGGGGCGGCCGCAGAGTAGCCTACGCCGACTGGATCATCGCGACGATGACCACAACCAGGATGAAAGAAGTGGCGCAACTCCTCGGAGACAAGGAGCTGGAACTCGCCGTGGAGAAGGCTCTAGACCTCCATGAGTTTCAGCACAACGGCCTAGACGGCGACGTCGCAAGGTTTTTAAGCGTCGAGGCGGTGGAAAAGAACGTCGCAGACGTCGTCGAGTTTATAAAAAGGAGGGTCGCCGATCGCCACTAGGCACTTGCATTGAGTCGCAGACGCGGCTCCGCGCCTAGCGCCGGTTCGGGGCGCATGGGCCTCACCGGCTTGCCTTAGTCTGCCGTCCTCTGCGCATGGACAGGTACACGCCAGCAATGGCGAGGGCCATGCCTAGGGCTTGTTGGGGGGTTATGGACTCCCCTAGGATGGCGGCTGATATCACAAGAGTTATCACGGGCATTAGGGGGAGCACAGACGCCGCGGCCCCCGGCCCGGCCTTTTCCACCGCCAGGTTCCAAGCCGTGTACGCCAGGGCCCCTGGGACAAGTGCGATGTAGAACAAGGCGAGGGCCGCCTCTGCGTTCCACAAGGTTTCAAAACGCGCCGCCGCTGCGGCTGGGGCCATGGCCAAGGTGCCGGCGAGGCTAATCCACGCGGAGGCGGCCGCGGGGGTGTAGGCCTCGTATATCCTCTTGACGTAGGCAGTGTACAAAGACCACGAGAGGGTGGCGGCTAGCGCCAGGAGGGGCCCCGCGGCGGATTTCACAGAGATGTACGGCTCTAGTATTAGGTAGGCGCCCGCCAGAGATAAGGCGCCTCCGGCGAGGGTCGACGCGCCGAGGGGGACGCCCTCGAGGAGAGAGACTAGGACGTTGGTCAGAGGCGTCCCCAGTACTACGAACAGCGAAGCCGTCGCGGCTGTCATGTAGTTTAACGAGGTGTACAGGGCGATGTTAAACGCGGCGATTCCCAACATGCCCGCCAGCAACAGGCCCCCGGCGCGTCCTCTGTACCTTGGGAACTTCGCCAAGAGGAACACCACGGGGGTCGCCACGGCGAACCTGGCCAACGACACGGCCAGGGGGTCGGCGCCGTGTAGCGCCAAGAACCTCCCCACCACGTAGTTGGTGCTCCACGCAGTCACTGAGAAGACTGCCAGCCCCACGCCGAGGCGCCTCATGCGGCCAGAGAACTCTACAACTTAAAAATACTCAAAGAATACGCCAATTTCACCGCTGTGGTTTAAAATTGTGTGTAGAAAACCACATGGCGAAAGAAAAGCTAAAGTTCTACGACATAAAGGCGAAGAAGAGTTTCGAATCCGACAAATACGAAATTATTGAAAAAGACACCGCCCGCGGGAGGATGAAATTTGCCGTGGCCACGTCGCCCTACACTGGGATAAAGGTCTACAGACTGTTGGGGAAGAAGTAAACTCCCCCTTTTTCAACTCTCCCACTTTGTAATAGGGAGAAGGCTTTTACAGGGGTGTCTTAGGAATACGGCGGCTTTTTTACAGGTACACCTCGCCTCGGCCCACTCCCCGGACCTCAACACGCCGAGTTTTACGTACTTAGGCAACTCGCCGGAGAAGTCGGCGACCTCCACTTCAACTTCGAAATACCACCTGTTTTCAACTCTAAGCGTGTCTTCTACGCAGGTGACCTTCACCGGAGGTTGCGCGGAGATTGAAGCCGCGATAGACTCCCACAAGTTTACAAACCAACACTTCACGTACGCCCTAAGAAGATGGGTATAAAGCTATTCCATCCACCGGTCGGAGGGGCTCAGCGAGGGCTTCGCGGGCTTTCTCCAAACAGATATGTAATAGGGCGGGAAGGAGGACGGCTTCGACTGTTGTCTAAGCCCCGCCGCCGAGAGCCACATCTCCACCTGCCTTGCGGGGACTGCCCTCATCGCTCCCAACGCCACGAGCGCCGCCGAGTACGCGGGGGAGACCGACGCGTCGGGCTCGACTACGTATACATACCCCCCGGGCTTCAACCTCGTAGCTAGGCAACTCAGCTCTTTGAGGGGGTCGAGTAGCCAGGGCAGTTTTTCAAATAGGACCACTGCGTCGACTTGCGCCGTTAAATGGCACGCGGTCACCACGTCGTAGAACTCGGCCTTGGGCGCAATCGCCTCCGCGGTCTCCCGCCTCGCCCCGTAGCCGAGGTACTTCTCCACCCCCGCCTCCTCCGTGGCCACGTGTGCCAGTACTCCCTCTTGTACAAGCGGCTCCAAAACTACCTGTCCGGCTAACTGCGTCAAGACCGCCCTTGCAACGGCTAGCCTCCACGCAGATAGCTGAAGAGAAGTTCTCAAGATCTCTAGGCTGTTTCTATCCACCTGGTTGTTGTCCACGTCGTCTAGGCCTAGGCGGCCCAGCGCTTCTAAAAACGCCACGTGCTCTGCCACGTAGCTGTTGACCGGGTCCTCTGGGCGCCTCACGTTTTTCACCGAGCCGTCTGAGTTTAACAACCCAGCCGTGGCCAAGCCGGTGTACAACGCCTTAGCCACCCTCGTAGACTTGTCCTTCTTCTCTGTCCACCACCTTGCCCCCAGCCAAATCCCCCACTGAGACGCCTTTGTCAGCTCCCCACGTCCGCCGAATGCCTTCGTCAGCTCTTCTAACTGCATGTCAAGACCCCGGCGTCTTTTAATATTAAGAACAGTGGGTATAAGTACGGAGGCCCCCTCCCACTTTCCACCACGGCCATTACCAGGTCTTGCACCGTGTGGGGCATTAGGGAAAACCTCTCGAAGTCTCTCACCTCGCAGTCCCCTACTCTGAGCTCCAGCCTGTACTGCCTCCCGTGTCCTCGGGGGCACTCGCCCAGTGGGTTGAACTCTGCCCCGCAGATGTTGCACACGGCAACTACTCCAAACACGTATAGACAAACATAGTGATTTTAATACTCTCCGGTGGTGAAAGAAAAATATACCAAGTAAAACAACGTCGTGGACCCACTCACCCTCTTGTTAATCCTAGTGGTGTTCTTCACGGCGTGGTACTCCGCGGCCAGCCTGGCATTCCGCTTTATCAACAAGAAGGCCGCACAGAGTTGCGGCTGCGATGTTGTGAAGTACGTGGGCGAGCCGTCCTCTCTTTTCGTCGACTTGCAGTGCCCAGAGGGTAGGCTGGGTCTCTTTCTAAAAAGAGCGCCCTGGGACAACCCGGTCAACCTACTCTTCTTCTACGCAGTGGGAAGGAGGCCATACGTGGTGGTTAGGTTCGCCTCGCCACGCGACGTAGGCGCCTCAGATGCCTCTAGAAGGGGGAGGGGGAGGCAGGTGGGGTCTTACTACGTGGTAAACACCTCGACGCCTAGAGAAGTGCTCGAACAACTTTTAAAATTCGGCGAAGAGGCGGGGGCTTGGAGAATTACGACATCTGGCAAAATAATACAAATCATGTGGCGAGGTACCGACTGCAGAAGAGCCGTGGAGGCTGGGCGGAGGGCATTGCTGTTGTTAAACAACGCCGCTTACTAATTGCCAAGTGACGAAAAAACATTTATTTGTAAATAGAAATGGAGGTCAATGCTAAACACACCTGCCCCCTATGTACTGTTGGGACTAGTGCTGTATTTTTTAACATATTTGTTCTACGCCAGGTGGATAGACAAGAAGATATGGGAGACAGACCCCAGCAGGCCTACACCGGCTAAGCTGTTCTTCGACGGCGTCGAGTACTTCCCCGTGTCGAAGTACGTGTTGTTCGGCTACCAGTTCAAGTCGGTAGCAGCCCTAGGCCCCATAGTTGGGCCACTCACCGCCGTGCTGTTCTTCGGATGGGTGCCGGCCCTCATCTGGGTAATACTGGGCAACATGTTCATCGGCTGGGTGCAGGACTACAGCGCCATGATGATGTCGCTTAGAAACGAGGGCCGCTCCATGGGGCCCATAACATACAAACTGCTGGGAGACAGGGCAAGAAAGATCCTACTCGCCTACTTGATCTTCTACTTGATTATCATCACCGCCGTGTTTGAGTGGGTGATTATAGACGTCTTGAACAGAGTCCCAGGCACCTTCACAGCCGTGCTGTTCGTCCTGCTAGGCGGGGTCGTGTTCGGCGTTTTGATATTCCGCATGAGGATGGACGCCCTACTAGCAACGCTCATCGCCCTTGCGATAGTGTTGATAGGCTACTTCACAGTGGCGCTAGTCCCCGCAGTGAGGGCGCCCGGCACAAACTTCTTAGACTCGCCGGACTTCTTCAAGTCTCACAACTTCAACCCGGCGTTGACGTACCCCGGCACAAACACCGTCCTCTTCTGGTTGGTGGTGCTGTCAATCTTGTACTACATCGCGGCCACTACGCCCATGCCCAAGTTCTTGTTACCAACCGTCTACGTGGGCTATCTGCCCAGCATAATCGCGCTGGTGCTCGTGCTACTGGCAGCCATATTCACGCCGCTCACCGGCTTAAACATCCAACAGACAGCTGTCAAGGCGCTTTACGTCGACCCGTTGCAAAACCCACAGGGAGGCCCACTGTGGCCTATTTTGTTCGTCACCATCGCCTGCGGGGCCATATCGGGGTGGCACAGCATAGTGTCCTCCGGCCTGACGCCTAAGCAACTTGAGTACGAGACCGACGCCCTCCCCGTCGGCGGCGGGGCCATGATGACCGAAGGCGCCGTCGCGCTGTCCTCCATCGCCGCAATAATGGTCCTCTCCCAGCCTCCCACCGGCGCCGCCGCGTATGTGCAGGGGGCAACTCTACTCACCACTAAGTTCTTAAACGTGCCCGACGTGTACATGAACATCTTGTACGGCATCTTCGTCACGGTGATGGGCCTCATAACCTCCATGCTGTTTGTCAGAGTGTTTAGGCTAATAATGGCAGAGCTCTTCGAGGAAAGCCCGCTGGGCAATAAGTACATCTCTCCGCTAGTGATCTTAATCATCGCAGGCTTCCTGGCCTTCGTGGGCAGCTGGACGAACTTGTGGATCTTCTTCGGCGGCACTAACCAGCTACTCGCAGGCCTCGCCCTGTTGCTAGTGGCCATATTCCTCGCCAGCGTTAAGAAGCCCACCGCCTACGTCTTCATACCCGGCGTCTTCATGGCCATAACCACGCTCGCGGCGTTGGCGTGGGAGACCTACGTCTACGGCCTCTACGCGGCGATGAACAAGCCCATTGGCGTCCAGGCCGCGGCCGCGGCCCTATACGGCTCCGGCATCGTCTCAATCTCTAACTACCTCTCGGCGATATTCGGCGCCGTGTTGTTAGTTCTCGGCGCGATGATGACGTACTACCTCCTCACCGGATGGTTAAAGTATAAGAAAGCCTCTCAGGAGACTTCAGCCAAGACAAGATAGTATTTAAACCTCTCCGTTTTTTCTCACATGAAATTTTTGGACAAGTTAAGAGAAGTGGTAGAGGGATTAACCGTCCACGGCCAGTCCACGGCAATTATGAAAGTAAAGGCGCAGATAGACAACCTGTTCATGCTGATCACACTGGGGGACATGTTGGGAATCCCCATACTCCCGCCGTACTACTCGCTTAGGCTCGTGCCCTACGTGTTCCCCAACATACAAAACTGGAAGAGGTTCATGCTAAGGGAGAGAGACGTCACTGACCTGGTATCATGAGGGGGTTAAAAGGACTCTTGGAGTCCAACCCCAGATTGCGCGTGTTTATATACGCCGGCAAGGGAGGGCTTGGGAAGACCACGCTCAGCGCGGCGACTTCTATCAAGCTGTCGTCTATGGGGAAGAAGACGTTGGTCTTTAGCACAGACCCCCAAGCGTCGCTGAGCGACGTGTTTGAGCAGAACGTCTTCGGCAAGGGGGAGGTGAAGCTTGCCGAGAACCTCTACGTCATGGAGATAGACGCCGACAAGAAGATCAACGAGTACGTGGCGTCGATTAAGAAGAAGATCATCGACATGTACAAACTGGACAGCCTGCCTGCCGACGTGGAGGAGTACATCGACAGCGCCGCCGCGGAGCCCGCCATGTACGAAAGCGCCGTCTACGACGCCATGGTGGACGTGGTCTCCGAGGGCAAGTACGACTACTACGTCTTCGACATGCCTCCCTTCGGCCACGGCATTAGGATGATAGCCATTGCAGACGTCATCAGCAAGTGGGTTGACAAAATCACCGAGTTGCGCAAACAGGCATACGAATACGGCAGAGTCGCCGCCTCGCTTAAGAGGCAGAAGCTCACGTACGAAGACGAGATTTTGCAAGAGCTGGAGTACATCCGCGGCCGCATCTTGAAGTTCAGAGACATTATCATGAACACCGAGACCACGGCCTTTATGATGGTGATGACTCCCGAGAGGATGACCATACTAGACACGGAGAAGGCTCTGGAGATGTTCCAGTCCCTGGGCCTGAGGCTCACGGGCATTGTGGTGAACCAAGTGTACCCCCCAGACCTCGCCAAGAGGTCGGACGCCCCCCTCTACCTCAAGAAGAAGGTGGAGGAGCAGAGGAAGTACATTGCGGAGATTGCAGAGAAGTTTGGCAAATACGTAGTGGCCGTGGTGCCCATGTTGAACAGAGAGCCGAAGGGCTTAGACACGCTTAGGCTAGTGGCGGAGGAGCTGTGGTCTCCTAGCAAGAAGCTGGAGGAGTACATATGAAGGCGTTGCTTTCTCAAAAGATTAAGCACCTCTTCTTCGGCGGCAAAGGCGGCGTGGGGAAGACCGTAGTCGCGGCGGCCACCGCGCTTTACCTAGCAGAGGAGGCTGGGGAGAGGACACTGCTGGCCTCTTTCAACCCGGTGCACTCCCTCTCCTCGGTGTTTCAACAAGACTTGTCGGGCGGCGTGGTGAAGCAGGTGCAGGGCGTGCGCAACCTCTGGGCCGTGGAGGTCCAGTACGACGACATTGTGGAGAGGTACAAGGCGAGGATCACCAACCTCTTGAAGGAGATGTTGAAAATGGCGGAGCTCTCCGTGGACATAAAGCCTCTTGTGGACATAGCCACGACGAACCCGGCGTTCCACGAGGCGGCGGCTTTCGACAAGATGATGGACGTGGTGTTGAAAGAGGGGGCCCAGTTCGACAGAGTGGTCTTCGACATGGCCGCCGTGGCCAACGCCGTGAGGCTGATAGGTCTCTCTAAGCTGTACGGCGCATGGCTTCAGCGCACGATAAAGCTCAGGCGGGAGACCCTAGCCCTCAAGGAGCAGCTGTCGTTTAGAAAAGACAAAGTGGCGAAGGAGATCGAGAGCGACCCCATCCTACTAGAGCTACAGGACTTGTACAACAGGTACATGCAGGTTAGGAAGGTGTTGACAGATCCAGCCGCCACGAGGTTTATCTTCGTGACGATCCCCACAGTCTTGTCCATATCGGTGGTGCAGAGGTTTATAGACATGGTGAAGGCCTACGAGATACCCTACGGAGGCGTCGTCGTAAACATGGTCATCCCGAGGGAGGAGGCCGAGGCGGACCCCACCGGCTTTATAAAAAGCAAGTACAACGAGCAGTTGAAAAACTTAGAGACGGTGCAGAAGCTGTTCGGCTCAAACATCCTCGCCGTGGTGAGGCAGTTCCCCGAGGAGATAGTGGGCATAGACAGGCTGCGCCAGTTCACCAAGGCCCTGGTTCATGGGAGTTAGGGAGAAGATTAGAGATTTTTTCTACGGGTTGTTCTACCTAGACCTGTATAGAGAAACCGCTAAGGTCCACCTCCAGTACCAGACTCTTATACACCTCCTCCTCTTCGGCGACTTCCTCGGCATCCCAATGTTGACAAGCTACTACTCGCTGAGGTTGCTTCCCTACGCCCTCCCCCAGCTTAACGTAATAAGGCGGGAGGCCGCCAAGGAGCACGACATTTTTGAAGAACTGGCGGAGTTCGATGTCCACTGAATACTCTTGGCACACCATCGCCGTGGGGAACAGGGTGCTGGGCCTCTACAACTTCTTGGTGTTAGTGGCGCCCCCCCGCTGGAGGGTCGTCATAATGCCCATGGCCTCAGACGTCTTTAGACACAGGGAGATAAACGGAGCCAAGTGGGTGAGAGACGGAGAGGTGATGCATTTCATACACGACGGCTCCGACACCTACGTCTTGAAGATTGCGGCAAAGCCCGGGAAGAAGAAGGCAGAGGGGCGCCCCATTTTAATAAACAGCCACGAGGGCTACTACAAGGTGGAGGAGAAGAAGGGGCGGCTGAAGGTGGAGGTGGTCTTCTACTGCGACGTCACAGACCGTACTGTGAAGATCACGTTTGAGAACTTGAAAGACCTAGACGTGTTAAACTACATAGGCATGAGCAGGTGCCACTGACATGGAGACGCTGAAGACGAGGGCCTTCCAATTCGTGGAGCAGGCTAAGTTCGCCGCAGAGAGAGGATACGCCGAGCTTGCCCTTTTTAACGTAGAGCAGTACGTACAGCTATATGTAAAATACTTGTTATACAAAAAGGTGGGCGACTTCCCCAAGACGCATTATGTAAGAGACCTTTTCGACAGACTGTCGGCGGTTTATGGCGATGTATGCGGCCTTAAGGCGTTTGTAGAGAGGTGGAAGACTTTTATGGCTGTGTTGGAGTACGTCTACGTGGCCTCTCGCTATCTCCCCTATCGGGCTAGGAGGGAGGACGTGGACATGGCCATGCGTTTTGTGGAGGAGTTTTCAGAGGTGGGGAGGTGTCTAGAGACGTCTTGATATTAGGCTGGGAGAAGAGGCGGAGGGTCTTGGAGAGGCTGTGGGAGGTGTTGGCCGAGTTGAAGAGGGCGGTGATGGAGCTCGACCCCAGTGCGGAGGTGTACCTATTTGGAAGCGCGGCGAGGGGAGCCATGAGGCCTGACAGCGACGTAGACGTGTTGGTGGTCAGCGACTTGTACGGAGGCGACCTTAGAAAGATAGGGGAGCTCCTCGTCTACATAGAGGAGAGGGTGGGCGGCGTGGGGGTGTTGGAGATACACGTAGCCACTAGGGAGATGTTTGAGACGTGGTATAGAAAATTCATCGACGTGGCTATAAGTCTTTAGCTAGTGGCGTATATTACGCCGGAGGGTGGCGGCCTGCTGATCTTCTTGATGGGGCGCGGCTCCACGGCCCAGTCCACCACATTTTTGAAAAACTTCCAGTTGTCTCCCATGGTGATGAAGTAAGGCGTAAACGACCTCACGGAGCCTACGAATAAGAAGTTGCCAGCCTGGGCGGCCACTGTGTAGTTGCCCCAGCCGTATCCGAAGACGTACCCCCTGGCCACGAGCTGAAGCGGCGCGTTGGTGAAGACGGCAGATGGGCTAAACAAGACGAGCTCGCTCACACCTTTTAGCAGAGGCCAGCTTCCAGCGGGCTTGATGTGTACGAATTGCCAGTTGCCGGTGTAGTTCGAAGCCCCCGCCGTAAAGTTGTACACGGCCCTCAGCCCAGACATGTTGTAGTACATGAGCAAGCCGTCGAAGGGCGCGTACAGCGAGTACGGGGCCACGTAGGCGCCGCCTGTGGACACCACCACCGCGCTTGCCCTCATGTCGTAGAAGTAGACCACCCTCACGCCGCGGGCGGTGGCGTTTTGTACCGCCTTAATCCCGTCGCGGCTGAACGACGCGGTGGGGTTCACCACCACGAGGGCGGTGGCGTTGCCAAGCAAGGAGGCGAGTTGGTTCTCGCTGGCGGCTGGCACTAGGGCGTATCCGCGGGCGGCGAGCTCCCCCCTCAGCACTTCTATAAAGCTTCTGGGGATCATGTTCCCGTGGGCCAGGTCGAGGACCACGTAGGGCTTGTCCGCGGGTGCCGGGGGCAACGTGGCGTTGGCCCCGCCGTTGGCGGAGGCCCTCAGCTGAACTGCGCCGGGCCAGATGTAGAAAATAGGGACGGGGGTGGAGTTCATAAGTCTGCCCAGGTCTACTCTCCACTGCGCCGTGGGGCCCTCAGAGGTGGCGTTTTTCAACTCGGAGAGGTACACTATCGAGTAGTTCTTCAGCCCCAGCCTCTTGGCCATGTCTGCGGCGGCGTCGAATAGGCCGCCGATTTGGTCCACGAGGCCCAGCTCAAGAGCTTGCGAAGCTGGGAACACAGTCGCCGTCTCAAACACGGCGGGGTCTGTCTTGATCTTTCCCTGCCTCCCCGCTAGGACGGCCTTTACAAAATTCAGCCTGACCTGCTCCACGTCGTTGTAGTAGTCTAGGAGCTCTCTTCCGTAGTACTTGAGGGGGCCCGTGGTGTAGACGTAGTCGGGGATGTCGTAGAAGTACTCCTCTGGCCACAACACTGCTATTACGCCGATGCTGCCAACCCAGCTGGAGGGGGCGGCGTAGATCTTGTCGGCCGCCACGGATATGTAGTACGCCCCCGACGCGGCGAGCCCCGCCACCACGGCGTACTTCGTCTTGTTCAGGCCCTTAAGCGCCGAGTAGAGGGCCTCGGTGGCTGAGACGGTGCCGCCGGGGGAGTTCACCAGAAGGATGAACCCCGCCACGTCGTCTCTCTGCGACGTCTCCACTAAGTCTTTTATCAAGTTGTCCACCTGGGGGCTGTCGAGGACGAAGTCAACCGGCACCACCACCAGCTTGGGCTTAGCCGGGGCGGCGGGGGCCTTGGCGGGGGGCTTCAGCCATAGACAAGCCGCTGCGATCAACACGGCGGCAAGGGCCGCTACGGCAACTGCCGCGATCCACTTCTTAGCCATGGGGGATGGAAGCGGTACGTATATAAGTATGTTTGAATAGGTGTGGGTGGACCTCAGCGGGTTGGTGGACAAGGTCTCGCGCTCTGTCGTGGGCGTGGTGACGCGGCAGGCTGAGTGGCCAGGCGAGGTGGGCTTCGGCACGGCCTTTGCGGTGGACAAGGGGATATATGCCACAGCCTTCCACGTGGTGTCCGGCGCCGAGGCCGCGGTGTTGGTGACCCCCGAGGGGGAGAGGGCGGAGGCGTCGCTGGTCGCCTCAGACCCAGAGGAGGACCTCGCCCTGTTGTACTCAGACCTAGAGGCCCCGCCCCTCCCAATGGGCTCTGCGCTTAGGCTAAAGGTGGGGCAGGGCGTGGTGGCGGTTGGGTTCCCGCTGGGCCTTATGGACAGGCCCACGGCCACCTTCGGCATCGTGAGCGCGGTTGGGAGGACGCTGAGGGCGGGGGATAGGATATTTGAGTTTTTGATCCAGACGGACGCTGCCATCAACCCGGGAAACTCAGGCGGCCCCCTCGTCAATATGCAAGGCGAGGCGGTTGGGGTAAACAGCTCAATCATCGCCGGGGCGCAGGGCATTGGGTTCGCCGTGCCTATAGACGTGGTGAAGATCATGCTTGAAATGGTTAAGAAGTACGGAAGCTACGTGAGGCCCTCCCTCGGTATCTACGTAGTTGCTTTAAACAAGGCCGTCGCCGCCTACTACGGCCTACCACTGCACAGAGGGCTTCTCATAGCGGCCGTCCAGCCCGGCTCGCCCGCGGAGGCGCTCGGGCTGAGGAGAGGCGACGTCATCTTGGCAGTAGACGGCGAAGACGTGACGAACGTATTCGAGCTAAGGCTTAGGCTCGCCGAGGCCGTGGTGAAGAACAAAAGGCCAGTGTTTAAAGTGTGGAGAGGCGGCCGCGTCTACTCACTTTAGCCAGTCCCTCCTAGGCGGCGAGAAGGCGTCTACCACCACCACGTCTGTCAACGCTCTGGCCTCGTGCTCCACCCCCGGCGGTATGCGAACGGCGTCTCCGGCGGATAGGGTCAGCTTCTTCCCACCTATTTCAAACTCCAAAACCCCCTCCAACACCACAGATATCTGCTCGTTGGGGTGGCTATGGCGCGGGACTACGCATCCCTGCCTAAGCCTAAACTGGGCCACGGTGAGGCTCTCCCCCGACAGAAACCTCCTCTCTATGCACTCCCCCACCTTCTCCCACTTCCAGTCCATGTGCCTTACAACTAGGTGTTATAAATGAGTTAGCCTGCGCCTATCCTCGGGGCTTAGCTTTCCCAAGTCCACTGAGGACAGTATGACGTCAGCAGCCTCTACGGGGTCCCTGTAGTAGAACCTGACCCCCGCCACCTCCACCGCCTTCAACAGTCCCCCGGCCACTAAGTTGTCTAACAGCTGGCGGGCCTTGGGCTCAGAGATGCGGGCGAGTCTGGCGAACTGGGGGGCGGTGAAGGCGCCGAGCTCCCTAGCCGCCTTTAGGGCTAGGCGTAGCATATGTAACACATTTCGGAGATATATGATTTTTGTGGTGTTTATATACGGGTATTATCTGTTGTATATGGACGTCGGCGCCGTTTTAGAAGACTTGTTGAAAATCTACAGCCCGCCCCACGGCGAGGGGGAGGCCGCCTCTTACCTGTACAAGTTTATAAGGCAACACGTCGCCGACGTCTGGATAGACGAGGCTGGGAACGTGGTGGCGGTGAAGGGAGGCGGCGCCCCCGTGACGTGGCTACACGCCCACATGGACACAGTCCCAGGCCCCCTGCCCGTTAGGAGAGAAGGCGACGTGCTGTGGGGCAGAGGCGCGGTGGACGACAAAGGCCCCCTCGTGGCCTACTTAAAGGCCTTCCTCGACGCAGAGCCCCGCGGCACCCTAGTGCTCGCCTTGGTGACTGCGGAGGAGGACGACAGCGCGGGCACTGAGGCTCTTCTTAGGGGCGGCCCCCCGAGGCCCAGCCACGTATACGTGGGGGAGCCCACCAATTTGCACATTGCCTACTCGTACAGGGGAGGGGCCAAAGTGTACATAGAGCTGGTGTCCAGGGGGGGCCACGCCAGCTCGCCCATATACGGAAACATAGTAGAAGAGCTCTTCGCCGTATACCAAGAGGTAAAGAACAGGCTGGGCCACTCCGAGCGCTTCGACTCCTTCACGGTGACCCCCACCGTGGTGCAGTGCGGCGAGGCCCCCAACAAGATACCCACCAAATGCGTCATGGTTATAGACGTAAGAATCCCCCCTGGGAAGAGCTGTAAAGACCTGCTGGACGCCCTGCCGCCCCAGGCAAAGGCGCCATGGTGTACAGAGCCCGCCGAGGCCCCGCCCACGTCGCCAGCCGCCAGGGCCCTCACCAGAGCACTCCTGAGACTGGGGGTGGAGCCCAAGCTGAGCAAGAAGTGGGGAACCGCCGACTTCAACCTCTTGATAAAACTGACAAAAAGCATAGTGGCCTTCGGCCCCGGGGACCCCCGCTACGCCCACACAGAAGACGAACACATCAACGTAGGCCAGGTGGAGCTGGCGGCAAAGGCGCTTAGGCTCGCGGTGGAAGAGCTGAAGTAAGTTTATATGGCAAATTCGCGTAGAGTGTCATGAGGCTGAAGGACAGAAACGTGGTCGTAGTGGGGGTCGGCCCGGGGCTGGGCTCTGCGGTGGTGTACTACGCCCTGCGCGAGGGGGCGCAGGTATACGCCTTTGCCAGAAGCGGCGATTTTCTCACACAGTTGGAGAAGACCATGTCTCAGTTCGGGAGGGTTTACGTGGGTAGGGCCGACTTCTCCAGCTGGGACGAGGCGAGGAGGGCGGCGGGGGACGTCGGCCGCGTCTTCAGCCGCGTGGACGGCCTCGTGGTGACGGCGGGGGGCTACGTGGGCGGGGGCGTGGAGGAGCTAGAGCCTGCGCAGTTGGAGGACATGTTGGCGCGTAACCTCAAGGCGCATATATACGCAGTGAAGGCCTTCCTGCCGCTCATGGGCGAGGGGTCTTCCGTGGTGCTGGTCTCCTCCGTGGGAGGAGCATACGCCGCGTGGCCTAGGCATGTGGCGTACGTTGCGTCTAAAGCCGCCTTGGCCAAGGCCGCGGAGTCGCTGGCGGCAGACCTCGTGGACAGGGGGATCCGGGTGAACGCCGTGGCGCCTGGGGGCATGTCTAAAGATTTCTCCCCCGGGCGGGCCTACCAGAGGCCACGCCTAGGCGCCCCGCAGACGCCCCCCGAGGAGGTGGCAAAGGTCGTCGTCTGGCTTTTGACAGAGGAGGCGTGGTGGGTCGACGGCGCCGTGGTGCCTGTGGACGGCGGGAGGAGGCTTAGAGGTTAGAGGCCTCCCTCAGTACCTTTCTAAATGTCTCTGCCTCGTCGGCGAGCCAGAGGAGCAGGAGGAGGGCGAATATGCCCAGCCCGGGGACAAATAGGAGGATAAATGGGATGGGCCAGGGCCAGCTGAGGCTGTGCCTGCCAGAGGCGCAGTCTACGCGCGCCTTTATTGTAAAGAACAATGTCCTTCCCTTTACTAACATAAGATTGCCCACCCTGTCCACGTAGACGTCGTCGAACTCCTCTTCAAGTACCCGCCTCAAGGCGTTTAAGTCGGACGGACAGCCCATCCTCGCCCTCCTGGCGAGTATCCAACCCACCACGCCTGCGCCTACTAGCACCACGACGGGGGTTAGGAGGATCCACTCAGAGCCGGCGAGCACATACCCACACACGTTACAATTTATAAAGTCTATTACACGGCTGTGTTGTGAGAGAGGAGGGCCTTGTGTGGCTTGTGGAAGCCGTGAGGGAGTGCGCGGTTGCTAAGTACTTAGTTGCCGGCGGCGTGTACAACCTCGCCGCGTTTCACGCGCATCAAGCCGCAGAAAAGGCCTTGAAGTCGCTTTACTATGTATTTCTGAGGAGGGAGCCGCCTAAAAGGCATAATTTACTGGAACTCTACAGAGAGTTGCGGGCTGGCGGCGTGGAGCTGTCCCCAAGTCTAGTGGATGGCCTCGCCGTTTTGACTAAGTACTACGCCACTTCTAGGTACCCCGACGCGGCCGGCGGCCCTCCCTCTGAGCTGTTTACAAGACGTGAGGCGGAGTACGCAGTGGAGGTGGCCTCAGAGGTGGTGAGGTTGGCGTCTCTGGCATATGGAAGAGAAGAAAGTTGTTGAATACATACGGCTCTTCCTCGAAGAGCTGGAGAAGGTGGGCGTGGTGGTGGAGGCGGCTTACTTATTCGGCTCATGGGCCAGGGGGGACTGGCTTAGGGATAGCGACGTAGATCTTGTGGTGGTGTCGCCGAGCTTCCGCGGCGTGCCTTGGCTTAGGAGGCTGGAGCTACTCGCAAAGGTAGAGGCGAGGCTGGGCCTTCCCATCTCGCTAGACGTGCTCCCCTACACGCCTGAGGAGGTTGCCGAGGCGAAGTCGGCCGTGTTGAGAGATGCCATGAGGTATTGGAAAAGAATTAAATAACTCGGCGGAGGTGGGGGCAGAGGCGGGGAGTTGGCAAGTTCTCGGAGGCAGTGCGCATGGGAGCGAGGCTGGAGACAGGAGCGGCGCCTGCGAAGTTTTCGCCGCTTGGCGTATGTGCGGCGGCCTCTTCGATGGCTTGTTTGGCGGCGTTGTGTTGGCTTAGTGTCTAGTGCGCCGTGGCCGCGGCCCTGCTCTAGGCCTGCGTCGGCAGTGCGGGGCAATGGCCGTGTCTGTACACCTTTAGTTCCACTTGTTTTCTGTCTGTGGCGAGTCTGACTCTCTGCGGCTCTCCGATGTACTCCACTTCCAGTGCCGCGGTAGAGTTTTTAGGTATTTTGATCTTGCCGTCGTCCACCTGGGCGGCTCCGTAGAGGCGGATTAGGGCGGGGACGTAGTGGCGCCCGTCCACCTCCACGGACTCCACCACTAGGTCTCTTCTGGCGGTTTTGATGCAGACGGCCACGCGGCCTCCGTTTATAAACGCGTCGTAGTACTCCCTCTCGGCTAGGGGTATGTCTAGGAGGATGGCTAAAAGGTGTAGGAGCCACTGGAGCGCCTCCATATATGTGACTTTTGGTGTTAATTTAACTTCTGCCCCCAGAGGGGCCTTTTTAACCTTTTCGCACTTGAAGTAAGTAAGTTTTAATAGTGCGTCTCTTTGCAGAGGCGTGGAGATTGTGGTTAGAGACGTGGTGAAGTACTACGGCGACTACCCGGCGCTTAGGGGCGTGTCGCTTGAGGTGCCCAGAGGGGCTTTTCAGTGCCTAATAGGCCCGTCGGGTTCGGGGAAGTCTACGCTTCTCCACATAATCGGCGGCGTGGACAAGCCGACTAAGGGGGAGGTGGTGGTGGCGGGGGTTAGGCTAAACGACTTAAACGACGACCAGCTGGCCGAGTTTCGAAACAAAAACGTGGGGTTCGTCTTCCAGATGTTCTACCTCATCCCCAGGATGACTGTGTTAGAAAACGTGGAGTTGCCCCTAATCCTCAGGGGGGTTCCCAAGGCCAAGAGGAGGGAGCTGGCCCTAGAGGCTCTGAGGATGGTCGGCCTAGGCCACGTGGACCCGGGGAAGAAGCCCAGCCAGCTGTCAGGCGGCGAGCAACAGAGAGTGGCCGTCGCCAGGGCCATCGTCACGAGGCCCCGCCTGTTGCTAGCCGACGAGCCCACGGGCAACCTCGACAGCGCCTCGGCCAAAGTGGTCATGGACACCTTCCTCTCCCTCAAAAAGGAGCTGAGCATCACCATCGTCATGGTGACACACAACTTAGAGCTCCTGCCCTACTGCGACCGCTACGCCAAGATGAGAGATGGCAAAATTGTCGAGACGTCCTAGCCTATTTGAATACGAGCAGTTGGGATACTATGTCGTCGGAAACCTCGGCCTCGGCGCGCTGATATACGTCTTGTTACGAGCGGTCCCCGTCTTTATAATAGCCGTTGTCCTGCCCTACCCGTATCAGCTCGTGCCGCCTGCTCTGTGGGTGGTGGCTTTGGCGTATCTGACGTGGAGGTATTGGCAGGAGGAAAACAAGGCGATTATGCTAATTCAGATGCTCAGAAGCGGCGCAAAGGTCAGCGTAATGAGTGGCGTGTTGAAGGTAGTTGCCCCGCACGGACCTGTGGAGTTTGAACCCTGGGGCTCTGAGGATGAGGTAAAGCCAGGCGCTTACGTATACGTAGAGTGGGAAGGCGGTAAAGTGGGCGTGGAGGTGGGGCCGTTTGAGTACAGAAAGGAGGGCGGCGCCTACTTCCAGGCCTGGGGCTACAAGGTCTTGGAGCCTTGTTGCGAGGGGGTTTACGTAGTTAAAATAGACCCCCTAAAGGCGTACTCCCTATCGGCGCAGCTGTCCTTTTCCACAGAGTGGGGCGACTCGGGGAGGGTTGCGGTGAGGCCGGCCGGCCCGGGGGTGTTGGAGGTGGAGGCAGAGGCTTGGCTGGTCAAGGCCAGGTCAGTGAAGGTAGATCTGGTGGCTAGAACCGAGTACGGGTCGGCGGCGGTGAGGTTGCTGGAGGCGCGGGAGGGGGCGTCCAGGGCGAGGGTGGACCTAGGCGGGGGCCCCTCCACGTTGATATTTTTAAAGCCGCCTTACGACCTGCGCGGAGTCTTTCCCCAAGGCGTGGCTGGGCTGGCCCCTGCGCCCGACGTGGAGTACGTGTTGAAAGTGACGCTGGACATGCCGACGGCCCGAGACGTAGTCTTCGAGACGAAGGCCGTGCCCACGCCCCCAGGCTCTTGACGGAATGCGGTCCTTGTAACTTATTAGACCTCTTTAACTCTACCCCGTGGCCGGTAGGCGGGCTCTTTTTATTACTTCAGTTGCTCTGGCGGCGCTGACAGCCGTCGGAGGTGTAGTGTCGCTAGATACAAAAATAAGCGTGCTCAACGTCGGCTTGGGCAGGAAGGTCTTGTTCATATCAGACTTGCACATACACCGGAGGGAGAGGTACGAACTGCCTGAGGCAGACTTAGTTTTGATCGGCGGCGACGCCTACGACGAGTGGACGCCGAGCTTAGATGTGGTCGTGGACGTACTAAGAGCCGTGAGGGGGCCCAAGGTGGCCGTGCTCGGCAACCACGAGCACTGGGCTAGGAGGAGGTTTCCTCTGAGGGAAGGGGTTAGGGCGCTGGAAGACGCCGGGGTGCACGTCTTGAGAGACGACTGGGTAGACGTGGGGGGCCTTAGGGTGTACGGGCTGGACTGGAGGGAGGACCCCACGGCCTATCCGCCGGTGAGAGGCGCCGACGTTGTGCTGGTACACAGCCCAGACGCCTTTCAAACCGCCGTGGAGGGTCTCTACCTCGCCGGCCACACGCACGGGGGTCAGATCTGCCTCCCGGGCAACGTCCCCCTCTACACGAACAGCCGCTTCGGCTACACATGGGGCTGGTACAAGAAGAGTGGGGCTTCGATGTACGTGTCTAGAGGCTTGGGGGAGATGTTGCCGAGGGTGTACTGCGACAGAGAGGTCGTGTTGCTGTACTAGCCCTTTGCTCTTTTTAACACCTCTTGGTACCTGCTCTGGTTGAAGGGCGCCGTCCTCGTGGCGTTTATGTGGTACTCCACGAGGAAGGTCTGGCCGTTGTGGAAAGTAATTGCGACTCTTATCAGCGCCCAGAGGGGGGTCTTCCCCTCTTCGCAGAAGTAGCCCTCCACGGTGGAGTTCGCCACAGTTGGTTGCCTCGTAATTTCGCTGACTAGCGACCAGTCGAGGGGCACCTCCACCTTGTAGAGTCTCCCGACCTTACCTAAGTGGCTACAGGGCCCTAACTCGCCGGTTTTTGCCTCCCCCAGCTTTACCAGACCGGTTGCTGGTGCCGCCGAGACGGGTAGCTGAACTTTCTGGCATATATCCCCTACGCAGAGTGAGGTGTAGTTCCTACCGCCCTCTGTGGCCGAGTAGACGTCGATGTAGACGCCTTGTAGGGCGAGGCGGGCCCAGGTATACTGCCTGGCTCCCCACTCGCCCACCACAGCCCATCCCAGGGGTAGCGTCTGGTCCACGCCGGGGCCCCTTACTTTGAGGTAGAGGGAGGCGTTTACCTCATATGACGGCTGTAGCGACGTAGAGGCGTAGTAGGCCGCGAAGAACGCCGCCAGGGCAAGGCTCAGGGCGACCCAGGGCAGTTTAGACATGGTGGTGAAGAACCTCTGTTATAAATACTTCTCTACGGCGGCTCTCACCACGGGGTCTGGGATGGCGTACCTCCCCTCCCGCCTCTCTAAGAGGCCTAGTTTTTCTAAGTTGTGTAGTAGCTGGGTGAAGTTGTGGTCGTCTACCTCGGCGCCTTCCTCCACCTCCACAGCCCTCTTGAGCTCGCTCCACCTCATGGGCCTAATGGCGGCCGCCTTTAGAATCGCCCTGTACCTCCTCTCCGCCCTGGACTTTGCGAAGAGGCGCCTCAGCTCCGCTGCCTCTTGTCTCGCGGCTGTTTCGACTATCTCCTCCAGCGTCTTGGCCCCCGTCACCCTGGCCCAGCCGTAGTAGGTGAGCCAGCCTATAATTCCGTCAAGCGCTTCAACCGCCCTTTCCAGCTCCTCTCTTGCCACAGCCACCCCAGCCATGGCAAAGCCCCGCTCGAGGAAGTCCAGCGCCTCCGCGGGGGTGAGCCTCCTCAGCCTAACCTCGTAGACCGCCCTGCCGTACATGGGGGACTCCGGGTCGTCGAGGCGCAACACGTCGTATACAAGGCCGACTTGGGAACCAGCCAACACAACTACTAAGTGGGGCAGGTTGTCGTAGACGTAGGCCAGCAGAGACGCCACGTCCACGACGCCTCTCAGCTCCTGCACCTCGTCCAGCGCCAGCACCGCCCGGACCCCCTCCTCCTCGGCGGCGGAGTTAACCGCATCTAACAAGTCGGCGAGGGCGGGAGCCTTTCTGCCCCACTCTAAAGACACAGACAGAGGCTCTACAGAGACGGAAACCCCTTTGATCTTGGCGAGGCGGCGCGCAAGCCTCCTCCCAAGGCCGCCGCTCCTCTCCAAAAAGGCAGACAAGGCGCGGCCCAACTCTCTCCACACAGCCCTCTTAGTGGCCCGGCCCTGCTCGGCGGATGCCCTCCGGAGGTCTACGTAGATGTGGGGGATTTGGTAGGCGTTGAGAAAGGTCTTCACAAGGCTGGACTTCCCCATCCTCCTAAGCCCCAACACGGCGACTACGCGGGCCTCCTCGTAGCCCGCCTTCAGCCGCCGCAACTCCTCCTCAAAGTCGTAGAGCTCCTCCAGCCTCTCCTTAGGCTCTAACTTGAAGTAAACTGGTAGTACCACCAGTAACTGGTAGTTCCAAAATATTAGCTTTAACCCGCCGAGTCGCCTAAGGCGAACACCGCTACGCCAGCCGCCACGATCTGCATCAACGGCGAAGTAACGCGCCGACGGTTAGGCGGAGAATCCGAGGGGCGACAAAAGCTAAACACCATGGGTATCAAGTTTTTAACGCCGGCTGTACTTAGCCACATGGGCCACGTGTGGGTTTTGGTGAAAATTGGCAGAGAGGACAAATCAGCCGTGGTGGAGACTAGAGGCTTAGTTGACACCGGGGCCACTCTGACCGTGGTGCCGCGCGAATTAGCAAATAGGCTGGGCCTACGGCCGACCGGCACCTCCCGTGTTGAGACAGGCGGCGGGGTAGTAGAACTACAGAGGTCTAGGGCCTGGGTGGAAATAGAGGGCAGAGGCGAAGTTGTCCCTGTGCTTGTGTCAGATATAATCGACAAGGTGTTAATAGGAGTCACTACACTAGAAGTGCTGGGCCTGGAGGTGGACCCAACCACTGGCAAGTTGAAAGAGCGATACCTCCTACTTTATTAGCCAGCCTCAGGCCCCCTTGGGCAAAACGCGAATATGCTCCTAGTTCAAAAAGGTAGGCCGAGACGGCACCGGGGGCAGAGGGGCATAAGCGAGGCTGTCGGCGTGAGACAAAACGTGAGGCAAACTGAGGCCACCTCCTCCTTATAGCCAGAGGCCCAACGGCGGTGAAGACCCCACTGACGTAGGGAGCTCTCCCAGAGAATCACCTTGGGGGCGAAGCCAAAGGGGGATGTGAAAATGATGTGGTGGAAAAAGTGGGGTTTTTACGAGCTTGCGATTTTTTCAACTTCTTTAATTACCTCTTCGTATGGCGGCTCGTTTCTGGGGTCGTCTGAGTACCAGACGTACCTAATGATGCCGTCTTTGTCGATGATGTAGACGGCGCGTTTGGCCAGGTGGTACAGCGGGAGCCCCAGCAGGTTGGCTTGCACCACGTCATACATGCCGATCACCACGCGGTTGTAGTCGGATAGCAGCGGGAAGTTCAGCCTGTTGGCGTCTTTAAACGCCTTCAGCGCGAAGGGGCTGTCTACCGATATGGCGAGAACCTCGGCGTTGGCCTTGTTCAACAGCGCCATCTTATCTCTAAACGTGCAAAGCTCCTTGGTGCACACAGAAGTGAACGCCCCTGGGAAGAACAGAAGCACCACAGGCCGCCCCTTTTTAAGCACCTCGGACAGCCTCACTGGCTTAAGCTCTTCGTTTAGTAGCTCGAAGTCCGGAGCCTTTGTCCCAACTGGTAGCGGCATGTCAGTACATCGATGTACCTTTTTAAATATTTTTGTAAATGAAAAATAATTGTTTTCTACGCCCTAGTGGGAAGACAATACTTCTTCAAATTCTTGTGGATTTTCTTTGACGTATCTCAACAAGAGGTCCACCTCAACGGGGTCTGTGTAAAGCATCTTAACCCCCTGAGAGGTGAAGTACGTGTGGCTGGTCTGACACGCCCCGGCGGCAATCACCGCGTCTACGTCTGGAAGCACCTTCTCCCTCAGCCACGCGTATTTGGCTACGCCGTGTCCGTGGTGGCCGTGGTGGTGGTGTCCGGCGTCTAGGTCGGGGACGTCCCCGAGGGGGTTCTCCCTCTCCTCCACCAGTTCCATCCGCCCGCCCCCCTCGTATTTGAAGATCTTAAAGACGGGGGCGTGGGCGAAGTGCCCGTCGAATATCGTGCCCTCTTTCGTAGCCGCCACTGCTATTTTCATAGGAACTAGTCGATAGAGATTAATAAATATTTAAAATAGTAGTCGGCTACACACATGGAGTGCACAGAGCTTAAAATCGAAAGGCCTTGGCCCCCAAACCAGGTGAAGGCACACCGCTTCGTAATATACGACGTCTTCGACCCGCCCGACGTACCCCCGGAGAAACACGTCATCAGAGTCGTCGGCATGGTGGAGAAGCCCCTCGAAATACCCCTGCCAGAACTACAGAGGAGGTACCCGTGCGTTGACGTCGTCGCCCCCTTCCACTGCGTAACCGGGTGGTCAATAGAAAAGGTGGTGTGGAGGGGGGTGCAGACCAAGGTACTCCTCGAGGAGGCCAGGCCGTACGGCCCCTACGTCTTGGCGTGGGGCATAGACGGCTACAGCGCAACGCTTCCCACAGAGGCGTTGATGGAAGAAGGCTCCGTAGTGGCGTGGGCCATGAACGGGGAGCCCCTGCCCAAGAAACACGGCGCCCCCGCCAGGCTGGTGGTGCCCACCAGATACGCGTGGAAAAGCGTAAAGTATTTCGGCGCGCTGGAGGTATTGGAGGACCCCGTCCCCGGCTACTGGGAGATGTCGGGCTACTCAATAAACGCAGACCCCTGGAAAGAGGAGAGGTTTGACTTCGGCAGGCCCCAGATGAGGGGGAGGAAAGTCAGCGTTTAAAAAGCCCCTATACGGCCTAGCCCTTAGCCTTCCTCAACGCCTCTTGGTACCTATCGGCGTTGAAGGCGGAGACGCCGACCGCCACCAGCTTGTACTCCATCGTGTACTTCGCGCCAGGTCATTCCGCTGTAGACGTTATGTTTATCCACAGCGTGACGCCGCCGCTTTGGCGTCAGCGCCGGTGCACGGCAGCTGGAAGAGCCGCTGGCAGAGATCACGGTGCCCAACAAGCTTGACGACAGGGGCAGGTTGACTTTTACAAGTCTCCCCGGTCTGCCCAGGTGACCACAGCCGCCTGGCTCTGTGACCTTCGCCTTGTTCCAGTCGATCAGCCTCACAGAGGTGTCTAATAGCGGGACGTTGGTGAGGCGTATGCGTCCCGCCGCAGTGCAAATCGGGCGTATGAAGCGACCTGCTCAGTGGCGAGGTAGAGGCGCACCGGCTGGTCGGAGGTGTCCACAGCTACGTAGCCGCCCTTCTGCCCGTACCCACCAGAATCCACGCAACGGCGCTTTCATAGACGCCGCTAGGAGTGGACATCTTCAACGTCACTTTACCTCAGACCCCCGCCGCCGGGTGGGACGCCCATCGGCGCCATTAAAATCACGGCGGTTCCCACGGCTGCTGCTGCTAGAATTATAAACGGCGTCTTGGATGTTGCTTAATTATTTAAAAGTTTTATTTCGTGCCGATGGAAATGAATAAGCTTATGGCAGTCTTGGTGCCTCTATACGGCGTGGTGCAGATGTCTGTATTCTTTCTACCCCCCTGGACTCACGTGGCGCCTTTGGTCCTACTCGCCGTCGTCTTCTCGTCGGCAACGGCGCAGTGGAGAGCCGCCGCGCCTATACGCGCCGCGTGGGCCGCCGCGTACGCCACTGAGGCAAACACGACGTATATAAGCCAGTACAAGACGTTGTTTTTTGCCGACTGGTCTCCCTCCCGTTCTACGTAGGCCGAGAGGCCCAGGTACAGCAACACGGCGCCTACTATTACAAGCGCCCAGTGCGTGACGACTCCCGCCGCGGCTACGAAGCCCCCGACCGACGCCAAGACTTTTGCAAGTTCAAAGTCCATGCAGTAACTTACCCCTATTTTAAAGTAGAGGCGGGCGTGGGGCTATGTAGAGCACGTAGATGCCCACGGCGGCGAACACGGCCGCCCCCACCGGAAGCGCCAGCCTAATCCACTCCTTGAACCCTATCTTTAAGACGCTGGCGAGGACGATGTTGGGCACGTTGCCCGGCACGGTGAAGCCTCCCGCGATTATTAACGACGTGATGAACGCCCTCAGCGCCTCGGCTGGCATCTCTGGGCCTACCAGAGCCGCCGCGAGCGTGGCGTTGTCGGCCACGGCGGAGATTAGGCCGAAGACGTACAGCACCTCTTTTCCAAACTGCGCCACGGCCTCTGCCACGGGCTTGAAAAACTCGCCGAGGATTGTAAGGGCAAATATAAACACGAAGATCTTTGCGGCGCGGAGAAATACCTCTTTAAGCTCAGGCTCGTAGGGCTCCACTTCCACGCCTCTTTCAGCAGACTTTTTTAACGCTAAGTAGGCGTATAGGGCGAAGAACGCCACTACTATTAACACGGCGTCTACTAAGACGTCTACTAGGTAGAAAAACCCCTGTTTTAACTTAGCCACGGCGATTGTCGAGAGGGGCTCTCCTATTGGCAGAAGGGCGGCTCCGGCGCCTATGGCAAAGGCGCCGTATATGGCGCCCCTCGCCTTGTAGCCGTGGGGGGCGTTGGCAAATGCCAGCAACTCGGCGAATATGGCGGAGGCCACTATGGCCGAGATTACGCTGCTAGACATCCCCAATGCGAAGATCAACGCCGCCACAACAACTGGCCTTGCCAACACGTCGGCCTTCTCGGCGAGTTTATGTCTAAGGAAGTAGAAGCCCAGCCCCGCGGCCAGCACCACCTGGGTAATGCCCACTGGGATGTACCCCACGCCGGGTTGGTACACTGCGAGGGGGTGGACCAAGGCCTCTTTTAGTAGCTCCCAGCTCCACAGCCCTTCTAGAGTGGCTCCCAGCGTTGCCATTGTCAAGAAGAAGAGCTCTAGGTTGTGTTCCACCTTTTTCGAGGCGATGGGGAGGGCTATCAGCAGTATTAAAAAGACTACCTGTAGCCACAGGTCCATGGGGCCTCCTTTACAACTATTTTAAACCTTATCTTTGCAATTTAAATACACCCCCACTGCTTCCGCCGTGGCAGTGACTCGGGAGTGGCTTAGGCGCAAGCTCGGCGTCTTTGACTTATACGCCCTCGTCCACGCAGATAGCCAGAGTACTTACTACTTCCTCGTCGGCTTCATAGCGCTGGAGGCGGGGGCCTATGGGCTCTTCGTGGCTGTCTACGGCGTCCTTTTGATGACCTCCATTGCGCTTACATACGGCGAGATGGGGTCCCGCTTTCCGGAGACGGGCGGGTCCTACCTGTACGTCAAGTACGCCTACGGAAGCCTCGCGGCCTTCCTCTCCACCTGGGCTCTGGCCTTTGACCAGATTATTATGATCAGCTACGGGACTATCGACGCGGCTAAGGTTTTAGAAAAGACTCTCCTCGGGCCCGTTGCGGCCGAGTGGCTAGTGGCGGCGTTGCTGTCCACCGCCTTGTTTGTACTAACTCTAGTAGGGATAAGGGAGTCCGCCGCGGCGGCCAAGGCAGTGGCCGTGCTCGACCTGTTGACGATCTCCCTACTTATCGCCGCCGCGTTGTGGCTCTATCCGTCGGCGCCTCCCTACTTCAACTGGGAGGGGGTCAAGCCTGCGAGCATACTCTTTGCCCTCTCTCTCATGTCCCGGGGCTTCACAGGCGTAGACGCCATAGGCCAGCTGGCGGGGGAGGCGAGGGAGCCCCTTGTACAAGTGCCCAGGGCGACTCTACTAGTTATAGCAATAGGGGGCATATACGGCGTGGGGCTGATGGCCGCGACGATGGCCGCGCTGTCCCCCGGCGATATTAAAGACCCCGCGGTGGCGCCCCTCTACGTGGCTGAGAAGGTCCACCCCCTGTTGCAGTACCTCGCCGCGGTTAACATATTTCTTATAATGACCATGGCGGCGCTGGCCGGGTACGTGGCCTTCTCCAGGCTGTCTCTAATGCTTGCAGAGGAGGGCTACCTACCTTCGCCATTCCGAAGACTACACAGGCGTTTTAGGACGCCCGTCGCGTCTCTGGCGGCCGCCTACGCCGTCTCGCTCCTGCTCATATCTCTAGGGGAGGTTGAGATAATTTTGGCAATCTACGCAATAGGCTCGTTAGTCAACTACATAGTTGTGGCCGCCTCTTTGGCAAAGGCGGCAAAATCCGGTACTCTACACAGCGCCTTCAAGACGCCGCTGATAAGAGGCGTCCCGCTGTCGGCGTGGGTGACGATGGCGCTACTCCCGCTAGGCCTAGGCCTGACGTTGTTAGAGAAGTACCCCCACCTCTGGGCCTGGGCCCTGTGGATGGGGGCAGGCCTGTTATTCAGCCTGTCAAGGCGTTTTACAACAAGCCGCGCCTCTGGGCAAGCAGAAACGCGATGATGGTCTTGCTGTCTGTGATCACCCCCCGGTCGACCATGTCCAAAGCCTCTCCCACGTCTATCCACAACACCTCCATGTCCGCCTCGCCGGGGTCCCTCTCCCCAACCCCCACGTAGTCCAGCTCCCTCGCCAGGTACAGCCTAATAAGCTCGTTGCTCACGCCGGGGGTGGGGTGGAACTGGCCCAGGGGCTCCAAGGCCCTCGGCCTGTAGCCGGTCTCCTCCACCATCTCCCTAACCGCCGCCTCGTGGGGGTCCTCCCCCTGCTCCAAAGTCCCGGCTGGGATTTCCAAAGTCCAGGCCCCAAGCGCCGGGCGGAACTGCCTCACCAAAAGCGCCCTGCCCCCCTGGAGGGCCAACACGGCGACGGCGCCTGGGTGTTGCAAGTACTCCCCCCAAACCTCTTCGCCTCCCACCACCCTCTTCCTTCTAATCAGCGTGAACTTCCTCGCCCTGTAGATGACCTCGTCCATGTGGCCTCAAAAGACCCTCTTTATAAACATCAGCGACCAGAAACCGTCCTCACAGCTCGGCGCCCTGGGTATCGTCACACGTACCAAACAAATATAAGATTAAAAACTGTTTCATATTATGCTAAGGGCCGCCGCCATGTTCCTACTGACGGCGCTAGTCCTCGCAGCCGCGGCGCAGACGGCGTCGCTGAAAATATACGTAGTGGATGACGAAGGCAAGCCAATTGACAGATACGTAGAGTCGGTAGAAATCAAGGGACAGGTACACTTAGTCTTCTACAAATCGCCAGCAGAGGCAGAGCTGCCCCCAGGCACTTACGAAATCACAGTAAAAGCACTCGGCAAGCAAGCACGCCTCACAATCACCCTCGCCCCCGGGAGCAACGTCACAGTGAAGATAACAGTGCCCGGCACAGCAGGAATACACGTCGAGCCTCAGCCCTCCCTGCCCCTCTACACGACGCTAGTCGCCGTGACAGCCGCCCTAGCGGCCGTCCTCGCCTACGCCGCCATACGCAAGAGAATTCGCAAGGCCAGACAAGGCGGCTAACAAAACGCCAACCAGCCAAGACGATGAGGCCAACGGTTCGGATTGGAGGCGAGTCCACGCGGAGGTCGCGAAGAGAAGTGGTGGACCGGCCGGGATTCGAACCCGGGATCTCCCGCGCGCGAGGCGGGCATTAGGGATGCCGCGGTGCCCCTCCAAGTCTCCTTGTTTTCCACATTTTTAAACTTTTTGCCTCTAAGGGCTCTTCGGTAGGTAAAGCTAATCGACTAAACACCGCCGGCCCAGATAAGTAAAAAAGACTTGAGATTTCTCCTTCATGCTGTTTCTGGCTGACAGGGGGTTGACTGCGGCGTTGATTTTGGCACTGTTGTTGGCGTATGCGTCACACGCCTCAGACAGGTTATACGTCTATCTCGTGGAGTCGGACGTGGAGCTAGAGGACTTAGTTCCGCACGTCCCGGGGGCGAGGTGGGCGTTGGGAGAGCAGGCCTTGGTGATCTACGTGCCGAGAGACGTGGGCGTGGGCGTTGTGCTATTTACTAACGAGACTGTAGAAGTGCCAATATACGACAGGCGGTACTTCTTGCTGGCTGTGCCCGCCGGGGCTAGGCCCTCGAACATGGGCGGCGACGCGGTGCTGAGAACTCCCGACGGCGTGTTGCCGGTGGTGTTTAGAAAGCCGGACGGCGGCGTAGTGGACATGGCGGCGAGAAGCGTGGAAGAGGCGCTGGAGGCGTTGCGGCGGGCTGGATACCAGCCGGAGTACCGCGGACGCGGCAGGTTGGAAAAGCCCGGAGCACAGCCCAGACGTCCAGAAAACGTCAGCGCCGGACAGGCCCAGATTTCTAACGGCATCGGCGTGCTGTACGGGCCCAGCGGGACGCTTGACGTATACGGCGGCATATACTTCAAGCCGGTGAGAATAACGAGCCGGGGCGTCTTCGACGTGCCTGTGCACGGTAGCGCCGGCTCCGTGTGCGTAGATGTCCCAAACGCCGCATACGTTGGCTACAAGGCGCGTAGCCTTGTGGTGGGGGTGTTAATTTTAGGCGGGTCGGCGTCGGGCGAGCTAATCGCAGAGGTGTATCAAATACACCCCGGCACCAGGACCTGCACGCTTGTGGGCAGGCGGTCATACCCCCTGTTGAACAAGTCCCGCGTGTGGGTGTCAGGCGTAAACGAGGCCGCCAGCGCCGGCATGCCTCTAGCAGTTAGGCTACGGGTCAACGCGACGTCGTACACAGGCTCTCCGCGCGTGGGTGCCAACGCCTCTGTGTTGTACACGCGGGTGAGGGCGTGGGGCTTTGAGGTGGCCGAAATGGTGTACTCCATTGCAGAGGGACAGAGCGGGACGTCTATAAGTAGGCGGACGGACAGGCTCGTTGTGGGGCCCTACACCGCCTTCGACGGGCTGGTGGCGGGCACTTTTCGAAGCACCGTAAACCTGACCGTCTCAACGGATCCGATCTCAGGAACGTGCCCAGACCTGCAAGTAAGTTTTATACTCAACGCGCGTTGGACCGTGTCTACTAAGACGTACCCAGGCGCTTACGACGGCCTTGTCTGTATCTACAGGGTGGCCTCCAGCTTTAACTTAGACCACTCCGAATACGCATATGCCAAGTCGTTCGGCGGCGGGCTCTTTTGGGTGTTGACGCTGAGGTTTTCAAATGGCCAAGCCCCCTATGTGAGATCCGTGGTGCCTAATCCAAGCGACGTGTTTAGGTCTTGGAGGTGGGCCGAGCAGTGGAAAAGTGACTGCGGAAGTGTAATCGACGGAAGTTGGAAGCACCCATTTACTTCCGCCGTCTTGGAGATGTATGCATCTGTGACAGAGCCGGCGCCTGCCCCCTCTGTCCTCCACGGCCTCGTTACAGTGGGGGCAAATTATATCGGCGATAGTCTAAATAGGTTAATAGTAACGATTTCAGGCCGGCGGGTATCAGGGACGGGCAGCGCGGCGTATATAGACAGAGCCGAGGTCTACTTAAGACTTAACAAAACTGTACAAGGTAGCGAGATTAAGTCTGCTAACTACTTAACGCCCTCGGGCATTGTCACAGTCCAACCGCCCCAGTGGGTGGAATTTGCACAACGTATTAAAGAAGCCGCCGATTTTATACTGGGCTTGCCGGGCCTAGGCGGCAGACTACAGACGCTTTTGTCGTTTCTAACAGGACATGGTTTGCAGTCGGCAGGCGGTAGCTACGGGATAAGCGTTATCAACAACTACAACATGAAGCTGTGGTGGATAGCCCCGTGGGGAGGATTCACTGTGTCTGACACGCTCATCTTCGGCATAAGGATACCCTCCACAGAGATAAGCCCAAGTAGTTCGACATGGTTCCAAGTGACGAGGTACTGCCTAGGGGGGTACTGCTATACGCCAAACGCCGTAGGTTATCTACAGCCAACAGATGGTACGAGGTACGGCATTGAAGCAGAGCTAGCAAAAACTTGGATGTTTAGGGAAATGACGTCGCCCGAGGCTACCTATAAAAACTAGCTTATGAGGGTCGTCCTTCTTATCATTTTGATCCTTTTTTCTATTCTGTGGCTTATTGTTCCCTGGGATTGGAGAGTGGGCCTGTTCGTGGGCGGGTTGGCGTTTTTGTGGCTGTTGTTTTTTACCTCGCTCATCTCTCGCGTCGGCCGGCGCCACCTCGCCGCGGCGCTCCTCTTGTCCTTTCCCCTGATGTTTGCCGGGGTTTTTCAGCCTCTGTTTCTGTGGTACGCCCTGGCCCCCCTGGCCGCCTTTGTGTGGCTAGTCTACGTGGCTAGGGAGAGGTACGGCTGGCTTTACGGCTTCCTCTTCGTGGTACTGACGCTTTGGTTACACATAGTTTTACAGATTGCCGCCGACGTCGCAAGCGGCGGCCTTTTGACAAAAGCCTACGGCGTCGGCCTACACCCACACGAGAGGTGGAACATCCCAGTCATAGTCGTCGCAGACGCGGCCACGCTCTACGCCTCGGCCGAGCTGATAAAACTGCTGTTCAGGAGGTTTAGGTGGTGACGCGTCAAAGCGGAGGCGCCGTCCTTTCTTTTAAGTTTTCTATTAGCCACACGCCGAGCTCCTTCGCCTTCTCCACAGAGCCGGGCATGGCCAAGTTGCAGTACAACACCTTCACCACCCTCCCCGGAAACTTGTGGGGCCACCTCCTCGCCGCCTCCTCCACCCTCGCGGCCAGCCGCTCCACAGTATTTGGACCAGCCCTCACCTTAGCCTCGCCGACGACTACCACGCCCCCCGCGGCACAGTACACGTCGAATTCGTAGTCAGAGTCAAGCCACAACCTCTCAGGCTTACATACAACACCCCTCTGCCTCAAAAACCACCTCACAACATCACGCGCCTCCTCCTCCAGCGAAATCATCACCCTCTCCAACTGCTCTTTAGTAGCCATTGTGTTCTCCACTTTCTCAAGCCTCTTCTCCAACTTCTCTACATCCTCCCTAGTGGCCATGGCCGCTTCAATTTTGTCCACTCTCTTCTTTAGCTCTTCCAAATCCTCTTTCGTGGCCATCTTTTCTTCTAACTTCTTCAACTCTTCTTTTGTCGCCATTACTTTTCTTAACTCCTCTATGTCTTGTTTTGTTGCCATGTTGTTTTCTATTTCTTTGACTTTGTTTTTTACTTCTTCTACTTCGGCGGCTAGTTTTTTCACGTCGTCTTTGGTGGCGACGTTGAGGGGGATTGCTACTTCGCCGGCTATTGCTTTTGCGAGGGCTATTCTAGCCTCTTCTGAGGATAGTATGATTTGGGCTAGCTCTCTTCCGTCGCCTTTAAACGCCTCTACAATGACCTCTCTTAAAAACTGTTTCTCCTCCTTGGCGAGGCGGCGGAGAAGCTCCTTCAACTCCTCCACACATAATACAACACGTTTAAAAATAAATTCGCGCTTGACGGGCTGGGCTGGTGTTTTTAAAGTGTTGTGTTTTTTATGGTGTGTCTTTTTACCGTTCTTGGATTGGCGGGGGTGGGGACTTGGTGAGGAGGTATACTTCTAGTATGAGAGATGACGTCGAGATTGCGGAGGAGGTTGTGAGGGTGTTGAAGGCGCATGTGGCTCACCTCGCCGAGGTTGGGGCCGTGCCTAGGGGGGCCGCCGAGGCGATTGTAAAGGCTTTGGAGGAGGCGGACTTGGAGGAGGTGCTTAGGGGGGATTTTGAAGACGTGCATGAGGCCTTGGAGAAGTACGTAATTGACAGGCTTGGCGAGGAGGTTGGGGGGTGGCTGGGCTTGGGGAGGTCGCGGAACGACCACGTGGCCGCCGCCATTAGGCTGGCCGCGTTGAGGAAGATGGGGGAGCTTCGGAGGAGGCTGGAGGGGCTTAGGTGCGCCTTGGCTAAGAGGGCTTTGGAGTACGCAGACTGCGCCATGCCTAGTTTTACACACTTCCAGCCTGCCCAGGTCATTACCTTCGGCCACTACCTCCTCTCGCTTGACGGGCTGGTGGAGGACTTCTTAGAGGCGGCGGGCGGCGTCGAGGCGCTTTTGAGGAAGTCTCCCCTTGGCGCAGGGCCCGCGGGCGGGGCGAGGACGCCTATTGACAGGCGCCGCCTGGCTAAGCTCGCCGGGTTCGACGGCGTTGTGGAAAACGCCCTCTACGCCTCCGGGGGCCGCTTCTTCGCCGCGGCGCTGGCCTCCCTGGTGGCGTCCTTCCTCGCAGAGTTGTCTAGGTACTTAGACGACTTCATCCGCTGGAACAGCCCCGTGGTGGGCTACGTAAAGGCGCCGGACGACCACGTCTCTACGAGTAGCATCATGCCGCATAAGAGGAACTTGGTGACGCTGGAGGTTTTTAGGGCTAGGTGCGCAGAGGCCGTGGGCCACGCGGCGGCTCTCCAAGCAATCTTGTTGAGGGCGGGCGCCGGCTACAGCCTTGACCTCCAAGAGGCCACCCGCCACCTTTGGGCTGTTTTGAACATCGCGTCGGAGGGGGCGGAAGTGCTGAGAGACTTTGTGGAGAGGATGTCGTTTGACTGTTCGAAGGCTAGGCTAGACGCCGAGAGGTTTTACTCAACTTCGTCTGACACGGCCGAGGCTTCGTCGCTTGCAGGCACGCCGTTTAGAAAGGCCTATTTCCAACTGGCGCGGGAGATTAAAGAAGGCGCCGCCAATTTGCTACCGGTAGAAGAGGCGTTGAAGAGGCCTACCGAGGGTTCGGCGAACCCCGACGAGGTGAGGAGGGCGGCCTCACGTAGGCTTGTTTTTTGCCGCCCCCCCGCCTTTTAGCAGTTCGTCCACCACGCGTACCGCCTCCTCCTCCGAGCCGCACTCCACGAGCTGAGTCTTGGCGTAGCCAGGCTTCCCGGACTGCACCTCCTCCACGCACAGAACGACGCCTCTCCTAGTGGGGTGGGCGACGACGTCTACATACGCCCTGGCGAGGCCCGCGGCGAGGGCCTCTGTGAGTAGTACCACCTCCCCGTCTTGGAAAAACAGCGCCATTCTTAGGTGGCGGTGCCCGGTGGGCACCGCGGCTACTACTTTAACTAGTCTTTTCTCCACCCAAGGCGTATAACACGAAGAATATAAGTATTGGGTATGCGATGAGCCGTTCCAAGCCGCCTATGCCGAGCGGGGTCTGCGTCCTGGGGATGAACAAGCCGAGCGCTATTAGGGAGACTGCGCCTAGGGCCGCCCCCAGCGGCTTGTATATACCGCCCCTCTTCACCCCCATGACTACTACGGCGACTCCGCCGAAGAGAAATGTAACAAGTGCGGAGATCCCGTGGGGTAGCCCGTAGTCCTCTGGGAACAGCCCCACTCCCACTGCGCCGAGCGCGGCTATTGACAGGATGGTTGCCCCCGCTTTGCCCAGCTCTCTTCGGAGTAGGTAAGCCGCCGCCAGGCCCAGCAGGCCGAGCGCGACCACGCTGCTGTTAAACAAGGCGGACGTGGGGGCCTGGAGGGCGCCTAAGTCGCTTATGTAGTTGCGAAGTGGGTCGTACCCCGGGTAGAGCCTCTCCGCCACTAACATAGAAATTATGAATTGAAGAGATGCTATTAATAAAATTATTCTTCCCCAATTCATAAAGAGAGGTAAATTGATGTTTTTTAAAAATTTTCTATTTTACGCGTCTTTTAGTATTACGGGATTTAGTTTATAAATACCGGCTATGCAGGTTCGCGTGGGGCTCTCAGTGGAGCTTCGAGACGTTTCTGTTAAATACGGCGACTTTTTAGCCTTGAAAAACGTCAACTTACAAGTCGAGGCGGGGGAGAGCCTCGTCCTCCTGGGACCCTCCGGGTCTGGCAAGTCCACTCTCCTCAGGGCAGTGGCCGGGCTAACCCCGGTGTCGAGCGGCAGTGTGCTCATAGGAGGCGTAGATGTGACGAATCTGCCGCCGGACAAGAGGAAGGTGTCTATGCTGTTCCAAGACCTCGCGCTTTTCCCCCACCTCAACGTTTTTGAAAACGTGGCCTTTGGGCTGAGGCTTAGAAAAGTGCCTGAGGAGGAGGTTAGGCGTAGGGTCAAGTGGGCCCTCGAACTAGTTCGCCTAGACCCCTCGGCCTTTATGGAGAGGAGAATTCACCAACTCTCAGGCGGACAGCAGCAGAGAGTTGCCCTCGCCCGCGCCCTCGTGGTGGAGCCAGAGGTCCTCCTCCTAGACGAGCCCTTCAGCCACGTGGACTTAGACATAAAGAACCAGCTGCTAGAAGAGCTGAAAGTTTTGCACAACAAGCTGGGGTTTACCATCATATACGTCACGCACGACCGCTTCGAGGCGGTGGAAATAGGGGACAAGGTGGCTTTGATAAAAGACGGCCAGGTGGTGCAGGCGGGGAGGCCCTACGACCTTTATAAAAAGCCGAGGAACAGGTTCGTGGCGGAGTTCTTCGGCGAGGCCAACGTGGTCCCCGCCAAGATGCTCGGCATCGACAGAGAGGGCTACGCCGTGGTGCGCCCAGAGGACGTGGTGATCGGAGGCAACGCCACATACAAACTAAGGGGAAGCGTGATAGACGTCACCTTTCTCTGGCACTACCTCAAGGTGGAGATTCAGACAAACGGCTACGTCTTCAAGGCATACGTGGACTTAGACACCCACGTGTCGGTGGGGGACGTGGTGGAGTTCGGCTTCGATATGAAGGACGTTTACATAGTTGAGGAATGATAAAGAAGGTGGCCTTGGCGTCGTTCGCCGCGGTTATACTTCTCTTCTACGTCCCCTTCCTCGCCCTGGGCTACTACGTCACTGAGGGAGGCGACTTGACTCTTCCACCGCCCACGACGTTGGCCACCACGTTCCTCCTCGCGGCCGCCACGGCCGTTGTGTCTATTGTAGTTGCCTACCCGGCGGCGTACTACCTGGCGAAGAGGGGCACGGAGCTTGAGTTCGCCCTCTTGGTGGCCCCGCTGTGGATCGGCACGCTCTTGAAGGCGTATTCGCTGCTGGTGTTGTTTTCTATCGTGGAGAGGCTCACAGGCGTGGTGTTGTGGGGCACCGCGTGGGGAGTCCTTCTGGGGATGGTGTACGAGTACCTCCCCTACGCCCTCCTCACCATCTATGCCGCCGTTGAGAAGCTGAGCGAGACTCCGGTAAACGCGGCGAGGGTGCTGGGGGCCACTAGGCTCCAGGCCTTTTTACGAGTGGAGCTTCCGCTCACCATGCCCGGCGTAGTCGCCGCGTTTGTCGTCGTGTTCTTATTCGCAATGGGCGAGGTGGTGATGCCCGCGGTGCTGGGGGCGTGGAAGGTCTACACCTTTGGCAACTACGTGTGGGACCTCTACTTCAAGGCGAGGGACTTCTTCAACGGTAGCATCATGTCCATGCTCTTGGCGGCCTTCTCGCTGCTGGCCACCTACGTGGTGATGCGGACTGTGAGGTCCGTCTCTATATGAAGGCGCTGAAGGCCTACACCTGGCTTCTCATCGCCGCGTTGTACCTCCCCATCGCCGTGATTGTGGCCCTCTCTTTCAACGACAGCAAGTTGCCCTACGTGTGGGGCGGGCTGACTCTCCGCTGGTATGAAAAACTGTTCGCCTGGGGCGACGCATGGGAGGCCGTTTTCAACAGCGTAATGGTGGCCGTGGCGGTGGGCGCCGCGGCTACGTTCCTAGGCGTCTTCATGGCGTACGTCCTCAGGGAAGACCGCTACCTCGCGGTTTCCCAGGGGGCCATGGTGATGCCAGAGGTTTCGGAGGCCCTGGCCTTCGCCGCCGCGCTTTGGCTGACGAAGAGCTACGCCGGCGTGGACCTCTTCGGGCCTGTGGGCGTCTTCCTAGCCCACTTGGCCTACACGCTGCCCATGGCGCACGTAATGCTCGCCCCGTACATGTCGTACGTAAGTAGAACGGTCGTGGAGGCGTCTAGGATTTTGGGGGCCTCTGAGGCCAGGGCCATGTTCCTAGTGGTCCTGCCCATACTCCTCCCAGCCTTTGTAGCCACCTTCCTAATAGTCTTTGCAAACTCCTTCGATACTTACGTAAAGACGGCCTTTACCACAAGCCCGGACTTCGTCACAGCGCCGATCTTGTTATGGACCTACGCCGCGCGGGGCAGGGGAGACCCCACCATATACGCCCTGGCCACCTTTATGCTTATCCCCTCCATAGCCGCCGCCGTGATATACTTTAGAGCCGTAAAGCGCTACGGCTGACAACGCCTTGGCGGCTCTGCGGGGGGTGTTCACCACTACTAGAAACCGCCTAAGCCTCTCCTCAAGCGCCTTGGTCTGCGGAGAAGAGCCGAAGCTGACCACCACCACCGGCTTCTTCCACTTCTCATATGCCCTCAGTATCTCGTCCGCCGCCTTCTCGCTGTAGCCCGGCGGGTGTATCAAGGCGGCCACCACGGCCGCGTCTGCGTATCCGAGGCCAATTTCAAGCGCCGCTCCGAAGTGGCCGTCTACGCCCCCGCCGGTTAAGTCCACTGGGTTTGAGACTGTTGCAATGGGAAGAAGCCGCCCCTTCAGCGCCTCCTGGGCCTCCTGAGGCAAGGCAGGAACCGAGAAGCCGGCATCGTTTAATGCGTCTACGATCTGAACAGCCATCCCGCCGGAGGAGGACACCACCAAGACCTTCTCAACGCCGCGCGGCTGGTAAACCGCCAGGGCCTTAGCCATGTCGAAGAGCTCTACTAAGTCGTCTGCCACCAACGCCCCGGCTTGTCGGAACAACGCCAAGTACATGTTGTAGTCCCCGGCCATCGCCGCCGTGTGAGACGCGGCGGCTCTCTTAGAATCGGCGCCTCTGCCCGCCTTGTACACCACCAACGGCTTGCCCAACGACTTCACAGCCTTTAGAAAACGCACGGCGTCCCCCCTCCACCTAAAGCCCTCTAAGTAGAGGGCCACCACCCTCACCTCGGGGACCTCCGCCAGGTATTTTATGAAGTCTGCCTCAGTCAAGTCGGCCCTGTTTCCAAAATTTACGGCAATCCCCACGCCGACGACCTCCTCCGCCGCCCAGTCCAACGCGGCGGTCATCACAGCCCCGCTCTGGCTAAGAAACGCCACAGGCCCAGGCGGGGGGCGCCTCGCCTTCTCCGCCGGCAGGAACATGGTGTCTAGGCCCACGAAGGCGTTGTAAACGCCGACACAGTTGGGGCCCAGAACCCTAACGCCGTACCGCCTCGCCGCCTCCACCAGCCGATTTTCTAAGTCGGCCCTGCCCACCTCTGAAAAGCCCCCAGAGACGACTACGGCCGCCCTCACGCCGAGTCTGCCGGCCTCCTCCACCACCTGCGGCGCGGCCTCCGCAGGAGTGGCCACGACTAGCAAATCCGGGACCTCCGGCAGGTATGATAAAGAGGGGAAGAACTCCACCTCGCGGCCGGCGACACTCTCCTTTTTGTACTTGGGGTTAACCGCGTAGACCTTCCCCCCGTAGTTTTTAAGCAGTTGTAAAAATGTTTGGCCGCCGATGGACTCGGCCTTGGGAGAGGCGCCTACAACTGCGACTGAGTTGGGGAATAAAAACTCTCTCACCCCTTAAGCGCCTTTGCGATGCTAGCCGGGTCGTAGCCGATTGTAAGAGTGTAGGTGCCGTTTGGGTAGACCACCACCACCATGGGGGTGCCCACGTTCTGGCCGGCGAGTAGCGTGGCTAACTGTTGCCCCGCCTGCACGTCAACGGGACATCTGCTCTGCGGCAGTACGTTTGTGTAGTTGGCGTCGCCCGCTAGGAATCTGTCGTAGAGGATGCGGAGCGTGGGTATGACTTGGTCCGGCGCTTGCTGGTAGAGACACCTAAGCCTCTCGTGGTCCGGCTGGGCGTCTGGGTGCACCACTAGATCTACTAACACCAGCTTGTGTCCTTGGAAGAGCGTGTAGTTGTACTTAAACAACTGGGCGCAGTAGGGGCACTGCAAGTCGAAGAACACCACTGCGGCGGGCCAGCTACCGTTGTACGTCATGCCGATCTTCTGGGCCACCCTCAGAATGTCTAAGCCGCCGCCCGGGGAGGCTACGACGTTTTTAGAAAGCTCGTCAACCACGTTTTTCAAATCGGGGGTCAACTGCGCCACGTTTTGTAGAGTATATACTAAGGTGGCCGCCACTTGGGTTCCGTAGGCCAGCTGTACCTTTAGCGAGTATATAGAGCCGTCCGGGAGCACCTGTTTCTCGTAGCTTAGCACAGCCGTGAGGCCGGTCATTATCGGCACCGAGGTGGTGTTAGTATACACCGTGGCCTGTCCGTAAGGCGTCTGCGCGGTGCCTGCCTTGGTCCACTGCGACTGAGAGGTCGGGCCCGGCAGTCCTTGGATTAGGAAGACCACATCGTCGAAGTTCTTAGCAGTAGGGAGGGGGGTTTGAGAGGGCGTGCACTGGCTGTTTGTCAAGGTTAGCCTATCGCCGGCCACTGTGGCCGACGTGGTGGAGTTTATGCATATCTGTAACAACTTGCTGTAGTAGGTGATTTTTTGAAACTGCCCGGCGCCCTGCGCCAGGACGTTTATCACGCCGTCGTTTTTCAACATGAAGTATGCACTACTCTGGTTACTAACCTGTCCGTACACAACGCCGTTGCTTAACGGGATGAAGTAGGCGGTCATCTGCTGGGTCCCCCCTCCTCCCTGGAGTTGTACGTTGTAGACGTACACCTTGCCTTGAGGCGCTGTCTGCGTAGCGGTGGGGGTGTTCTGGGAGGATCTTTGGGTAAACACTATGACTGCGGCGGCTACGACTATTACGGCGAGGATTACGCCTATTAAGACGTTTCTGTTCATATGGGGGCCTTGGGTGGTGTATAAAAAGTTATTCTTTTGTGGGCGACCAGTCGCGCGCCAAGACTTCTAAAATAGACCTCTCTCCTATTACGTCGCGTATTGAAATTACGCCGTAGACCTCCCCGTTTCTGTCTAACACCACGACGTGGCGGACGTTGCGCTGTTTCATCTTACGGGCGGCGGCTGTGATGGGCTCGTCGGCGTAGACGTAGACGAAGTTGTGCATGGTGCCCACCTTGTCCACCGTCGTGGTCATCGGCGTCTTCTTGGCGAGGGCGTTTATTACGTCTCTCTCCGATATTACGCCGACGACTTTTTTCGGGTTTTCCTTGTCTACGATTACCAGCAGACCCACTCTGTGGGCTGCCATCTTCTCCACCGCCTCCTGTAGCGTGGCATCTGGCGTGATAGTTAGGGGCGGCTTTTTTGCCACTTCTCCGCTTAGCATAACTTACATTTTTGGTTTGTTTAAATGTTTTTCAATACGGTTTTGAGTGATTCTGGATTAGCAGTATTTATTTTTATAGTGGGTATATAGTGTTCAATTATTTCGTTTGTCCCGCCGATTAACACAGCCTTTACTTCTTTAAACGTGGACTTGGCCGCCTTCAGCACCTCGACGTTTACCATGTCGTCTTCCCCGTCTGTGACGATTATTAGCTTGTAGTTGTGGAGTGAGTGCTGCCTGGCGTCTCTAATGGCTGTGTGGACCGCCGCGGTGATGTCCGTCCCGCCTAGGGGGAGCACTCTTAGGAGAGACTTGATTATCTCTTTTATGTTTGTAATGGGGGGGTATACCATCTGGTCAAAAAACCTCATGACCACTTTCTTGCTCCTCTTCATCAACGCCACGGCGAGGGCTGTGGCCCAGGTGATCTTCTGCGTCATGTCCATGGCGAAGCCGTCGTAGACTGTGTAGAACATCGACCCCGACTTGTCCACGAGTAGGTAGACCCTCTCCCTGGTGTCGATTGAGACGTCGTAGATGGAGAGGGACTTGGTGGCCAGCTTGTAGCCGAACAGCTCTCTTGACTGTAGGTATATGGCCTTGCTGAGGTTGGTAGCCTTTTGCAAGTCGGAGTAGGTCCTTATCCTCGTGACCCCCGTCAAGACCCCCCTGCGCTCCGGCAAGAGGCCTTGGTCTAGGTCTTGGTACATGCCTGAGAGGAGCTCTACAAGCGACTCCAGTATCTTGGCCAGCCTCGCCCTGTAGGGGTCGATGTCTATGTCGAAGAGGAGCTCGGCGGCTTCTTTGCCCACCTCGTCGCCGAGGGCCTTTGTAATAGACCGGCGGAGCTTCTCGATGTTTTTAATATTGCCCATGTAGAACCTCAGCAGGCTGTTAACCTCCTGTTTGAGCTGTTGGTTTTGGCTAAGTTCTCTAAAGTCCTGCTTCTTGTCCTCTACCCCCTCCACGGCGCCCCTCTCTATCCTCGACAAGAGGCTGTTGTACGCGCGTAGCAGTTTTATCGAAGCCGACTTAGAGACGTGGTAGTTGTACTTGCTTATTTTCGACACCTCTTGGTAGACGTCTGTGGCTAGGTAGGTGCGGAGGAAGAAGTGCCAGAGGGCGCCTTCTCTGTCCGGCTCTTCTCTCAGCACGGGGGTGCGGTAGTGTACGTAGAAGGAGTCTGCAATTACGTCGTTGGAGATTTTAGAAAGTTTTAGGGGGATCCCCATCCGCTGGAAGTACCTCACCACCTCGTGTACTCTCAGCCTAGTCAACTCGTCGTTGTAGTCGACGTTTAGTAACGAGCCCATTACAACTGGCTTTTCAACATCTCTAGGGTGGACCTCACCTCCTCTATCTCCACCTGGAAGAAGCGGTACGTCACTGGGTCGCCCACAGCCTTTTCTAACAGCCCGTACGCCTCCTTCAGCCTTTCTCTGGCTATGGAAATGGCGTTGTTTGCGATCAACGCCTTTATCTCGTTGACCATGTCGTACAGCACGGAGAGGTTGCCCGGCAGGTGGGTGGAGATGAAGGACTCGTACTCAGACAGGTCTTCGCGGTCTTTTACTAAGTACTTTAACACCTTTAGAGTTGCGGCTCTGACGGTGGCGGCGTCTACGTCGGACAGCTTTATGCCCAGCACTGAGAGGTACGCGACGACGTAGAAGGGCACTTTTACCCTCGTGCGGTTGGAAATAACCACGTGGTCGAGGTAGGCGGCCACTATTGGCGATATGTGCTTCACCAAGACGTCGACGTTTTCGTAGACGTAGTTTTGTAAGTACTCGTTCAGCTTCTTTACCTCGTCCATGGACATGATAGATGACCTCTTGTCGTACTCCCTGCGGAGTCTAATGCCTGTCTTCATAAGCTCCTCCGTCTCCTCGGGCTGGGCGTATTTTGTGAAGACTCTCAGCGGGAAGCGGTCGTAGAGCGCCTGGAGCTCCTCCTCGTCGGGTATTCTGTTCGTCGCGCCGAATACGGTCCAGGTCTTTACGGGGATTACGCTGCCGCCGTCGTATATAACTCTCTCGTTTAGGATTGTCAACATGGTGTTTAGTATGGCGCTCGAGGCGTTGAAGATCTCGTCCAACAAGGCGAAGTCCGCCTCCACTATGGAGTTTGTATATATCCTCTTCACGTTTCCCTTGAGGAGCTCCACAACGTCTATGGGCCCGATCACCTCCTCAATTTCTGTAAACTTGGTGAGGAGGCGGTAGAACCACTTGGCCTTTAGCAGTTTCGAAATCGTGGCCACTAGCATAGTCTTGGCAGTGCCGGGGGGCCCGATGAGGATGAAGTTCTCTCTAGTTAGGACGGCGGTGAGGCTTGCGTTTATCTCGTCGGAGAATTTGAAGAAGAGGGAGTCGAGTGTCCTCCTAACCTCGGCCACCTTGGATATCAGCTCCTCCACAGCTTTAACTCGCTTCGTCCTTATAAGCTTTGTTTCAATTTAGTATCTACAGTAAGGCGCGGCCCCGGCCGACTCCTCCCGGCGGCCTTGCCCTTTTTTGACTTGTTTAAAAGTTTTAGGCTACTCTGTATCGGCACGTGTAAATCTCAACTATATAAGCACTGTGGATAAAATAGATGTGGACCATTTTTTCGACTTGTTTATCACGGGGGCTAGGAGGAGGCTGGCGGAGTACGCCGACAAGAGGACTGAGTGGGAGTTCTCCGCGGAGGATCTAGGCGTCGACGTTTTAAAAAGACGCGTCGAGCGGGGGGCCGGGGAGGCGAGGACCGCCGGCGTAGACGGCGGGATTGGGCTTGTGAAGTTGTCAAACGGCCACCAAGTGGTCTTGGCGAGGGCCGCCGCCGTGGGCCCGGACTTTGTGGAGCGGGAGTTCCTAGTGGACGTGGCGGCGGTGGACTCGCCTTCTCTGCCCTGGGCGTACCTAGTGATGGCAGAGGCGTTGGTGGGGATTAGGGCGTTGGAGAAACACGGCGTCGACTACCTGTTGATGGACGGCTCGCTGTACGCCAAGGCCATTAGGCTAGTGCACAACCTCATCCTCACCAGGGAGTTTCAAAACTTGTACTACGTCCCGGAGCTAGCCACTGCGTTGAACATGCTCTCTAGGCTTCTCGCAAGGGCCGAGGAGCTGGGGGCCAGGGTGGTCTTCGTCTCCAAGGACTACAGCTTTAAGTTGTTAAAAGAGCACCTCCTCTTTGAAAAACTGGCGGCGAGGTACCGGGAGCACGTCTTTCAAAAAGGCCTGGCGTGGTACTCAGTGCTTTGGATTAGGAGGTTTAGAAAGGAGCTGGTGGAGTTTTATAAAATGGCGAGGAGGGGCGACTACGAGGGCGCGAGGCTGTTGTCTATGCTGATTGCCCAGACTGTGACAGACGCCGAGCTGTTGGACAGGTTGCTCCCGGAGGGCTTCTACACCGTGCCCATGTTGGTGGGGGGATGCGACGCCTACATCAACTACAAGGGCATCGCCACTGTGGACAAGCTGGTGAAAGCCGCCGAGGACAGAGTGGAGGACTCGCTCATATTTAGGCTTAGGGATAGGTACAACAGCGACGTGATTAGCCTTATTAGAGAGGCTCTGGAAAGGCTTCCCAAGGTGTACTTCTTCTACGTGAAGCTGGGGAGGGGCGACAAGCCTCTGCTCGTGGACATGCCCGCCTGGGGGACGAAGATGTTCGACGGCGCGGCCGTGAAGGCGTTTTTCCCCGCCGCAGAGGTAGACGACGTGGCCTCTCTCCTGGCCGACCAGTACAAAGACCCCGTGCATTACAACACTTGGCTTTGGTACGCCCACAGCATCGCCACGTTGAAGTCGGGACAGCTCGCGGAGTACGCCGTCTATTTGAAAAAAATGGTGGAGGACGTGGGGGTTTCTAGGCGGCTTCGCCTCGCCTGGGGCCTATGAGGGTGGGCTACGTCATCGCCGCGTCTACCCCCTTTGAGTTCTTAGCCACCTTAGACCCAGAGAAGCCTGTGAGCCTGTACGACTACGTGGTGGTAGACCACTTGGAGTTCGACCCTGGGGTTAAGGACTTTGTAAACGTGAGGCTGCTGGGCCAGATAGTGCGTCTGTACAGAGACCCCTACTCGGCGAAGAGAGACCTTCCCCTCTACAGCGTGGTGAGCGAGGTCTCCGGCAACATTTTAGAAGTACAGGTGGCCAAGGTCAAGGTCTTGGGATATCTACAAGACGGAGAGCTTAAACAGCCTAAGCAGCCGCCGAGGATTGGGTCCTCTGTCTACTTGGCTGAGGACTTTGAGCTAGAGGAGTTGTTCAAAGTGGAGGAGGGCTTGTGCGTGGGCCGCCTCGCCAGCAGGCCTCTGGACATCTGCCTAGACGTAAACGGCATTAAGCGCCACGTCGCCGTGCTGGCCGCCACCGGCAGTGGGAAGACTTGGTTCTCGGTGGTGTTGATAGAGGAGTTGTTAAAGAGGGGGGCTAAGATAGTGGTGGTGGACCCACACGGCGAGTATGTGCCGATAAGAGACGGCGTCTACAAGCTGGGGCCTTACGAGGCGAGGGTAGTCCGCGTGTCTAAACACCACGCCGGGGACCTCATGTACCGCATAGGCGTCTTAGACACAGACCCCGACGCCTTGGCCAACGCCGCGGGGGTGCCCCCAGGCGCCAAGAAGATTAGGTACGCCATATACCTCGCCTGGGCCTACGCCAAGAAGGTGAGAAAAACCACCGGGAGGCGCGTCGGCCTCGTCTTCTTGAAAAAAGTCCTCCAGGCGGCGCTGGCGGGGGAGGGGCCTTTGAACAAGTTTTTACAGCAGTATAAAATAGACGGGGGCTTCCCAGTGGAGGACTTAAAACACCTCTCTAAGAGGGATAGACACGCCGTTTTCAGCGCCTTGACTTATTTAAAGAGGCTCCAGAGGCTTGGGGTCTTCGCGCCGCGTTCTACCCCGCTTTCCAAGATCCTAGCCGACGTCACCATTGTAAACCTCGCTGGCATAAACGAAGAAGTGCAGGACTACGTGGTTTCACACCTGGTGAATAGGATCTTCCAGGCAAGGGTTAACCACGTGAGGTCTCTCAAAGGCGTGAAGATCCCCTGGCCTGTGGTCCTGCTCGTTGAGGAGGCCCACCGCTTTGCGCCTCCGAAGGCTCTGCGCAAGACCCGTTCCTACGAGGCGCTTGCGAGAGTGGCCTCCGAGGGCAGGAAGTTCGGCGTTTACCTAGTGGTGGTGAGCCAGAGGCCCAGCAAGGTGGACCCCGACGTGATCAGCCAGTGCCAAAGCCAGGTGATCATGCGTATTGTAAACCCAAAAGACCAGGAGGCGGTTAGGGAGAGCAGCGAGCTCCTTGCGCAAGACTTTTTAGAAAACCTCCCCGGGCTCGACGTGGGGGAGGCGGTGGTGCTGGGGCCTTTGGCCAAGCTCCCCGTCGTCATTAAGGTAAGAGATAGGGTGTTAGACTACGGCGGCGCCGACATCGACTTGGCGGCCGCGTGGAGGGTGGACAAGTCGGCCGACGTGACTCAGATGTGGCGTAGGCTGTACAACGAGCCGCCTCCGATAAGCGTCCGCCTCTCCGCGGCGAGGCTGAGAGTGGTGAGAAAACAGAGAGAGGGGGGGAGGGTGGTGGTCGTGGTAGACGACGGAGGCAGGGAGGCGCAGGTGGTGTTTGAAAACGGGGTGCCCTCCTGTAGCCTGTGCGGGTCTGGGAGGGGCTGCCCGCACGTCTACAAGGCGCTTGAAGAGGCGCTGGAGGTGACATGAAGATTTTACACATCTCAGACGCCCACTTGGGCAGGGCGCAGTACCACCTCCCCGAGCGGGAGGAGGACTACTTCTCAGCCTTTGAAGAGGCTTTGAGGCGGGGCAAGGCGGCCGACGCCGTGTTAGTCACCGGGGACCTCTTCGACTCTAGGAGGCCCCCCACCAAGGCCGTGGTGCGTTTCATTGAGGCCGTGGAGGCTTCGGGCCTCCCGGTGTACGTAATCGGCGGCAACCACGACTTTAACTACCTCCGCTTCAAGGCGGAGGCCGAGAGGTGCCCCACCCCGCGGGAGTGCATCTTCGACACAGTCCTTAGGCTAGTGGACAGGGTGAGGGCCGCCCGGCTATTGTGCTGGGAGGCCGCGGACCTCGGCGGCGTGGTTATATACGGCGCCTGCGCCACGCCGAGGGACTTCGCCGCCGAGTATAGGCAGAGGCTGTTAAAAGCCCCGCCCGGCTCGGTGCTGGCTATCCACCAAGCCGTGGAGGGGGTCAAGGCGAGGTATCCCGCGGAGGAGGACGAGTTCACCATGCCCCAGGAGGTATTCCAGGGATTGCCCTACCTACACATCGCCGCAGGCCACGTCCACGACCACTTGGCGAGGCACCCCGTAGGCGCTTTATGGGCTGGCTCGCTGGAGATTTGGGACGTGGGGGAGTTCGAGACGTGGGACTACGCGGGCAGGTGGGAGAAGGCTCAGGACCTGGCGCCGAAGGGCGCCGTGTTGCTAGACGCCGCGGGCAAGGCGGTGTCCCACAAGGCGGTGCCGCTCCCCCCTCGAAGAGGCGCGTACCGCGTTAGGATATACGCCAGGGATAAAAACGACTTGGCGACCGCTTTTGAAGAGGCCGTCAAGATGTTCGACAAGGCGGGCGCCCTCGTGAGGGTGGAGATATACGGCGTTTTTGAAGGCGGCGTCAAGCCGAGGCAGCTGGCGTCCCGCTTCTCAAAGGCGTTGTACGTAGACGTGGTGGATAGGTCTAGCGCGCCTCAGAAGGCCCTGGCCCTCCGGGGCTCCGCCATGGAGGAGATTTGGCGCATAATGAAAGAGCGGCTGGGCGAGAGGGCCGAGGCGGTGTTGAAGGCCATGGAGTTGGTCAGAGACGGGGACAGAGAGGCCGCCTACAGGCTTTTGTTAAAGGCGTTGTATGATTAAAAGGCTGGAGTTGGTCAACTTCAAGGCGCACGCCAAGGCCTCTTTTAAATTCGGCGAGGGGGTGAACTTCATACACGGCCCCAACGGCGCGGGGAAGACGTCGATTATGGAGGCCATCTCCGTGGCTCTCTTCGGCTCTCAGTGGGTGAGGAGGGTGGGCGGCAGGTGGTCGGACTTCTTGAGGCGGGGGGCGCCCTACGGCGAGGTGAGGCTATACCTGTCCGTGGGGGGGCGGGACGTGGTTGTGGTGAGGAGGTTTGCAGATTCTGGGAGCTCGCCCGGGGGGACGCAGTTGGTAGTCGACGGCGCCGTGGTGGCGCGGGGCGATGCAGACGTCACCTCGGCGCTGGCCACGAAGTTCGGCCTCACGGTGGACGAGTACAGACACCTCTTATACATCAGACAGGGCGAGCTGAGGCGGATTTTACACGAGCCCGAGTACTTAGACAGAGTCTTGAGACTCGACGAGTTTGACAAAGTAGACGAGTTGGTAAAAGAGGCGTTAAACGAGCTGAGGACGAGGAGGGAGAGGGTGGGCGGGAGGCTGGAGGAGTTAGAAAAAAGGCTATCTACGGCCAGGGCGAGGCTGGAGGAGCTTAGGAGGAGACTTGCCGAGGCTGAGCAAAGGGCGAGGGAGCTGGAGGAGGCGGCCCGCCTCTACAAAGAGGTGGAGAGGAGGTACTTAGAGGCGCGGGAGAGGCTTGCCTCTCTATTAAAAGAGAGAGAGGAGCTTGAGAATAAGTTGGAAGACTTCGCACACGCCTCTATCCAGTTGGAAAAAGACTTAGAGAGCTTAGAAAGAGAGCTGGACGAGGCCTTGAAGGCCGGGGAGGAGCTGAGGAGGATGCCGCAAGTACCCGACGTGGAGAAGGAGTACTACGAGCTGAGGCAGCTGGTGGCGTCGGCCGAAAGAGTGCCTGAGGAGGTGCGGGCCTACAGCCCGGAGAGGCTGGAGGAGGCTAGGAGGAGGCTTGAGGAGCTCACAAGGCGCCAGGCTGAGCTTAGGTCGAGACTCGACTTAATTAAAGACGTCCTTAGGCTGGCGCAGAGGGCGGAGGGGGGGAGGTGCCCTGTGTGCGGTTCGCCGCTTAGTAGAGAGGCGGTGCAGCGGCACGAGCTTGAGGCGGCGGGTTTGGAGAAGGAGGTCCAAAGGCTCTCCAAGGCCGTGGAGGAGGCGAAGTCTCTCGTCAAGAGGCTGGAGGAGCTGGACCGGCTGTATCAAAGCCAAAAGGCCTACCTATCCGTCGACTTAGCTGCCGCGAGGAGGAGGCTCGCCGAGTTGGAAGCCCTTTACCAGAAGAAGAAGGAATTGGAGAAGAGGGCGGCGTACCTCTCCGCCCTGGCCTCCAAGGCCGCGGATTTAGAAAGGAGGATTTTAGAACTCCGCCAGAGGCGAGAGGAGTTGGAGAAGAGGGTGGTGGAGGTCCACGGCAGGCTTGTAGAGGTGGAGCGGGGGGCAGAGGCGTTGAAAAAAGAGGTCGAGGAACTGGAGTCTCAGTACGGCGGGTTGAAGAAGGCGTATGAGGAGTACCTGGTGGCTTCTTCAAAGGCGGCTGAGTATAGACGCGACGTGGAACAGTTGGAGAAGGAGGTCAGGCAGGCCGAGGAGGAGCTCCAGGCGGGGAGGGCCGAGCTGGAGAAACTAGACAAGTCTCTAGAGACGGGTAGGCATATTAGAAACGTGCTTGGCGAGGTGAAGCCGCTTGCTAGGCAGATACTGCTGAAGGCGATAAACGACGAGTTAAACGCCGTGTTTATCAAGCTTAGGCATAAGGAGTCCTTCCGCTCGGCCTCCCTCGCCGAGTCGAACGGCAGGTATGTGATTAGGGTAAACACGCCGAGCGGGCCCATGGAGCACTACATGTTGTCGCTGGGGGAGCAGAACTTAGTCGCACTAGCCCTCCGGGTGGCCCTCGCCAGGGCGCTCATCGGCACCGCGCCTTTCATCATGCTGGACGAGCCCACCGAGCACCTCGACGAGGAGCACCGGAGGAGGATTGTGGAGCTCGTCAGAGACTTGACGTCGATTGTCCCCACAGTAGTGGTAACGTCTCACCTAGGCGAATTTGAGGAGGTGGCCGACGTGGTGATACAGCTCTAAGCCTTGGCCTCCGCGGCTTGTACCGCCTGTTCGAACACCCAAATGGGCGTGTTTAACAACGCCGCGTACCCGCCGAAGGCCTGCATCAAAGTCTTAGACTCCTCGACGCCCTTGGGCACCACCTCCACCTTGACCCCCTTCTCCTCCGCCTTCATAACCGCCTCGAGGACGGCGTCTTCGCCCAGCTCCTCGGCGACTACCACCACTTCGGCCATGCCGCTTTCCAACGCCTTTAAGACCCTCTCCTTTCCGTAGACGAAGTAGTCGCTTTTCTTAACGGCGTAGTACATCACGCGGTCCATCACCTCCTTGGCCTTTACGTATTCGCTTTCTTTCAACTGCTCCTGGGCGTTCTTAATAGCCTCCACGACGCCGTACTCGTTGGCGCAACAGGCGGCCACCACGGCCAACACCTTCTCCTTAAGCCTATAGTCGAGGCCCCCCTCTTCTAAGAAGTCCTCCTTGGTGGGGCCCGGCCCGGCGACGATTATTCCCTTTAGAGTGGGGATTTGGAGAAAGATCTTGTTCACCTCCTCGGCCACCAGCTTGTAGAAGGCCTCCGCCAAGTGCTCGGTCTGTCTCTTAAAGCGGTTTGCCGACTGCCCGCCTGCGTGGTGCTTGCCGGGGACGAAGAACTCCACCGTCTTCACCACCTCCCACTGGCCTCCCTTCAATAGGGCTATCACCGCCTCCCCCCTCTCTATGACCACTATGCCGTACACCACGCCTGCGTGTAGCTGGTCTTCTAATATCTCGGTGTGAAAGGCCGTGTCGCAGATGTACTTAAAGGTGTAGATCGGCTGGGGGGGCACCACCACGTAGTACACCCACTCGAAGTTGCCCTGGTTGACCATGTGAAAGCCCGCGAAGACGGCCATGCCGTTCTCCGGCGCCTTGGCCTCGCCTTTGAGGTTGTTTATGATGCGCTCCAGCGTGTCTTGGACGTGGGTCCTAGTGGTCTTGTCCTTGATGTTCGACGCCGTAGACCACTCGCTTCTAAGCAGGTTTAATACGTCTGGCATCGGACGCTCTGAGTTTATGTAAAGTGTAATCAGAGTAGTGGCGTATCCCCTAAACTTCTTTAACAAGTTGATAAATGTTCTCAGCTCCACAGGCGTCTTTAAGTAGTACACGCCATTAGGCGGCCTGTTAAAACTCATACCCCTCCGTTGGAATACACCTTTAAATAATTAGCGTATCGCGCCCACCTCTATACTAGGCGCCTAACTAGCCAGCGGCGTCGTCCCACTAACTATCTACGCCTAAGACGCAGCTGGGCGGGCCTTCGTCAGAGCCGCGGCTCGCGTAGGGCCTCGGCGTTTGGCGTAGCTTCAGACGGCCCGCGGCTAAGCCGCTAGGAATAGATTTATAAACTGTTTTTTCGGCCTCTTCCATGTCGCTTGCGGCTAGGCGTAGGGTGAGGATTAGGCTCTACGGCACCAACCCGGCTGATGTTGACCAGGTGGCGCGGGAAATTGTGGACTTGGCCAAGAAGATGGGGGTGGAGGTCAGGGGGCCAATACCGTTGCCGACGCGGAGGCTTATGGTCACGGTGAGGAGGGCGCCTTCTGGGCAGGGCTACCACACCTTTGACCACTGGGAGCTACGCATATCTAAGCGCCTCATCGACATCGAGGCCTCTGAAAGAGTTTTGAGGCGTTTGATGACTATACGCGTGCCTGACACGGTGAAGATCGAGCTACAGTTGATCTAAACTAATAAAAATCTCACCAATACGTCCTCTGTGAGGATTTTAGTCACTAACGACGACGGAGTCCACAGCCCGGGTCTTAGGCTCTTGTACCAATTCGCCGCCGAGGTCGGCGAGGCGGAGGTGGTGGCCCCAGAGTCTCCCAAGTCCGCCACCGGGCTGGGCATTACTCTACACAAGCCTCTGAGGATGTATCAGATGGACATCTGCGGCTTCAAGGCGGTGGCCACCTCGGGAACCCCCTCCGACACCGTCTACCTAGCCACCTACGGCCTCGGCAGGAGCTACGACTTAGTGCTCTCTGGGATAAACCTGGGGGACAACACCTCTCTGCAGGTGATCCTATCCTCCGGCACCCTCGGGGCCGCCTTCCAGGCGGCTTTACTAGGCATACCGGCCATCGCCTACTCCGCCTACTTAGAAGACTGGGGGGAGCTAGACGGCGGGATGATGGAGGTGATGCGGAGGGTGGTACACGCCACTGTTAAATACGTGGCTGACCGCGGCATGCCCAAGGGGGTGGACGTCATAAGCATAAACTTCCCCCGCAGATTAGACAAGGGGCTGAGGGCGAAGTTGGTGAGGGCGGCTAAGGTGAGGTACGCGCAACAAGTCGAGCAGAGGGTAGACCCCCGGGGGGTGAGGTACTTCTGGCTCTACGGCAGAGACGTGGCGCCGGAGCCGGACACAGACGTATACGTAGTGGTTAAAGAAGGCAACATCGCAGTGACGCCGCTTACCCTCAACCTAAACGCCCTAGACACAGAGAGGAGAGTGGACGGGGAGTCCCTCCGCTCCCTAGTCTCTTTTATAAACCAGTGGCTATGAGCGCCGTAGTAAACTACGCCATCGCCATCGCGGCGGCGATCTTAATAGCGGCGGCCGCCTCCCTCGTATACGTCCTCTACTACCACGCCCAGACGCCCACCTCCACAGCCCCCCCTCTTACTACGTCGAAGCCGACGCCCAGCAGTACCACGCAGACCACGACCACGACCCCCGCCGCCTCTACTACGCCCCCGCCCCAGACTAAGGTGCTCTCCGCCGCTTTATACGTGGCGACGCCAGACGTGGCCGCCTGCGCCGGCTTGGGGAACCAGTACATCTACTACTTCAACATAACCGTGCAGAGGGCCCGTCTAGAGGACCCGGTTTCGATCTACGTCTTCAAGGCCAGGGCTGGAAACGCCACTTATAATTTAACATCGGCGAGCTACCTGCCCCTAAATAAAGAGTATTTCGAGCCCTACAACTTCTCCGTGTCGCAACAACTAGGCGTGTTACACATATACCTAGAATTCTACTCTCAAAAACCTCTCGACATCTCCTCCGTAGTCTACCGAAACAACGAGTATAGAATTGAGAGGGTTTCGTACGTGGCGTGTGTAAAGTCGGTGGAGCTAAGGGGCGTTGTGAACAAGACTCTGCCCGGGCCGGGGAGGTTAAACCTAATCCCAGCGGACAGGACGTATGTGATAAAAGTTGACCTACCGCCGGGGCGCTACGTCGTCTCTGCCCCGCCTGACGTGGTTGTGCCTAGCGTAGTGGACGGCGGCGGGTTGGCGGCGATACCTATAGGGTTTTTAAACAAGCCGCTGGCTTACAACAAGTTGAATATCACTCTGACAAAAGCTCAATAGCCTGGCGCGGAGTTGTGTAAAACGTCACCCCATCTTTGGCAACCCTCTTTATTTTCCCCTCTCTTTCCAAGACGTAGAGGTGCCACTGCACCTGTCCCCAAGACATGCCTGTAAGTTTTACTAATTGGCCCTGAGTTACTGGGCCTTTTTCTTCGATGATTTTGTAAATAAGGACTCTCCTGGGGTCTGCCAATGCCTGTGCGGACTTTGCCCTCGCCATGTACGCGGCGTGTATCCAATTTAAAAAATCTTACGTAGCGCCGTTACTCTAGGCAACCGGCCACTTTCCTAATAGCCCTCCTGATCTCCTCGGAGGGGGGCGACGGCACGTTGAAAAACTCAGCCTCAAGCCTGGCGGCCAGCCAAAACAGCCGTAATTTAGCTAATATCAAAGTTTTATTTGCCATATCTACGGCTGTTTCTAAATCGGCGACGTACGAGCCGTTACGCCTCAGCGGGATATCTAGCCGCTCCTCGCCCAGAATCTCTACAAAAATCCCCGCCCTGTTCATGGCGATGATGCCGCTGTGCTTGTGGCCAGTCTCCCGCCCAACCTCCACTAGGCGGTAAGCCGTCTTGGCATCTGCGGCCGCTACGTGGAGGATGGCGCCCCTGACCATAAGCCAGGCGTTTTCCGCGTTAGAGGCCGCCTCGCCCACAAGCTCCGGGGGGACTGGGTGGTGCCACTTGGCCACAGGCCTGAAGCCCCTCCCCTTGCTGTAGCTAGGCCTCACCGCCTCCGCCACCATGATCCTCCCGCTACAGCTAGACGTGGTGTACAAGTCGGGGTGTTTGTTCAACAGCCTAAGGAGGGGCAGGATGTCCCCGTCGACCCTCTCCTGGAGGGCCTCTCTCTCGAGGCGTTCTAAAAAAGCCTTTTTACGAATTTCAAAAACTTTCCTATCGACAACCCCCATTAGATTAGCCCAAGCTCTTTTAAAAGCCTCTCAAGCTCCTTCTTGTCCTTGTCGTCTATCGGCGGGAGGGGCTCCCTCGGCGGGCCCATGTCTACGCCGTGTACCAGCTGTGTGGCCACCTTGTACAACGTGGGCCACTTTCCGCCGAGCTTCCCCACCAGCCCGCAGCCGCCCATGAAGCGCCAGAGGGGCATCAACTTGTTATGAAGCGCCACAGCCTCTGCCACTCTGCCCTCTTTAACAAGGCGGTACTGCTCCAGAGTGATTTTGCCGAGGAAGTTGGGACCGGCCAAGACGCCTCCGTGGGCGCCCATGAGGAGCGAAGGCACAAACAACATGTCGAGGCCCTGCAACACTGACAGGCGCCTCCCCAGGAGGTGTATGAGGTCTAGGTGGTAGCGGAAGTCTCCGCTGCTATCCTTCACCCCCACTACCTGGCTGTACTCGTTCGCCACAAGCTCAAACACCTCCACGGGTATGTTGTAGCCCGTCGCCAGGGGGATGGTGTAAAGGATTACAGGCATGTCCACCTTGTCCAACACCTTTTTGTAAAAGGCGTAGATCCCGGCCCAGTCGTACTGTATGTAGTAAGGCGGCGTAATTAACAAGACGTCGACTCCCACGTCTTTGTACTTCTTGGCAATCTCAACAGTGGAGACGTGGTCGCCTGTGCCGGTGCCCGCCACCACCAGGGCGCGTCCCCCCGCCACCTCCTTTGCCACCTGCATAACCTTCACCCTCTCCTCAAAGGTAAGCTTCGTCACCTCCCCCGTGGAGGAGGTGGGAAACACCCCGTGGTACCCGTCGGCCACTATCTTAGAGAGGAGGAGCCTCAGCCCCTCGTAATTTACGCCATCTTTAGCAAACGGCGTCACCGTGGCCGCGATGACACCCTCAATTTTCATATACGCCACATACCACCTGCTTAAATAAGTTCCTCAAGCCTCCTCCCGGCGCTTTCCACCCCCCTCATGGTCCAGGCCGACGCCGCCGCCAGCCCCAGCCCCCACAAGACGGCGTTTAACACTAAGAACTGCCACGCGGTCAACGCCCCCTCGGTAAACACCGCAAAGGCGTTCACAAGCCAGGCAGAGGCCGTGACGAGCCCAACTACCGAAGACCTAACCCCCGTGGGGAAGAGCTCGCTTTCTAAAACGCTCAGAGAAGCCCAGGCCCACTCAGAGAAGACTAAGTTTACAAACAGCGCCGCGAGGTACGCCGCGAAGCTACCTCCGTGAGCTAGGGCCAAGGCCAAGGCGGTGGCAAAGCCGCCGAGGTAAGACGCCAGCAGGGCAACGCGCCTAGACTTGTCAATAAGCGGGATGAACAAAAAGGCGCCTACCGACGCGCCTAAGTTCGCAACGACGATTATCAATGGCGCCGACTCCGGGCCGAAGGCAAAGCCGCTTGCATAAGGCGAGTAATACGCGGCGATGTTGTAAGTGACTAGTTGCGTAGCGGTCACCACTATCAACACCACCAGCCTAAAGAAATACCTCCTCACGGCCTCGCCCAGCCCCAGGCCCGCGTCGGCGGGGTCCACTTGGGCTGTGCCCAACAGCCTCGCCGCTAAGGCCTCCGCCTCCGCCCGCCTACCCCTCGCCGCAAGCCACCTAGGCGACTCCGGCAGGTGGAGCCTCGCGACAAGGACCACCGCGGCGAGGGCCAGGGCCGTTACAAACGTGTAGAGAACAGCCACGGAGGGGTCGCCCACGATCTCCTGATACCACAGCGAAATAGTGGCAATGACCGCCGCTCCTATGTTCCAAAAGTTCGTCGCTAACATCAACGCCCTGCCCCTAACACCAGGGGGAGAGAGCTCCGCCAACGCGGCGTAGGCGGGGCCCACCTCGCCCCCAACTCCCAGGTTGATGACGCTGGTGAGGACAAGAGCTGTAACTAAGTCGAGGCGCCCCAGCCAGTAGGCAATGGCAAAAGCCGCGGCCCCTACGGTGTATACAGCCAAAGTCACCACCAGGCCCACGCGCCTCCCCAAAAGGTCGGTAACTCTCCCAAAAAGCAACGCCCCCGCCATGAAAGCCAGCGAGTTGGCGAAGAAGATAACCACGGCGTAAGAGGCGAGGCCTTCTATCAGGTAGACGGTGGCGGGGACTAGGCTAAACAAGACCCCGTCTAGGAAAAAACTCGCCGAAACCACGCCGAAGAGAACCCAGTGAGCCCCCGTCCACCGGATAGACATAAGACACTTATTTTTTCCATATAAAAACATTATCTACAAAGGCAGGCGTTTAACAACCTACAATCGACATAATAGCCCTACATCAGAGTTGCGGATAGGGGCGCTTGGCGACTGGGAGTCTGGATTTGCCATATGAGGAATTTTGATAAGGGGCTGTTCCGCCTGTGGAATGACGGCATTCCTTAAATTTTTGGCTTTCTCTGGGGCGCATGCGGTGGCTAGTAGTGGTGGGCCTAGTAGCGGCCTTGGCGCTGGCCGCCAACGTCACCTACGTGGCCACGCCGTCTGGCAACATACACATCACGTATCAAGACAACGGCACGTTTATTGTAATAAACTTTAATAAGAACAAGACGCTCACTATAAATGTAAAGTTGAATGTCACCAACGCCACAGATCTGTACTACATACACGTGGTGGGCAAGGCCGTGGGGCCGTTTACTAACACAACGGCGGCCCGCATCGCCTCTGTGATAAACATGTTGAGAAACGCCACCACCCAGCAACAAGTGCTGACGGCGCTGAGGCAACTAGGCGCCGTGCTGACCACTGCTAACGAGACGAAGGAGCTTAAGCTCAAGGCCTTCATAACGGCGCGGTCTCTCAACTCCACCTCATACAACGGCACGTGGCTCAGGGCCAAGATAGAGTACGAATTAGAGAGGAAGTTTAGGCGTATAAACGGCACGTTGGTGGCCACGCCAAAGACAGAGCTGGAGATCAAGGGCTTCGCCGCCGACCTCTCTAAGCTGTCCTCTGTCCTAAGGGCGCTGGCCGCCCGGCTGGCCCCCTACGACAACAAGACCGCATCCGCGTTGCTATACCTCAGCCAAAACCTCTCCAACGTCACCGACAAGCTGAAAGTAGTGGTAAACGGCACCGTCATCAAAGTGGAGAAGAAGGGCAACAAGTTCGAAATCGAGGTGAAAAGCGGCGACGAGAGGAAAAGCAGTGAAGAAAAGAGAAAAGGCGAGGAAAAGTCCAAGGAGGTAGACGAGAAGAAGCAGAAGGAGGACAAGTCTGAGAGCAACAAGTCCAGCAGTGATGATTCAGCAAGCAAGTCCGACAAGAAGGATTCAAGCAACAAGTCGGAGAAAAAGGACGGGTCTGGAGGAGGCAAGTCCGATAAGGACGAGTCTGACGACGACAAGGAGAAGGGTAAGTCTGGCGAAAAGTCGTCTGGCAAGGAGAAGAAGGACAAGTAGGAGGCCAAACAAATTTATTTTTTCCCAATCCCTTTTCCCATGGTCTGGGTAGTGTTTTTATTCGCAAACGGCACAGTGTTCCTCCTGTTCAACGCCACCGTCGCGGGCGCGGTGGCCAACATATCTCTGCCCGCCCCTCTGGGCTCTGCGCCTTACGTCGCCGTCGACGGCGTGGCTGTACCGGCGCTTCTGCAAAACCAGATGTTGACAGTGCCCCTGGGAGACGGAGGCGTGGTGACTGTGAAATACGTGCCGAGGGTGGGAGACGCCGACGGCTTTCTCTACTTCAACCTCACGTCGCCCGACGTCTTCGTCATCTTTGCAGAGTCGGGGCTACTCGTCGTCCCCCACCTAAAGATCTTAAACTTCACCTACGTAGACAGGTACCTAGTGGTGGTGGCCAGGGGGCCGGGGTCCTTAGCCTACACCAAACCCGCACAGCTCCAGACGGCTACCACGACCCCACCCGCCTTGGGGATCACTAACACCACAACTCCTACCTACCCCACACAGACCTCGACGGCTACCACAAACGCCCCCGCCGGGCTCATTACAACTACGGCTCCGCAGGCGAGTGCCACCATCCCTGCGGCGGCGACTACTACCGCCAACGCGGCCCCGCCGGCTACCACCCCCGCGACGCCGCAGGCCCCCGCCGCCTCCCGCCCCTCCTCCGCCCCCGGCCTTGAGCTGTTTCTGCTGGGCGCGGCGGCGGCCGCCGCCTTGCTGTTAGCCGTCGTTTTCTATCGTAAAAGAGGTGGGGGCGACGTCGGGCTTTCCGAGGTGGACGCCCGCATCTTAGAGTACCTGCGCAGGCGGGGAGGGGCGTACGAGGCCCAGATCTCGAAGGAGCTGGGAATCCCCCGCACCACCGTCTACAGGGCGGTTAGGAGGCTGGAGGAGGCGGGCCGCGTCCGGGTTGAGAGAAGAGACGGCAAGAACTGGGTGGAGCCGACCGGCTGACGGCAGTCAGCAGGACTTTTGTGGTGTCGCAGATGACTGCCTCTCCCACTCCTTCCTCCTCAAATAGCCCCTCATGGCCGCTATGAAGAACTTCAGCTTTGGGTAGTACTTGCGCAAGTCCTCCCGCCCAGTCTCTAGGTATTCTTTAAAGATGAGCTCGGCGATGTTATCCAACTCAGTCAAGTCGTCCCAAGTTATCTCGTCTAGGTCTTTGTCTAAGATTGCCACCAGCCTCCTCTCGGCCTCCTCTGTGTAGTATCTAGACCTCGCGCGGGGATACAGCGTCCTGACATGTCCCCTCAATACGCTGTGTTCGACGACTCCCTCGGCGGCTAAGAAGTCGAGGAGGGTCTCTTGATAATTCGCAAAAGACTCCAGCCTTGTCTCGATGCTATTCAACCTAGTCTCTATGTTGCTTACTCGTGCCTCGACGTTTTTTACCGTCTTTCCGATTTCTATAACTTTGTTCTCTACTCCTCGTATCTTGTAGTAGAGGATGAGCACCGCTATGGCCACTAGGGGGGCCTGTGAGATCAACGAGCTGACCACGACCTCTACGTCTACCACGTCTTTTCTCGTACTCCTATTTAAGACTTAGAAGCTTGTACGCGGCCACGAGCAACGCCGTGAAGACGATGCTACTTGCCAAGATCCGCCTACCCATCTTCTTTATAGACTCTACGTCTTTCACCTTTTCGTTCTTCGCCACGTTTTTTGCCAAGAGGTAGGTGGGCTCTGCCACTGCAATTATTAGGGATGGGAGGCAGGCTACGGCGTACGCCGCCGCGGGTAGCCAAACGGCGAGGGGGGCGGCGGGGTCTAGGTTTCTGAAGGCGAGTCTGCTCTCTACGTACAGGGCGAAGGTGGCGAAGTACGCCACGTATAGCGCCATGGCGACGTACTCGCTGGGCGCGGGGGTTCCCAAGAGGTGCCTCATGAGGATGGCCATGGAGGCGTAGAGAGTCAGCCCAGTGACGTAGCCCACCGGCGTCCTGATGCGGCCGCCTGCCGCGGTGAGGAGCACTGCGACGAATAGGCCGGCGACGTAGGCCAGCACTGGGGGCGGCGTGTTGAAAACCGCGGGGACGTACGGCGCCCCGTTGAGCAAGTACAGGGGAATAGACACCTGCCTCCTCGACGCCGTTTCAAACAAGGCGCTAAAAGTAGTAAGGTGAATTACGTAGGCGACAACCACCGCCGCTACTCTCCACGCTTCGGAGGGTAGCCCCAGCGCCAGGGCCAGGGCGAGGTCTGTGGTGAGCACCCCCACGATGGTCCACTCCCTTGGGAAAAGGCGCGGAGCCACGCCCATGCGCCGTCTTCACCTTAAAAAACTTGTAGTTCACAGGGTTAACCCCTGCTCCTTATCACCCAGTAGTCGCCCCTCCTCTCCACCAAGTGGCTCTTCAAGAAGGCCTCCCAAGCCTCTTCCACAAGCCTCGCCTTTTCGTCTGACCCACACGCTAGCACTCTTTCGACAGCTGACCAAAACGGGAGCGAGCATCCTGGCGTCTCGCGGCGAAGAGCACTACTAACGATTCATACATACACGCACGTAGGGATGTCTATTGAATTCTCTCTCCACCAGTTTATCTGTCATTGCGCCCCCTACGCCGTTTCTTCTGTAAAGCCTCCCGTGGACGTAATCTTCATCTAAGCGACGCCGTCTTCGGCGAGTTTTCCAATACCCTTTGCGCCGCCGATCCGGCGCTTTACTGAGTTTAGCCCTCCGTTGTTTGCTATATAGATCCCAAAACCGCTCTTTATAGAGTTTTTCTGTTTTTTGATATATGTAGAGCGTTTAGCATGTTAGTTCAACGCTTTAAATAGCCACATATATGCAACCATGGAGTACAGAATCATGAAGATTGTAAGGCCTCTTGACAAGGTCTACAAGGTGCCAAAGTGGAAGAGGAATAAACAAATTCAACCACTCGCCGAGGAGTAGAACGGCTTTTCTCCGACGTTCTTAAGTCCTTCCTTGACGCACCTGGCGTCTACGGTTTCGCCGTTGCGGCATTGTACGACGACGTTATTGACTAGCTGGCGCCACTTGGCTTGCAACAACGCTATTTGAAACTCGTACTACTTCGCGGAGAGGTTGGCGTGGTTGAGTTTGGTGCCAGAGAAATTGAAGAAAAGGTGGTAGGCGCCGATGTACCTAGGCGCCGACGTCGGGCAAAACAAATACGAAGTCTACGTAGACCTTGACAGGAGGAGAGTCGCGGTTAGGATACCCACTCTGCCGTATACGTACATCGTCCAGCTAGGCGAGAAAGAGGTAAAGTGGATTAGAATGAGGTTGGAGGAGGGGGCCGAGTTTGCCAACGCGGCGCTGGTGTGGGTAGACTTCAAGAGGTGTACGCTCAACGTCGCGCTCCCCTTTAGGCGGGAGCCGCCGAAGTTACAACCAAGACGGCTCCTCGTCGTTGACGTAAACGCCCTCTACAACGGCGTGGCGTACGCCGTGTTGGAGGAGGGACCGGTCGTGAAGACTGGACGTTTCGTAGTGCCCTCTAAGGCGATCCACCTGGCGAAGAGGGCAATACCACAACTACAACGCGCATGTGCTAAAGGCAAACGCCACGCGTGCAGAGATGCGAAAAGGCTCCAGTCCAAGTTTTACAAAATCTTGCGGGAGTTCCAGATACAGACAGTGAAAAGGCTGGTAGGAATAGCACTGAGAAAACAAGCCGCGGTAGTCGTAGACGCGCCGGACTGGGACTCGCTGAAGGAGCTGAAGGAGGAGGGCAACCTCGGCGTGAAGAAACAGCTCCTCAACGTCGGCCGCCTCCTAAAGAGGCTGAAACATCTCGCGGAGTGGTACGGCGTGCCCTACGCCGAGGAGAGACTATACTCCACGGTATGCCCATGGTGCGATGCGAAACTGAACGAACTCAACGACCGGAGGATGCGGTGTTTGCAATGCGGCTTCGAAGAGGAGAGGGACGTGGTGCCGATACACTGGGCTCAGAGGAGGTACCGCGAGATCATGTCTAAAGTCGCGGCGCAAGCCACCACCGCGTCCTCTCAGACACCCTCTTTTTCCCCGGTCTGCGCTGTTGCGTCGGCGGTTTCCTAAACCGCGTGGAGCCCTCCCCGCCGCCCGCTCCCTCCTGCGGTCCCCCTTGCAACCCCCCGGAAGGACTGGTGGTACCACCAGTAGCTGGCGGTCCCCCGCACCGCCGCGGCTCCGCCACGCGTTGCCAGTCGGACCGCAACGGAAGACGCACCCTACGGACGCAAGCAGGCAGAAAACGGCGAAATTTCACCTGCCCAGGCAGGTGAAAACCCGCCGAATTTCGCCTGCATCTGCCACGGGATGTCCGAGGCGCGGACCAAGCGCCTTGACATATATAAAAACTCTGAAAACTGTGTAAAGAACGGTTTTCAAGCATATATGGCAAACAACGGCTGGCTAAACTCAGTCAGGCGCTGGGTCGGCGGCGAAAAAGACATACGGAAACTCGGCGTAAACGGCGTCGGCGCCGCTTAGACGGAGATTACGTCAAGTCCGGTTTATACGTTTTCAAGGTTGAACTACGTCGGAGCGCCGTAAGGTTAGGTTGATCTAACTACGAGGAGCGAAAAGCATAAAAACAGAGACGTTTCCCACTCCTATGGAGTAACTGTTGCAAGCCTGGCGGCGGCGCCGGCCCCGCCCCGCCAGGCATATGCGCGCCCGGGCGAGGGCCGACCTGGCGCGAGGGGTGCGATGACCACGGGTCCCGAAGCCCCCCGGGGGCGCCCGGGCATCAGAAGGGAAAGGGGGTATACGCCGTGCCACAGGCCCTCTATGAGGGCCAGAAAACCGGCCTCCAGCAACTTGCCCACATCCTCAGGCTTGACAAAAATTAAGTCGCACTCGTAGGGAAGGCCCCAGCAACAAACCGCCGCGCCGCGGTCCGCCTCTGCGAAGATTATCAGGTCTAAGTCGCTGAGCGCGCCGCGCGCCTCGCCGCGGGCCCGGGATCCCGTCAAAAGCGCAGAAAAACTACCGAGCCTCCCGCCGAGGCAACGCACAAGCTCTAAAACCCCCGGGACTACCTCCCGGCACTCCATACTTCGCGGACCCACTCTAAAACCCTCTCGGCGAGGCGCACAGCCCTGGCCGCCATGTCTCTAGTAAAAAACTCGTAGGGGCTACCCTCTGCATATGCATCTGGATACCTAGGCGGGATGTAGTAGTGGTCTAACTCGGCGGCGGCCTCCCTGAGCTCAGAGGGCACAGAGACGTTGAGCTCAGCCTCTACTATTTCTAAAAGCTTCAGAACTGAGTGCCCGCCCCTGGCCACCCCCCTCGACCTTAACAAACCCTTTACGGCGAGATCGGCGGCTTGCTGCGCCTTGAAACACGCCCATTCAAAAAAACCCTCCTCTAAGTCGTGCCTCGCCGAGTCGAGGTTTCGAACAGCTTGGCGAAACCACCTGTCAAACTCCTTCACACATACTCTCACGCACGGACATTAAAAGATTAGCCGTCGTTGTATTTAAACTCCACCACTATACGGACGTGTACGAGGTTCTCGAAAAGCCTCTGCCCAAGCCGACGACAGAGGAATACGCCTCTGCCAGACTGTTAGAGGCGGTTACAGAGGCGTACATCGCGCTTAGATTTGTTAAAGACGGCTTGATACGCAACGCCGCGGGGAAGGCCTTCCAGGCGTGGAGGGCTATCCTCGCCGCGTTGCTAAGGCTCGAACTAGAGAGGTTGAAAACAGCGGCTAGGGCAGAGGAGGAGAAGAGGTGGCTTGAAGAGAAGGCGGCGCCTAGGGTGCCCACTAGTAGGATGAAGGAGCTCTCTAGTCTTTTAGAAGCGGCTGGGTACGCAGACGTCTCTTTGTGGACGTCGTTGGCTCTCGACCTACACGACTACCAGTACCACGGCCCGGACCCTGACGTGGCGTTGTCGAAGTACAAAAGTAGCAGAGATGCTGTCTACGACGTGTTAAAAATGGCAGAGGGAGCGCTGAGATACGCCTTGGAGATGCGGAAAAGGGTGAAGTGGGACGAGGAGTTGGAGGCGGCAACGTCTAAGCTGAGAGAAGAGATAGAGAAAGTAAAGGCGTAGAATCGCTGACACGTCGCCACTAAAACTTAAATGTGGATTTACACAAGCCGCTATGGCTGAGCCTACTGCGGTTTCTCGGCCCAAGTTCTGTATAGGGGGTGGGGTATGAGGTGGTATCTGGCAGTTCTGCTTGTGGTGGCCTTGGCTTTGGCGTACCTCGCCGCGTCTAAGCCGTATGTTAAAGACGCCTCCTACGCCATGACCGCCCCCGACGTTGGTATGGTGTTCTTGACTTTTGTAAACCCAACGCCGTTTACAAAATGTATCGTGGATGTGGAGATATTAGACCCGCCTGGGCTTAGGGCGGAGCTACACGAGACACGCGTCAACGGGACAATCGTGGCGATGCTCCCGGTAGACCGAGTGTGCGTCGGCCCATTCTCCTCTGTTAGGTTTACCCACTTGTCGTACCACATAATGCTAATCGGCAACGCCACGGGGGTCGTCAGAGGCGTACTTCATATAAGAGACGGCGAGGCTGTAAGCTTCGAAGCCCCGAGAAGGGCCGCCGAGGTCCATATGCACTGATGCTTCCCCTGGGGAGGTCCGACCCTCTGAGGTTTTTCTACGCAGTTGTCTACGTCATAAGGGCGTCGCAAGCCGCCCTCGTCCTCTCGGCGGCCTTCTTCCTGCTTGGCGTCTGGCTCGCCGTGGCAGGCGACGTGGCGCTTCACATGTACTTCATGACCTGGGGCCTCCTAGCCTTCTACCTCGCCGTGATGTACGTACAGCTACCCGGCTTCGTCAACGCCGCCCCCGTCCCCGCAGCCACCGTCTACATCTTGGCGTCGTACGTCGCCGGGACGCTCGGCTCTTGGCATATTGGATTCGCCGCATACCTCCCCTTCTCTCTGGGGTACGTGGCGCTGTATGCGTGGGGGCTATGGGACAAGCCCACGTACTACCCAAACGTAATCACCGTCCTGGGCCTCGCGCTCCTCCCCACGGCGGCTACGCCGCTCGAGGCGTTGCTATCGTTTCCGCTCGCCTCAGTCTACACCCTCCTCTACAGGATAGACGCGTCCCGCGCGCGGAGGAGGTTCAGCCGGGCCGCCGCCCTCGCCGTCGCCGGGAGCTACGCGGCCGCCTTCCTCCTAGCCAAGGCTGGGCTCTACTGGGCGTTTCTCCTCCCCGCGGCTGTGCTAACCGCCGCGGCGCGGCCCAGGCTGGGAGACGCCTACGGCGCCGCCTCTTTTGCATTTAGGTGGCTCGTCCCCCTCTCAATCCTACACCACCACTTCGCCTACTTGGGCTTCGCCGTCATTATGTCGGGGCTCTGCGTGCCCTACTTCCTGCCCTCAATCCTATACCGCGAGGCGCCTCGGTACGGCCCGGAGCTTTTAGCGATTGCCGCCGCCGCGCTTGTTACAAGGCTGGCGGGTCAAACCGCCCTCGCCGGCGTCTTGGCCACGGCGTTGGTGCTATACGCCGCGGCGAAGAGTTTGAAGATGAAGAAAATCCCGCTGATCCCTCCCTCAGGGCGGTAGCATCAGCGCCAGTAGGAAGAGGGTTAGGACGGGGCTTGAGGCTTTGTACATCTTCCACATAGTCTCGTCGTCTCTCTTGACAAGCGCCTTTATGCTAAAAATGACGGCCATAACAGCTCCGACGCCTACCAGAGCTATTCCAAAGTCAATACCTCTAAAAATTAGGTAAAGCGCAGTTACGTACACAGCGCTGGCGATGTTGAGAACTGATATTACCACGACGGCCATGGCCTGTGGGACGACTGTGGGAAACATCGGCACCCCTGCCTTTTTATAATCGTCTCTGTACTTATACGCCAGGGCCCAGATGTGCGAAGGTATCCATAGGTAAATTGCGAAAGACATCAACAACGCCGCGAGGTCCACCGTCCCCTTTCCCAGAGCGTATCCTCCCAGAAAGGTGGCGTTGCCGGCGAAGCCCCCGCCCAGGACGTTGAGCCAAGTCCTCCTCTTAAGCCACACTGTGTAAACCACGGCGTAGAAAAACCACCCCAGGGCCACGAAGAGCCCCGGCAACGGGCCGAGGAGGACGAAGCCGAGGAGTATCCCCATGGCTGAAAGCGCCGCCGAGTAGGCCAAGGCGGCGCTTGGCGCCACCAAGCCCCGGGGGAGCGGCCTCTTGGCAGTCCTCGTCATCAAGGCGTCGATATCGCGCTCCCAGAAGTGGTTAAACGCGGCGGAGCCCCCCGTGGACAAGAGGCCCACGAAGACTAACGACGCAATCTTGTAGAGGTCCACTCTGTCAGCGGCGTAGACGTAGCCGGCCACACTTGCAAGTATTAAAAGCCAAATAACTCTAGGCTTAAGCAGAGTCACGTACGGATTCACGCCACTTGGTATGACTATACTTTAAAATATTTTCGTAAACGTAG